>NZ_JBEYRP010000016.1:0-252827 GCF_040704085.1 Streptomyces sp. NPDC047841
CCGCGCCCGCTGGACGGCGTCGCGCCGTTCGTCTGGCACGGCTCGATCCGCTCCCCGGAGATCGCCGAGCAGGCCGCGTACTACGGCGACGGCTTTTTCCACAACAACATCTTCTGGCCCAAGGAGCACACCAAGAGGCTGATCGACCTGTACCGGCAGCGGTACGCGCACTACGGCCACGGCACCCCGGAGCAGGCCGTCGTCGGACTCGGCGGCCACGTCCACATGCGTCCGCGCTCCCAGGACGCCGTCCGGGAGTTCCGCCCGTACTTCGACCACTCACCGGTGATGGGAGGCGGGATCCCGATGGAGGAGTACATGGAGCAGACCCCGCTGACCGTCGGCACGCCCGCGCAGGTCATCGAGAAGACGCTCACCTTCCGTGAGCACTTCGGGGACTACCAGCGCCAGCTGTTCATGGTGGACGGCGCCGGAATACCGCTCGAGACCGCGCTGGAGCAGATCGAGATGCTCGGTGCGCAGGTCGTACCGGTGCTGCGTGACGAGTTCGCGAAGAACCGGCCGGCCGGCGTGCCCGACGCGCCCACCCACGCGTCCCTGCGCGCGGCCCGCGACGCGGAACGCGCGCACACCACCGGACCGGCGGCCTGAGACCGGGGCCCACGCGGCCACCACGGCAGAGGAGAACGAGGAACGATGAGCGACGACTTCACCGGGTACACCGCGGGCGACGGAGTGGCGCCCGACCGCTGGGCGAGCGCCCTGCACCTGTTCGACAACGGCGCCGGCGCGCCGCGCGAGGAGACCACCACGGAGCGCTGGGAGCGCGCGCAGCTGCTGTTCGAGGCCAAGGACTACATCGGGGCCGCGCGGCTGCTCGCCCTCGTCGTGGAGGAGGCTCCGGAGCAGACCGGCCCCCGGCTGCTCCTGGCCCGCGCCTACTACCACTCCGCTCAGCTGCGGCGTGCCGAGGAACAGCTCCGCGCGATCATCGAGCGCGATCCGGTGGAGCACTACGCCCACCTGATGCTGGGCCGCACCTTGCAGCGCCAGGGGCGGCAGGCCGAGGCCGAGCCGCTGCTGCGCATGGCCGCCGCGTGGTCGGGCGAGTTCCCGGAGGACGACTGAGCGACGCGGCGGGAACCCCTCCCGTGGTCCGGGACCGGGGTGTCCAGGGCGTGGCCCCGGGCACCCCGGCGGCGCGGGGTCACCCCCCGGGGCTCACGCGGTCAGGGGTGATCGGCGTGTGATCGCGTCGACGAACGCCTCCAGCACCTGCGCCACCCCGTCCTCGTCGTTGGCGGGCGCACGGTGACGCGCGGCCGCCAGGACGTCCGGGTGGGCGTTGGCCATGGCGTAGGAGTTCCCCACCGCGCCGAGCATGGGCAGGTCGTTGGGCATGTCACCGAAGGCGGCGATCTCCTGGGTGCCGATGCCGAGCCGGCCGCTCCAGGTGACGAGGGTGGTGGCCTTCGTGACGCCGGGCGCGCTGAACTCCACCAGCGACAGCCCGGTGGAGTGGGTGGTCTCGGCGTCCGGGCCGGCGGCCTGGCGCGCCCGCTCGTAGAAGGCGTCGAGCGGGACCGCCGGATGGTGGGCCAGGATCTTCAGCGGACGCCGGCCGGAGCCGGGGGTGAGGATCTCCTCCGCCGCGCCGATCAGTTCGACGGCCTCGTCCCCGAACGACCAGGCCGGGTACGCCGGTTCGTGGCCGAAGGCGCCGTCGAACTCGACCGCGAACGAGACGCCCGGGATCGCGGCGCGTACGTGGTCCACGAGACGGGCGGCCGCGGGGGCCGTGAGCGGGAAGGTGTGGGCGACGGTGCCGTCCGGTGCGTGGACGGCGGCGCCGTTGGCCGCGATGACGGCGTGCGGCCCGACGCGTTCCAGCAGGTCCGGCACGCTGCGTGGCGGGCGGCCCGTGACGAGCACGACACGTATGCCGGCCCCCTCGGCCGACGCCAGCGCCGCTCGCGTGCGCCGCGACAGCGTGCCGTCGCTCCGGAACAGTGTGCCGTCCAGATCGGTCGCCACCAGCTTCGGCGGCGTGACCAGCGGTGGGGCGGGCGTGGATGTCATGGGTGCCGGTACCTCCCGTACTCTCCGGAGAAGTATCGGCTCTCGGCAGCCCTGACGTCGCGGCCCCCCTCCACCGCACCCCTCACCGGCGGCGGACACCCCCTGCCACGCCCAGCTCATCGCCGATCATGGTCAGTGATCCGGTGAAACCCTTGCTGCGCGGCGCCTCCGCGGCCCGTAGTCCTGCCAGTGACGCCCCGACGACCGCGACGCGGCCCTCACGCTCGACGGCTTGCAGGTTGTCGGGGGGCGCTGGTCAGGGCGCCTAAGCTCCCGCCGACGCGCCCCGTTCCTCCGTCCGGTCGACCAGGATCGCCTGGACGGGGCAGGCCGCCGCGGCGCGCAGCACCTGGTCGCGGCGGGCGTCGTCGGGAGCCGGGTCGTACACCAGCGCTTCCTCGCCGTGCATCCGGAACGCGTCCGGGGCCAGGAAGGCGCACTGCGCGTATCCCTCGCATCGGGAAAGATCTACGACGACTCGCATCCCGGCCTCCACAGGGGCTGCAAGCCGCGGGCCCGGGAGCCGCGCCGTGCCGGCGCGCAGGGGCTCGGCACGGCTGACGGGAAAGAGGCTCGGCCGCTGCCCGCCTCCGTCGACTGCGGGGATGCGCGCCGCGCCCGTCGGGTCACCGCGGAGAGAATCCGGTCGTCGCCTCCAAGGCGACCGGCGGGCAGAACCGCTCGGAGATCACGGCCTCCCCGCAGGTCAGCCTATCCCGTGCGTATATCACCCGCACCCGGACGAAGTGCCACCTTGCCGACCGGCGCCGATGTCCGTGCCGGGGGCCGGCCGTGTTCGGCCGATCGGCGCAATCAGCCCGCACCCGGGGTGTGGCCTGGCCTCTGCGATGGTTCGGTGTCGACAGGGACCGCCGGACCCGCGTGGGTCCCGCGGCCGGCCGGCCGGACGAGGAGGAGAACGGGCGTGAGCGTGACTCAGGGAGCCTCGCAGGGCGTTGTTCCCGCGCAGCTACTCAAAGGCCAGAAGGCACTGGTCACCGGCGCCAACTCGGGCATCGGCAAGGCGACGGCCATCGGGCTGGGACGCGCCGGAGCCGACGTGGTCGTGAACTACGTCGTCGGGCGCGAGGAGGCCGAGCGGGTGGTCGAGGAGATCTCCGGGTTGGGCGTGCGGGCGGCCGCCTACGAGGCCGACGTGTCCCAGGAGGACCAGGTCGCTGCGATGATCGCACGGATGGTGCAGGAGTTCGGGACCATCGACATCCTCGTGGCCAACGCCGGGCTGCAGCGCGACGCTCCGCTCACCGACATGACGACCGCCCAGTGGCAGAAGGTGCTGGACGTCAACCTCACCGGCCAGTTCCTGTGCGCCCGGGAGGCGACCAGGGAGTTCCTCAGGCGGGGGGTCGTCCCCGAGGTGTCGCGGGCGGCTGGGAAGATCGTCTGTATGAGCTCGGTGCACCAGATCATCCCCTGGGCCGGGCACGTCAACTACGCCGCGTCCAAGGGCGGCGTGCAGATGATGATGGCGACACTCGCCCAGGAGCTCGCACCCCACCGGATCAGGGTCAACGCAGTGGCTCCTGGAGCCATCAGGACACCCATCAACCGCGACGCCTGGGACACCGCCGATGCGGAGAAGGAGCTGTTGCGGCTGATCCCCTACGGGCGTGTCGGCGATCCCGAGGACATCGCCCACGCGGTCGTCGGCCTCGCCTCGGACCTGATGGACTACGTGGTGGGCACCACCCTCTACGTGGACGGCGGCATGACCCTCTTCCCCGGCTTCGCCACCGGAGGCTGAACCGCCGCGCGACCCCGGCCGGCAGGCGGGACGCCGGGGCGGCGCTCACTCGCGCTGCTGGTCTAGGGCGTCGTCCAGGGTGGTGGCGGCCATGATCAGCGACAGATGCGTGAACGCCTGCGGGAAGTTGCCCAACTGCTCGCCGCTGGGGCCGATCTCCTCGGCGAACAGGCCGACGTGGTTGGCGTAGGTCTGCATCTTCTCGAACGCGTAGCGTGCCGGACGAGTCCGACCGGCGCGGGCGAGGGCGTCGACGTAGAGGAAGGTGCAGAGGCTGAAGGTGCCCTCCGAACCGCGCAGCCCGTCCGGGGAGGCCGCGGGGTCGTAGCGGTAGACGAGGCTGTCGGACACCAGCCTGCGCTCCATCGCGTCCAGGGTCGACAGCCAGCTCACCGTCCTGGGCGCCAGGAACCCGACCCGCGGAACGAGCAGCAGCGAAGCGTCGAGGACGTCGCTCCCGTAGTGCTGGACGAGGGCCTGCTCCTTGTCGTTCCAGCCCCGTTCCATCACCTGTTCGAGGATCGCGTCGCGAGCCGCGGTCCACCGAGGGGCGTCGGCCGGACGGCTGTGCTCCCGCGCCAGTCGCAACCCCCGGTCGAAGGCCACCCACGCCATCATCCGGCTGAAGGTGAAGTCCTTGCGCCCGCCACGGGTCTCCCAGACGCCCTCGTCGGGGCGGTCCCAGGAACCGGCCAGCCAGTCCAGCGTCCGCGCGACGTTCTTCCAGCCGTGGTAACTGCCTTCCATGGTGACCTCACGCCCCTCCGACAGGGCGTAGAGCGCCTCCCCGTAGATGTCGAGCTGGAGCTGATCGGCCGCCGCGTTCCCCACCCGCACCGGATACGAACCCCGATAGCCCTCGAAGTGCGGGAGGATCTCCTCCGGCAGCTCGGGGTCCCCGTCGACGCGGTACATGATCTGCAGCGGCTCGCCGTCGACGCCCTTCCGGGCCTGGAGGCGGTCTCCCATCCAGCGCGTGAACTGCGCCGCCTCCTCGTCGAACCCCAGGTCGAGCAGGGCGCGCACGGACAGGGAGCCGTCGCGGACCCAGGTGTAGCGGTAGTCCCAGTTGCGTTCACCCCCGATCTGCTCGGGCAGACCCATGGTGGCCGCGGCGACGGGAGCACCCGTGGGTGCGTAGGTGAGCAGCTTGAGCGTGATGGCCGAGCGGTGCACCACGCCCGGCCACCGGCCGCGGTCGCTGGAGTGGTGCACCCAGCGCTGCCAGAAGTCCACGACGTCCCAGAACCGCTCCAGCGCCCGGCCCGGGGTGACCGGCGGCGCAGGGCCGCCACCGGGATCGCCTACGGTGAACTCCGCCGCGGCCACCTCACCCGGCCTCAGGGTCACCACCCCCCGCACGTCGTCGCCGTCCTGCCGCAGGGGGAAGGTGCTCCGCAGATGGGCGGTGGCGTTCGGCGCCCGGAACGTGGCGGTATCGTCCTGCACGTCGAGACGGTGGCCGGCACGGCCGTAGTCGAAGCGCGGACGGCACTCCAACGTGAAGCGCACCGTGCCACGGACCGCCCTGACGCCGCGTAGCAGCACGTGCCTGTCGGTGGGGGTGCCGGTGCGGTCCGGCGGCATGCAGTCGAAAACCTCACCGACTCCGTCCGGCGACATGAACCGCGTGACCAGGACCGCGGTGTCCGGGTAGCAGAGCTGCTTGCAGGTGACGTTCCGGCTCTCCGGCGCGAACAGGAAGTAGCCACCGCGGTCGTGGTCGAGCAGGGCGGCGAGGACACTCGGCGAGTCGAACCGGGGAGCCGTGAACCAGTCGACGACGCCCTGGGACGACACGAGAGCAGCGGTCTGCAGGTCCCCGACGAGGCCGTGGTCGGCGATGGGCGGGTAACGGTCCATGATCATCTCGCTTCCCTGGTAGCCCTGACTCCACTGTCCGCCCTGTGCGACGCAGCCGCCACGGAACGCGCGACGGGAGGCGAGACCGCGGGACGGCCGCCGTCAGACACGGCCGGTGGCATTCCGTGCGTCCTCGCCGCCGCGCGGGCCGGACCGGAACCGCCGCGCGGGAGGCTGGATCGGACTCGTTGACCGCAGCCGTCCGCGCGGCACAGGTCCAACCCGCGTGCCTCCGGCGGCCGTTGGACTGGCGAGAGGGGAACCTGCGAACGCGCCGAGGACACCTGCCCGCTTGTCGTCAGCGCCGCCGGCCGTTGTCCACGCGCACCGTCGACCACCTCGCCGGGGCCGGCGGAGACAAGGCGTCCGAGGCCGACCGTCCGTCACCAAAGTGCCGAGCCGGTCGCCCTGCTCGCCGCGCGGGGCCCGCGAACACCGCCTTCCCGGCCCGTACTTCCTCGCCTCGGCCGGCGAAAGGGGCCACCTGCTGCGGATGTCGGCCCGGCGTCGGGGTGCCGGGCCGGTCGCGCTGCTCGCCGCGCGGGCCCGCGTCAAACGGACTTGGGCAGTCGACTTCACAGAGGCCGACAGCGACCGTGATCGCCCGGACAGCTCCTAGCCGCGCCAGGGGCCGGTCACCGCGAACGTCGTTCCGGGCGTGTAGCAGTTGACGTACATCGTCTCGCCGTCGGCGGAGAAGGTGACCCCCGCGAACTCGCCGTACTCCGGCTCCTGGGCCGTACCCGCCGTGAGGGCCTGGCGGTTCCGGGCCATCGGGTACACCTCGCCTGCGCGGGTCACGCCGAAGACGTGCTGGGCCCCGTTGCCGTCCTCGCACACCATCAGGCCGCCGCCGGGGGCGAGGCAGATGTTGTCCGGGGACTCGCCGGGCAGCCGCACATCGGTGTCCGGGCCGAACACGACGACCAGGGTCAGCCGGCGGTGCGCCGGGTCGTAGCGCCAGATCTGGCCGTAGTGGTCGGCCGCGGAGCCGTCCGCGCCGCGGGCGAAGGACGACACGAAGTACACACAGCTGCCGCCCCAGTAGCAGCCCTCCAGTTTCTGCGCGTGGGTGATGCCGCCGGGGCCGTAGTCCTGAAACCGGGTGGGAGTGGCGGCGGCCAGCGGGTCGGGGACGTCCGCCCACTCGATGCCGTCGAAGCGCGTCCCCGGCTCCTGGACCGGGGACAGGTCCGGCACGCCGGGCACCCGCATCGCCTGGAGCCGGCCGCCCGCGCGCAGCGAACCGACACCGCCGAGCGGCTTGTCCGGCAGGAAGCGGTAGAAGAGGCCGAACGGCTTCTGGAAGGCGTCCTCGGTCTCGTAGACGACGCCGGAGCGCGGGTCGATCGCGACTGCCTCGTGCTGGAAGCGGCCCATTGCGGTCAGCGGGACGGCGCCGGTGCGGTGCGGGTCGGTGGGGTGGACCTCGAAGACGAAGCCGTGGTCCTTCGTGTAGCCGTTGGTGCCCGCACGGTCCTCGGTCTCCTCGCAGGTCAGCCAGGTGCCCCAAGGGGTCCGGCCGCCCGCGCAGTTGACGGCCGTACCGGCGATGGCGACCCGCTCGGACAGCACCTGCCGGTGCGCGTCGAGCGTGAGCGCCGTACAGCCGCCCTTGCCGGCCGGGTCGTAGGTGAGGCCGCTGACGGTCGGGACCGGGACCGGCGCGGTGACGCGGTTCTCGTGGTTGCGCACGAGGTGGGTGCGGCCCCCTCTGCCGCCGAAGGCGGCCATGCCGTCGTGGTTCGAGGGGACCCGGCCCTCCCCGGAGCGGAGCTGGTCGCCCTCGCGGGAGAGCACGGTGTAGCGGAAACCTTTCGGCAGATCGAGCAGGCCGTGCGGATCGGAGACGAGCGGGCCGTAGCCGGTGCGGCCGAGGGGCTGTGCGGCGGCGGTGCCCGCGAAGAGCTCGGACAGGGCCCCGGTGAAGGCGACGCACGCTCCCAGGGCGCTCGCTCCGGCCAGGACCTGACGGCGTGTTGCAGACATGCGGCGGCAACCTTCCTGCTGGCGGACAGGAACTGCGATCCCGCTGTGTCTATCACCTGCCGGGGGCCTCGGGAACCACGCGTGTCCCGGATGTCACGCGTCGTGACGTACGCCAGGACGGCCGCCCCTGCGCTCGGCGGCCCTTGCGGCCGAGCGCCCGGTACTACAATATTCAAGCGAGCCGGGGGAAAGGACGGACATGTCCGGACAGGAGGTCGCGTTCGGGCCGTTGCTGCGCTCGATGCGACGGGCGAAATCACTGACCATCGAGGCCCTGGCGGAGGCCTCCGGGGTCAGCGAGCGGGGCATCGGCGACCTGGAACGCGGACGGCGGGCCGCGCCGCAACGGCGGACGGTGGCCGCGCTCGCGGACGGCCTCGGCCTGGACGACGCCGACCGGGAAGGGCTGCTCGCCGCCGCCCGCGCCGGACGCGCCCCCGGATACAGTCCCGTCGGCGTCCGCTCCTTCCCGCGCGGCATCGACGACTTCGTCGGCCGCGCCGACGAACTGGCCGGCCTGGAGGCACTGGCCGTACGGCCCCGGACGGACCGCGCCCCCGCAGAGGGCGGTGGTGCCGCACAGGGCGGTGGTGCCGCGGACGCCCAGCCCGTCGTGGTCGTCATCCACGGACCGCCGGGCACCGGAAAGACCACCCTCGCGCTGCGCGCCGCCCGCCGGCTCGCGGACCGCTTCCCGGACGGCCAGCTCGTGGTCGACCTCAGAGGGACCGACGACAGCCCGCCCGCCCCCTCCGAACTGATGGTCCGGGTGCTCAAGGCCTTCGGCGTGCCCGACCGCGACCTGGCCAAGACGGGACCGCAGGCCCACCCCGCCCTCTACCGGCAGGTCCTCGCCGACCGCCGCTGCCTGCTGGTGCTGGACGACGCCCGTGACGAGGCGCAGGTACGCCCGCTGCTGCCGGGCTCGGGCGGGACCCTGGTCCTGGTGACCAGCCGCCGCATGCTCACCGGACTGGACGACGTGCACCGGCTGCCCCTCGGCGGGCTCGGACCCGCCGAGTCGGCCGCCTTCCTGGCCTCCCTCGTCGGCGGGGCGCGCGCGACGGCCGAACCCGAGGCCCTGGAGGAGGTCGCCCGGCTGTGCGAGCACCTGCCGCTGGCCCTGCGGATCGCGGGCAACTGGCTGGCGACCCGCACGGGATGGACCGTGCGCCGGCTCGCGGACCGGCTGGCGAGCGAGGAACGGCGGCTGGACGCGCTGTCCGCCGGGGACGTACGCGTCACGACGGCCTTCGACCTGTCCTACCGGCAGCTCACACCCACGGCCGCCCGCCTGTTCCGCCGCCTGTCCCTGGTCCCCGGCCCGGACGTGGGCGCCGCCTGCGCCGCCCGGCTCACCGGCCAGGACGTCCACGACGCCGAGGACACCCTGGAGGAACTGGTCGAGGCCGGCCTGGTCGGCAGCGCCGAGGACCGCTACCGGCTCCACGACCTGCTGTGCCTGTACGGCCGCTGCCGCCTCACCGCCGAGGACGGCGAGGCCGACATCGAACGGGCCCGCCGGTCGATGTTCCGCTGGCTGCTGGAGACGGCCGTCGTGGCGGGGCGGTGGTACGAACCCGGCCACGGGGCCCCGCCCGCCTCCTGGCGCGGCACGGTGGACCTCTCCAGCGCCGACAAGGCCCGTGAGTGGCTCCAGGCGGAGGCCGCCAACTGGCTGGCGGCCCTGCACGCCGCCGCGGCGGACGGCGACCACGCCACCGTCGTCGAGGTGGCCGAGTCGCTGCACTGGTTCTCCGACCAGTGGATGTTCTGGGGGCACTGGCCGGAGGTCTTCGGCACCGCCGTCCGCTCCGCCGAGGCGCTCGGCGACCCCGTGCTCGAAGCGACCCAGCTCAACTACTACGCCTGGGCCGTGCTGATCTGCGAGGGCCGGCCCCGGGACAGCCTCCCGCTCGCCGCCCGCGCGCTCGCCGCGGCCCGGCGGGCCGGTGACGCCGAGCAGCAGGCCTGGGCGCACGCGTACGCCGCCTGGGCCCACCGCGTGCTGCGCGAAGAGGGCCCGGCCGCCGAGCAGAGCGCCCTGTCGGTCGCGCTGTTCGAGGCCGCCGGAGACCTGCACGGCATGCTCCAGGCCCTCGTCTCCCGCGCCCTGGACCTGAAGGGCGCCGGGCGCGACGAGGAGGCGGCCGACGCCTACCGGCAGGTCCTGACCCGCCTGGACGAGGTCGGCGACCGCGTCGAACCGCACATCGCCGCCTTCACCCGGGTCAACGCACTCGCGGGACTAGGGGGCGCCTACAGCCGCCTGGGGCGCTGGGAGGAAGCGGTGGAGCACCTGCGGGCGTCGGTCGCGCTGTCCCGCACGGACGGCAACATCGCCCTGGAGAGCCGCTACCTCCTCGTGCTCGGCGACGTCCTCCTCGGAGCCGGCCGTCCGGCCGAGGCCCGTGAGGCGTTCACGCGGTGCGTCGCCCTCGGCAGCGACGCGGACCCGCGACGGGTCGCCGAGGCCCGCTCCCGGCTCGCCCGCCTGGACGGCGACCGCCGGCACCCGCCGCCCGGCGTGGCTGTCAGGTGAGGGCCGGCGTCGTCGGTTGTCCGTCCTCGCCCCGCTCCCGGCTCGTCCGCCTGGGCGGCGACCGCCGGTACCCGCGGCCCGGCGTGGTTGTCAGGTGAGGGCCGGCGTCGTCGGTTGTCCGTCCTTGCCCCGCTGCCGGCTCGTCCGCCTGGGCGGCGACCGCCGGTACCCGCGGCCCGGCGTGGTTGTCAGGTGAGGGCCGGCGTCGTCGGCTGTCCGTCCTTGCCCCGCTGCCGGCTCGTCCGCCTGGGCGGCGACCGCCGGTACTCGCCGCCCGGCGTGGTTGTCAGGTGAGGGCCGGCCTCGCGGGCTGCTCGTCCTCGCCCCGTTCCAGGTGCAGGGTGCGCCACTCGCGGGGGGAGAGCCCGTACGCGGCGCGGAACGCCCGGCTGAAGTGGGCGGGATTGACGAATCCCCAGCGCCGGGCCACCGCCGACACGGTCGGCGTCACCCTCCCGCGACGGGCCAGTTCACGCCCGCACGCCTCCAGTCGCCGCTGCTGGATGAGACGGCTGACGGTGATGCCCTCGCCCTCGAAGAGCCGGTGCAGGTAGCGGACGGATATGTGGTGCGCGCGGGCGATGGACTCCGGTGAGAGGGAGGGGTCGCCGAGCTTGTGGTCGATGTGGGCCCGCACGCTCAGCACGAGGTGGTCGCGGCCGTCGTCCGGGTCCCGCAGGGTCTGGTCGGTGATGAGGGTGGCGAACAGGTCGACGACATGACCGGCCAGCCGGTGCCCGACGGCCGCCGGGTAGGAGGGGGCCGCGTCGGCCAGGGTGGCGAGGAAGGGCCGCAGCACCGAGCCCAGGCCCTGTGCCGTGCCGATCGCGGTACCCGTGACCCGCTTGATGTCGCTGTCCGAGACGCCCAGCACATGGCGCGGCAGCTGGAAGACATGGGTGGCGAACCGCTCCGGATAGGTGAAGGAGAACGGCCGCGCGGTGTCGTAGAACACCAGGTCGCCCCCGCTCATCTCGGCCCGCCGGCCGTCCTGGAGGAAGGTGGCGGTGCCCGACACCAGCAGGCCGACCGCCACGAGGGCCTCGGGTGAGCGCTCGATCAGGGCCGGCGTGCGGCTGACCCGCCCGGCGTCGGCCTCCATGCGCGAGACCCGCAGGTACCCCAGGCAGTCGCTGGCGATCCTGCCGTCGAACCGCCGGCTGTCGCGGGGGGCCACGGTGACCGGCACCAGAGCCCTGCTCACCGCGTCGTTCCAGTACGCGACCTTCTCCTGGTCCGGCACCGTGTCGGTCGTCAGCACCAGGCTCAACTGGCTCTCCCTTGGCATGCGTGGCACCGGGGCGCCGTACTGGTTGTGTTCCCCGCCCAGCCAAGCAGCGGCAACCGGCGGCCACCAGGAACAAAGCAGGCAGAAACGATCACGTGAAGTGCCGCCACAGCGCGGCGACCGCGGGTGACGCCTCACCCGGAGGGCGCACCAGCATGATCTTCCAGTGGGGTGCGTGGTGCCGGAAACCATATGTGGCCAGGTCGGGGAAGCGGTCCGCGATCGACCTGGGCAGGATGCAGATCCCGAGATCGTTGCGGACCAGCTCGGCCGCCGCCACGATGTCGTTCACCTCGAACGTCGTGGCACGGTCGACGCCCGCGGCCCGGAAGGCGCGGTCCACCGAGTGACGGATCGCCCAGCCCGGGCTGAAGTCCACCAGCGGCAGCCGGGCGGCATCGGCGAGCTCCACCTCGCCCTGGGGCGTCGTGGCCCCCAGGACCCGGCGCGGCGACGCGACCAGCACCATCTCCTCCTCGGACAGCAGCCGGGTGGTCAGCCCGCGCTGCTGCTGGCGGTCCAGGGCCACCACGGCCAGGTCGACCGTGCCCTCGCGCAGGGCCTGCCGGATGTCGGCGACCGCCGCCTGCCGCAGCTGCACGCCGAGCCCCGGATGCTCCGCCCGCAGCGCGGCCAGGGCGTGGTGGAGCCCGGCCCAGACCCCCTGCATCGTGCCCACCGTGATCCGGCCCCGCAGCTGCCCCCGCACCGCGTCGACCGCCTCCCGGGCGGCTTCCGCGGCGCGCAGGGCGGCGCGCGCCGCCGGCACGAACGCCTCGCCCGCCGGCGTCAGCGCGACCCGGTGCGTGGTGCGGTCGAAGAGGGGCGCGCCCAGCTCGCGTTCGAGGGCGCGGACCGTGCCCGACACCGCCGACTGCACCACGTGCAGCTGTCGCGCCGCCGCGGTGAAGCCGCCCGCGTCGGCCACCGCGACGACGACCTCCATCTGCCGCAGATCCATCGTGTGCTCCTCCGGGTGGTGCGGGGCCGGTTGCCGCGGGGCGGGACCCGTGCCGCGTCGTGGGGGTGCGCCTGACGGCGGGGCGGTCCGTCAGGCGCCTGTGAACGGTGTGCCGGCCGGACCGGCCCGGCGTCCTCAGTCGCGGGTCTCCGCGGCCGGGGCCGGGGGCGCCGTCCGGGGCTCGAAGACCCAGTAGACCAGCGCGGCCAGCGGGAGCACCGCACCGAGGACGCTGAGGCCGGCCCAGCCCGCGGCGTGGTAGACCGTGGAGCCGAGCTGGGAGCCGGCCGCGCCGCCGACGAAGAACATGGCGATGAACGCGCTGTTCAGACGGGCCCGGGCGCTGGGGTCGAGGGCGTAGATGGTGTGCTGTCCGAGGATGAGCGTCGCCTGTACGGCCATGTCGATCAGGATCGCGGCCAGGGCTATCAGCACGATGCTGTGTCCGCCCAGACCCGCGAGCACGAAGGCCAGCGCGGCGACCGCGAACGCGGCACCGGTCATGGGCCGCGTGAGCCCCCGGTCCGCCCAGTGGCCGGCGAACGGGGCCACCGCCGCGCCCGCCGCGCCCACGAGCGCGAAGACGCCGACGCCGATCGGCGAGTAGTGGAAGCGGGGACCGGTCAGGACGAAGGAGACCGTGGTCCAGAAGGCGCTGAACGCTCCGAACATCGCCGCTTGGTACAGCCCGCGGCGCAGCAGCGCCGGATGGGTGCGTACCAGCCGGACCGTGGACCGCAGCACGTGGTGGTACGGGACGGAGGTGGTGGGGGCGTGGTCGGGGAGGGCGACGCGCAGCGCCACCGTGAGCAGGGCCATCAGGGCGGCGGAGCCGAGGAAGACCACCCGCCAGCCGGCGACGTCGGAGACCAGGCTGCTGAGGGTCCGGGAGAGCAGGATGCCGGTGAGCAGACCGCTCATGACCCGGCCGACGACCCGGCCCCTGGCATGGTCCGGGGCGAGGCTGGCGGCGAAGGGCACGAGGATCTGGGCCACGACCGAGGTGGCACCACTGATCAGCGCGGCGATCAGCAGCACGGGGAAGTTCGGGGCCAGTCCCGCCACCACGAGGGCGGCCGTCGTCACGATCAGCAGGACGGAGACCAGATTGCGCTTCTCCAGCCGGTCGCCGAGCGGCACCAGGAAGATCATGCCGAGGACGTAGCCGATCTGGGTCAGAGTGATCAGCGTGCCGGCGGTGGCCTCGCTGATCCCGAACACGTCGCTCAGCGACGACAACAGCGGCTGCGCGTAGTAGAGGTTGGCGACCGTCATCCCGGACGCGACGGCCAGGAGGGCGACCAGCCAGCCGGGCACGCCCTGGGCCTGACGCCCGGAGCCGGTTCCACGGCGGTGATCGAGCGGTGTGGACATGTGCACCTTCTTTCGTCATGCAGCACAACGACCTGACCGCCGGCCGGCTTCCTCACCTGACGCGATCGTTCGGGATGGCAGTCATCTCATGCGGAGATGACCGCGGGAGCCCCGCGTGTCGACCCTAGAGGCGCGCGCCCGGTGCTTCTTGCCGGGTGACGCACGCGGCGATGCCTCACCGCGCACGGCTCATGCCCCTGTCCGCACGGAACGCCGGACGGCCTCCTGCGCGCCGGCCGGCCGCTCCAGGCTGAGTTGCGTGGGCTCCTCACCGGACGTCCACCGCCGCACCGTCCCGGCGCGGAACCACCGTTTCCACCAGGGGATCCCATGAACTCGATGCCCCCGCCCGCCCCAACCGGCAGCGCCGCCGGCCGACCCCCGTACCCGTACCCGGACCTGACCCTGGCGAGCGCGCCGGTGCCCGCGGCGACGCGCGCCTTCCTGCCCGCCCACGCCCGTGCCGCCGCCCGCTTCACCGGGCCGGCACAGGTCCGCATGCTCGGCCTGCTCCAGGTCAGCACCTACCGCGGACCGGGGCGGTCCTTCGTCCGCCCCACCGGGGACGCCACCGAGCCCCACTTGACGCTGGGCGTGCACTCGTCCGGCCGGGCCACCCTCGTCCGCGGTGACGGCACCGCGGCCTGCCGTGCGGACGACATCTTCGTCTGCGACGGAGCGGTGCCCTTCCTGCTGCACGAGTCGGAGGACTTCGAACTGCACCTCCTGCGGATCCCACGGGCCGCCCTCGCACTGACCGACCGCCAGGTGCGGGCGCTCAGCGCCCGGGCGCCCTTCGCCGACGGCTCCGTGGCGCCCCTGCTCGGCCCCCTCCTGCGGACGTTCCTCGACACCCTGCCCGCGTTCCCGCCGGCGACGGCCCTCCGTCTGGCCACGACGGTCACCGGGTTCGTCGGCTCGCTCGCGGCGGAGGACGCGGAGGACGCGGAGGGCGCGGCCGGCGCGGAGGGTGCGGTGGACGCGCAGCACGTGGGGGACAGCGTGAACGCGGTGGAGGCCGGGGGCGGGGCGGGTGCCGAACCCGCGTCCGGAGCGGGCCAGGAGCAGCGGGAACTCCTGCGGCGCGTGCGTGCCCACGTCGACGCGCGGCTGTGGGACCGCACCCTGAGCCCTGCCACCATCGCCGCGGCCCAGCACATCTCGGTCCGCTATCTGCACAAGCTCTTCGAGGGCCAGGGCAGCACGGTCGGCCGGTGGGTGCAGCACCGCCGCCTGGAGGAGGCACGGCGCGAGCTGGCCCGGCCCGGGGCGCGGGACGTCGCGGTGGGGGTGGTGGCCAAGCGGTGGGGCTTCGCCAACGCCACCCACTTCAGCCGGAGTTTCCGCGCGGCCTACGGCGTGTCACCCCGCGAGTGGCGGGATCGTACCCGGCCGCCCGAGGGCACCGCGGGCGGGGGCGGCTGACGCCGGAACTGTGCACGCAGCGGCAAGTATCCATGGCACGGTGCCGAGCGCATCACGTCTACCGCGCCCTAGGCTGGGCAGTCGTGCCGGTGGAGCCGCCTCCGGCGCCGCACGCCTGCCTGCCCGGCCGCGGGGGAGGGGCCGGCACCCTTTCCGACGGCCCGGTCCTTCGAACGGCCGGGCCCCCTCGCAGGAGTTCTCTTGCACGATGACGTTCCGGCCCCCGGGGCCGCGCCTGTCCTGGAGCGGCTGACACGCGCCTTCGTCGAGACGCACGCACTGCCCGCGTCCTCGGACCCGGACGCGGTCGGCGCCAGGGCGCGGATGGCGTCCCTGTGGACCGGTGACGACGCCGACGAGCCGGACGTCGAGGAGGAGTGGCTGGCCCTGCCGGGCAGCGACGGCCACCGCGTCCGGGTACGCATCCTCCGCCCCGCCGGCAGCGACGAAGAGCTGCCGGTGGTGCTCTACCTGCACGGCCTCGGCTGGATGCTGACCGACGCGTACGCGCACGGGCACCTGCTGACGGACCTCGTCCTCGGGGCGGACGCCGCCGTGGTCATCCCGGAGTACGACGCGCCGGAGGACGTCCGCTATCCCGGCGCCGTCGAGCGGGCGTACACCGTGGCCCGGTGGCTCGCCCGGCACGGCCCGGGATGCGGGCTGGACGGGACCAGGATGGCCGTCGTCGGTGCCAGCGCGGGCGCCCAGCACGCCGCCTCGCTCGCCCTCCTGGCGCGCAGGCGCGGTGGCCCGGCCCTGCGGCACCAGGTACTGCTCTGCCCGGTGACCGACGCCGCGATGGACACCCCTTCCTACGAGCAGTTCGCCGACGGCTACTTCCTGAGCCGCGCGGCCATGCGCGACTACTGGGAGCAGTACGCGCCCGACCCGCGGATCCGGACGCACGACACCGTCTCCCCGCTGCGCGCACCCACCCGGTCGCTGCACGGCCTGCCGCCGGCACTCGTCCTCACCGCGGAGGCGGACGTGCTCCGCGACGAGGGCGAGGCCTACGCCTCCCGCCTGCGGGAGGCGGACGTCCCCGTCGTGTCGATCCGCTACCACGGGACCATCCACGGCTTCGTGCTCTTCGACTCCCTCCGCGGCACCGACGCCTCGCGGGCGGCCCGCATCCAGGTGACGGACACCCTGCACACCGCGCTGCACGCCGCCTGACTCCTCCCGAGGGAGGCACCGACGCGTGCGGCGGCGGGTGCCGGCTCACCCGGCCGCGCCCCTCGCCTCCTCGCGCCGGAGCCGCCGCCACTCGCTCGGCGCCACCCCGTACGCCGCCTGGAAGCGCCGGCTGAAGTGGCTGGGGCTGCTGAACCCGCAGCGGGCGCCGATCGCCGCCACGGTGAGCCGGTCGTACCGGGCGGAGGCCAGCATTTCCCGCGCCTTGCCCAGGCGCTCGGTGATGAGCCACTGCTCCAGGCTGAGCCCCGCCCCGCTGAGCAGCACGTAGAGCCGGCGCACGGAGACCGCGTGCTCCGCCGCGATCCGTTCGGGCGTCAGATCGCGGTCCGCGAGGTGGCGCCGCGCATAGGTCATGATCCGGGTGAGCAGGGTGTCGTCCATGGCGGACCGAACCGCGGCGGACTCCTCGGCGTGCGCGGCCGACACGAGCAGCGCGCGCACCAGATCGGTCGTCGCGGACGCCACATGGCGCGCACCGGGGTCGGCCTCCAGGCCGTCCGGGTCGCGCCACACCCCGCGCAGATGCGTCAGCACCAGGTCGTGCAGCGGACTGGCACGCAGCCGTCCCGCCGCCCGCACCACCACGTCCACCGGCAGGCCCAGCCGGTGCATGTCGAACATCATCGACTGGGACGCCCCGTCACCGGACCAGCCGTACACCCGGGGCGACAGCTCGTGGAAGACGCAGATGTCGTCCGAGCCCAGCAGCCGCCGCACTCCGGACACCTCGGCCCGGTGCACACCCTCGGGCTGGAGCGAGACGGAGACGATCGGGTTGCTGCGGTGGTGCCGGACGTGCCGCTGCGTGCGCCGCACCTCGAAGCCGGAGTTGCGGGTGGCGAAGAGGGGCAGGTCGCCCACCCGCCACATCCGCATACGGGCGTGGATGCCGGACGCGGGCTCCTCGTGGACCACGTCGTTGGGCACCGACGAGTCCGTCAGCGCGTGGTGGAACGCGCCGGCCCGGTCACGGGGCGCCACGGTGGCGAGATCGAGCAGCAGCACACAACCCTCCGAATCGATGTCCCGGATGCCGGGATCCCGACGATACGGCGCCCCCGGAGGGGCCGGCGGACGCTGAGCGCGCACAGGCCACATGTGGTGCACAGACAGTCAATCCGCCCACTCCCGCCCGCCCTAGGGTCTCGGACGTACCGGTGGTTTCCGCCCACGGCGTGGTGGCGCGCTCCCCGCGCACGAACCGGACGACCCGACCCGTCCGGGCGTCCCGCGGCCCCGGCACCACCCACGGGCCCCCACCCGCCCGGCAGCCGGGCGCGGACCGGCACCCACCCCAGCTACCAGGGAGTTCCCCCATGTCCCGTACCGGCGGACCGACCGTCGTCCTCGTCCACGGAGCCTTCGCCGACGCCTCCAGCTACGCCGAGGTCATCCCCCGGCTGGTCGCCCGCGGCCTCGACGTCGTCGCCCCGGCCGTGCCCAACCGCAGCCTCATCGGTGACGCCGCCTACGTCGCCGGGATCGTCCGCCAGATCCCCGGCCCCGTCGTCCTGGTGGGCCACTCCTACGGTGGTGCCGTCATCACGGTCGCCGGGACCGAGGACAACGTCAGCGCCCTGGTCTACCTGGCCGCCTACGCCCTGGAGGAAGGCGAGAGCCTCGGCGAGCTGCAGGGCCGCTTCCCCGACTCCGACCTGGCCGACGCCCTCGTCCGCACCCCGTTCCCGGCCGAGGGCCCGGACCAGCCCGGAACCGACGTGTCGGTCCGGCCCGACAGGTTCCCGGCCGTCTTCGCCGCCGACGTCGACCCCCGCCTCGCCTCCGCCCTCGCCGTGTCCCAGCGCCCGCTGGCCGCTCGGGCCTTCACCGAGGCGGCCCCGGCCGCGGCCTGGAAGACCAAGCCGTCCTGGGGCCTGGTCGCCTCCGCCGACCACACCATCAACCCCGACGTGGAGCGCTACGGCTACCGGCGGGCCGGCATGACCACCGTCGAGGTGGACTCCTCCCACCTGGTCATGCTCGCCCACCCCGAGCGGGTCGTGCGCCTCATCGAGGACGCCGTCCGGGCCACCTCCCGCTGACCCCGGCCCGCACCCCCCTCCACCCCTGACAGAGAGCGAACGATGAACTCACCGATCTCGCGCCGTACCGTGACCACGTCCCTCCTGGCCGGCGCCGCCGCCCTGGGCACCGCCGGCATCGCGCACGCCGCGCCGGCCGCCGGCCGTCCGGCCACCGGACACGGCCGCCCGGCCGGCCCCACCGTCGTCCTCATCCACGGCGCGTTCGCCGACGGCTCCAGCTGGCGCGCCGTCGTCCAGCGTCTGCTGCGGCAGGGCCACCGCGTCCTGGTGCCCGCCCTGCCCCTGCGCGGACTGGCGAGCGACGCCGCCTACATCCGCAGCGTCCTGGAGAGCGTCAGCGGACCGGTCGTGCTGGTCGGTCACTCCTACGGCGGCGCCGTCATCAGCCAGGCCGCGGCCGGTCTGCCGAGCGTCAAGGCGCTGGTCTACATCGCCGCCTTCGTCCCCGAGATCGGGGAGAGCGCGCTCCAGCTCACCGGCACGTTCCCCGGCAGCACCCTGGGCGAGGCGACCGTCACCCAGCACTACCCGCTGCCCGACGGCGGCCAGGGCGATGAACTGGTCATCAGGCAGGACCTCTTCCGCAACCAGTTCGCCGCCGGTGTCCCCGTGCCGATCGCCCAGGCCATGGCCGCCGGCCAGCGCCCGATCACCCTCGCCGCGCTCCGGGAACCGGCCACCGCCGCCGCGTGGAAGAAGATCCCCAGCTGGTACCTCGTGGCCACCGAGGACCGCAACATCCCGCCGGCCGCCGAACGCTGGATGGCCGAGCGCGCCCGCGCCCACACCGTCGCCGTCCGCGCCCCGCACGCGGTGTCCGTGAGCGACCCCGGCCCCGTCACCGACCTGATCCTGCGCGCCGTCCGGTCCGTCCGCACCGGCCACTGACCCGGCCCGCCGCCCGTCACCGCGCCCGGCCCCGGGCGCCCACATCCGCCACGGCGCCCGCGAGCCCGGGGCGCCCCGAGGAAGAAGCACCATGACGCACCGTCATCTCCTGCCCGCCGTACTCGCCTGCTGCGCCGTGCTGACCGCGTGTACGGGCCACGGAGCGGACGGCACCTCCGGGAGCACCCCGCCCGCGTCCGCCGCCACCGGTACGCCGTCGGCGACCGCCCCGGGGCCCGACGGCGGCGACACCCCGAGCCCCGCCGAGCCGGCCGGCACCGGTTCGGCGGTGGCGTCGCCCGCCGCGCCGGCGCCGAAACGCTGCCGCACCTCCGACCTGAAGGCGTCCCTCGGGCCCGACCACCCCGGGGCCGGGCAGCAGAACTTCGCCCTCGTGCTGACCAACCGGTCCCCGCGCGCGTGCAGCCTGTACGGCTTCCCGGGCGTGGCGTTCGTCGACGCAGCGGGCGACGCCGTCACCCCGGACCCCGAGCGGGCCACCGACCAGCCGCGACAGCGGGTGACGCTCGCCCCGGGCGGCGACGCCTGGTCGGCGCTGAGCTACACCGATCCGGCGATCACCGGCGTCACCACGGTCACCCCGCGGGCCCTGCTCATCACCCCGCCCGACGAGACCGCCCCGCTCTCCGTCCGCTGGACCGGCGGCCAGGTCTCCGACACGGGTAAGGCGTCCGTCCCCCGGGTGAGTCCCCTCAGGCCGGGCAGCGGGGCCTGACACACCCGCCCCGGCCCCGTCCCGCCCCGACCTGTCCCGTAGTGAACCAGCGCTCAGGAGCCAGTGTGTCCCGCACCCGCCGCCTCCGCGGATTCTCCCGGTCCGACACCACCCGCGCGGAGGCCTTCAGCGACGGCGTGCTGGCCATCGCCGTCACACTGCTGGCCCTCGGTCTCGCCGACCCACCGCACCGGCCGGGCGGCCTCGGCCACGCCCTGCTCGCCCAGTGGCCCGCCTACCTCGGCTACCTGGCCTCCTTCGGATACGTGTCGGTCATCTGGCTCAACCACCACCAGGCCTTCGTGCGGGTCCGCGTGATGGACCGGGGGCTGCACGCCGCGAACCTGCTGATGCTGTTCAGCACCGCCGCGCTGTCGTTCCCCACCGCGGTCGTCGCGGACGCGCTCCAGGCGGACCCCGACGGCTCCGACGCCCGGGTCGCCGTCGCCCTCTACGCCGGTCTGGCAGCGGTGATGTGCCTGAGCTGGGTGGCCTTCTACCACCAACTGGCCCGCAGGCCCGAGCTGTTGACCCCGGATGTGGAGAGCACGTACGTACGGCACGGCCGCCTGCGCTCCTGGGCGGGAGCCCTGGCGTACGGCGCCGCTGGGCTCCTCGGCGTCCTCGTCGCACCGCTGGCGGCCGTCGCCGTCTTCGTCGTGCTGCCGGTGTTCTACTTCCTCACCAGCGACGGCTTCCCCGAGGAACGGTGAGCGGACGCGGCCGCGTCAGGCGGTGGGTTCCCGCGGGGGGCGGGCCGGGAGGGTGAGCACGGCCAGGAAGGCCAGGACGGCGACCGCGGCGAAGAAGTAGAACCCCCACGGATGACCGACCCCGGCGGAGACCAGGGCACCGGTGACCGACGGGCCGACGATGGAGCCGATGCGGCCGATGCCGGACGCCGAGCCGAGCGCGGTGCCGCGGACGGGGGCCGGGTAGAACTGCGTGACGTAGGCGTAGACGAGCACCTGCGCCGAGAAGACGAACACGCCGGTGAGGAAGACGACGGTGTCGAGCAGCAGGTCGCTGTCCATCTTCACGCCGAGACAGGCCAGCATGCCCACCGAGACCGCGAACCAGCCGAGCGTGGTGAGCTTGATGCCGCGCCGGTCGGCGACGAAACCGCCCAGCACCAGGCCGGCCACACCGCCGGCGTTGAGTACCAGGAGCTGGGTGACGGCCGTGGGGACGGGGTATCCGGCGTCGCTCATGAGTTTGGGCAGCCAGGTGTTGAGGCCGTAGACCAGCAGCAGGCCCATGAAGGAGGCGACCCAGATCCCGATGCCGGCGCGGAGGTAGGCCGGCCTGAGCAGTTCGGTGAACGGGACGCGCCCGGTGCCGGGAGCCTCCTTGGCGCGGACGAACGCCTCCGACTCCGGCAGGCGGAACCACTGGACCACCGCGACGGCCAGTCCGGCGGCGCCCAGGACGTAGAAGAGCACCTCCCAGTCGCCGGCCACCCGCAGCGCCAGCAGCGAGGTGATCACGGCGCCGGTGTGGTAGCCGGTCATGGTCAGCGTGCTGGCGCGCGCCCGCCGGTCCGCCGGCATGTGTTCGGCCATCATCGTCAGGGACACCGGCATGCACGCGCCGAGCCCGAGACCGGCGACGAGGCGGAGCGCGGCGAACACCGCGACCGAGCCGGCGAGCGGCACCAGCAGCGTGAAGACCGAGAACAGCACGACCGAACCGATGAGCAGCAGGCGCCGGCCGAGCCGGTCGGCCAGCGGGCCGACCAGCACCGCGCCGATGGCGACGCCGACGAGCGACAGCGTGGCGACGGTGGTCGCGTCCCCCGCGGTCATGCCCAGGTGACGCGTCTTGAGCAGGGTCGGGATGATGGCGCCGAGGACGACGAGGTCGTAGCCCTCCAGCAGGACGGTGATCCAGCACAGGACCACCGTCCACAGGTCGCGTCCGGCGGTGCCGGTTCCCGTGCTGGTGCCGGACGCGTCGGACGAGGCGATGGACGACATGGCGGTGTTCCCCCTGTGAGCGGCTGCGGGAGACGGAGACGGAGGTGGGGAGAGTGCTGCGCAGGTGGTGCTGGGCTCCGGTTCAGAACGGGTAGTCGGCGATGTCCGGCCGCACGGTGAGCCACTGCGTCTCGGTGAACGCCTCGATGTTGGCGGCCGCTCCGCCGAACCGGGAGCCGGTGCCCGACGCCTTGACGCCTCCGAAGGGCGCGTGGGGCTCGTCGCCGACAGTCTGTTCGTTGATGTGGACCTTGCCGGAGTCGATCCGGCCGGCGAGCCTCATCGCCGTACCGACGTCACCGAGGATGCCGACGGACAGCCCGTACTCGCAGTCGTTCACGATCCGCGCGGCCTCCTCCAGCGTGGAGAAACCCATGACGGGTGCGACGGGTCCGAAGATCTCCTCGCGCCACGCCGGCATGTCGGTGGTCAGGCCGGTCAGGACGGTGGCGCGGTACCCGGCGCCCACGATCTCGCCGCCCGCGGCCAGCGTCGCGCCCGCCGCGACGCTCCCGGTCACGATGCCGTGCACCCGCTCCAGCTGCCGCCGGTCGATGACCGGGCCGAGCGCCACGTCCTCCCGGGCGGGATCACCGACGGGCAGCGCACGGGCCTTCGCGGCGAGCGCGCTGGTGTACTCCTCCAGCAGGGACTCGTGCACGAGGTGCCGGCCCGTCGTCATGCAGATCTGCCCCTGGTGCAGGTACGAGCCGAACGCACCGGCCGAGGCCGCCTTGCCCACATCGGCGCCGGGCAGCACCACCAGGGCGTTGTTCCCGCCGAGTTCGAGGTGGGCCCGCTTGAGCAGACGGCCGGCCCGCTCGCCGATGGCCCGTCCCACCGGCGTCGACCCGGTGAACGAGACGACCCGCACCTCGGGGGCCTCGACCACCGCCTCGCCGACCGAGCCGTCGCCCGGGAGCAGATGGAGCACACCGGGGGGCAGTCCGGCCTCCTCGAAGACCCGCGCGATGACGACACCGCCGCTCACCGCCGTACGCGGATCCGGCTTGAGCAGCACCGCGTTGCCCAGCGCCAGCGCGGGAGCCACCGAGCGCAGCCCCAGGAGCAGCGGGAAGTTGAACGGCGCGATCACGCTCACCACCCCGGCCGGGCGGCGGCGGGCGAACGACCAGCGGGGCTCCTCGGACGCCAGCACCTCGCCCTGCGGATGCGTCGGCAGCGCCGCGCACTCGAAGCACTCGCCCCGCGCCAGCCCCACCTCGGAAACCGCCTTGGCCCGGACGGAGCCCGCCTCCCGCACCAGCCAGTCCTCGATCTCGGCGGCGTGCTCGGTGAACAGCTCGCCCGCGCGGCGCAGTACGGCCGCCCGCGCCTGCGGAGGGGTGGCCGCCCAGGCCCGCTGCGCCTCGGCGGCGCGGGCCGCGGCGGGGCCCACCTCCCCGGCCGTGGCCAGACCCACCGTGCCGAGCCGCGCCCCGGTCGCCGGTTCGACGACCGGCTGTTCGCGGGTGGCGTCCTTCCAGCCGTCGCCGAAGAGCTTCCTGCTCCAGACGTCGTCGTCCAGAAGTGTCATCTGATTCCCTTCGTGGAGCTGCCGTGGGACGGGGACTCGCGGAGCGTGCTCAGGAGGGTGTGGTCAGCGCCGTGTCCACCTGGACGAGCCGGGGGCCGTCCGGGTGTTCGGCGAGGACCGCCCGCAACTCGTCCACGCCGTTCGCGTGCAGGGCGGGCACCCCGTACCCCTCCGCGATACGGGTGAAGTCCAGGCCCGGGATGTCCAGGCCCGGCGCGTCCGGCACGCCGAGGAGGCCGCCGAACCAGCGCAACGCGCCGTACGTGCCGTTGCGCAGCAGCACCACGGTGAGCGGGACCCGGTGCCGGGCGGCCGTCCACAGGGCGGTGATGCCGTAGTTGGCCGAGCCGTCCCCGACGACCCCCACGACCGGCCGGCCGGGGCGGCCCAGGGCGACCCCGACCGCGCCGGGCAGGCCGAACCCGAGGCCGCCCGCCGCCGGGAAGTAGTAGGAGCCGGGCCGGCGCAGATCCATCTGGCGCCACCACGAGGAGGCGGTCGAGGTCGACTCCACCACGTACGCGGTGTCGGCGGGCAGTTCGTCCCGCAGGGCCGCGAAGACCTCCTCCGGGTGCAGGCGCGGGCCCTTTGCGGAGCGCGGCGCCGGCACGGGCCGGTAGTCGCCCGCGGGCTCCCCGGACGCGCCCAGCGCCTGCGTCAGCAGCCCGATCACCGCGCCGGGGTCGGCGACCAGCGCCTCGCCCACCGGCGCCCGCGCGGCGGCGGACGCGTCCTCCGTCACCTGGATCAGCCGGGTGCCCGCCGGCAGATACCGTCCGGGCAGGTGTTCGTGGTAGCGGAACACGGGGGCGCCGAGCACCAGCACCAGGTCGTGGCCCTCGAAGGCCCGGCAGACCGGCTCGATGCCGGCGGGGAGCACCCCGCGGAACAGCGGGTGACGGTTGGGGAAGGGCAGCCGGAACAGTGACGGCGCCGCCCACACCGGGCCGCCGAGCCGCTCGGCCAGCCGTACCGCGTCGTCGAAGCACCCGGCCGTGTCGATGTCACCGCCCAGCACGAGCGCGGGCCGCCGGGCGCCGGCCACCGCCTCGGCCAGCCGCCGAGCCTGCTCGCCGGCCGGCACCCCCGCGCGCTCCACCCGGCGGTCCAGCACGGCCGGCGCGTTCTCGCCCGCGTCGGCCGCCCAGTCGTCGTAGGGGACGGACAGGTAGGACGGCCGGCGCTGCAACCGCGCCTCGAAGACGGCCTGGGCGAGCGCCCGCGGCACGTCCTGGGCGCACGCGGGTTCCGCGGCCCAGCCGACGAGCGGCCTCATCAGCGCCGGGGCGTCGACGTTGGCGAGGTTGGCCTCCGGCCCGATGGCCGGCCGCACCTGCTGGCCGGCCACGATCACCAGGGGCGTCCGCGAGGCCACGGCGTTCGTCAGCGCCCCCATCGCGTTGCCGGAGCCGGAGGCGGCGTGCAGATTGACCAGCACCGGCCGGCCCGTCGCCTGGGCGTAGCCGTCGGCCATGCCCACGACGGCACCCTCGTGCAGGCCCAGCACGTACCGGAACCCGTCCGGGAGGCCGGTGAGGAAGGGCAGCTCGTTCGAACCGGGATTGCCGAAGACGGTGGTCAGCCCCTGGCGCTCCAGGAACTCATGGGCGATGCGGCGCACGGACGGCACAGGCCCTCCTTTTGGAAGTGACGCAGCACACGCTAGGGAGCACGCGACCTGGCCACCAATAAAGAGTGGCGGGGCACGATATAGAGTCGATCGATATGAGCAGCTTCGATCTCAACCTTGCCCGGGTCTTCGTGCTGCTCTACGAGACCGGCAGCGTCACGGCCACCGCCGAGACCCTCCACGTCACCCAGCCGACGGTCAGCTACAGCCTCGCCAAACTCCGCCGGCACTTCGACGACGACCTCTTCCGCCGCACCGGCCGCGGCCTGACCCCGACCGCCGGTGCCCGCCGCCTCTACGAACCGCTGCAACGCGCCCTCGCCGACATCGACGGGGCGATCCGCCAGGGAGACGACTTCGACCCCGCGACCATGGCGGGCCGCTTCACCGTCGCCCTGTCCGACCTCGGCGAGGTGACCCTGCTGCCCCGTCTCGTGGCGGCCGCCCGCGCACGCGCCCCCCGGGTGTCCTTCACCGTCCGCGCCCTGGACGTCGACGACGCCGAGGGCCAGCTGCGCCGCGGCGAACTCGACGCGTTCGTCGCCACCCCCGTCCTGACCTCCCACCGCACCGTGCGCATCCCGCTCTTCCACGAGCGCTACGTCGGCATGGTCGCCGCCGACCACCCGCGCGTCCGGGGCACGTCCGTCACCCTCGCCGAGCTGGCTGCCGAGCACCACGCCACGGTGTACGGCCCCAGCGGCCACGTCGTCCCCCGGTCCGTGCTCGCCACCCACGGGCTCCTGGACCGCGCGGCCGTGGACGCCACCCGCTTCTCGATGCTGCCGTACCTGCTGGAACGCACCGACCTGATCGCGATCGTCCCCGAGTACGTCGGGGAGGTCTTCACCGCCTCCCACCGCCTGCGCCTGGTACGGCTGCCGTTCGAGACCGAGCCGATCGAGGTCGCCCTCTACGCCCGGCACGAGGCGTCCCGCAGCCCGTCCCAGCGCTGGCTGGTGCAGTTCATGGCGGAAGTGCTGGGCGAACGGGTCAGCCCGGCCCAACTGCCGCCCAGCGCCTAGGAGATGCTCGGACAGGCCCCGGCCGGGCACCGGCGCGCCACCGCCCGGCCGGTCGTGCCGGCCGGGCGGTGGCGGGTTCGCCGCGTCGCGCCGCCGCTCACCCCGCCGGGTCGAGGACGACCGGCAGCTCCGCCAGGCCCCGGAAGGCCGGGAACGGGACCTCCAGCCACCGTGGCCCACCGGCGGGGCCGGCCAGGGCCATCCGGGGGAACCGGTCGAACAGGCGGGTGAGGGCCAGCTGCGTCTCCAGCCGCGCCAGCGGGGCCCCCAGGCAGTAGTGGCTGCCGTGCCCGAAACCGAGATGGGCGTCCTGCGCGTTGCCCGGCCGCCGCACGTCCAGCTCGTCCGGCGCGTCGAACTTCCGCGGGTCGCGGTTGGCCGCGCTGATCGCGATCTGGACCAGGGCCCCCTTGGGGATCAGCGTCCCGCCGTACTCCACGTCCTCTGTCGCGTAGCGGAACGTCGCGCTCTCCACCGAGCCGTCGTAGCGCACCAGTTCCTCGACCGCCGCACGGATCAGCTCCGGGTCCTCCCGTACGGCCCGCAGCTGGGCGGGATGCGACAGCAGGTGGTGGACGGCGTTGCCGATGAGGTACGCGGTCGTCTTGTGACCCGCGAACATCAGCAGGAACGCCGTGGACACCAGCTCGCCCTCCGTCAGCCCGCCGTCGTTGTCGCGGGCCGCGATGAGCGCGCTGAGCAGGTCGTCGGCCGGACGCTCCCGCTTGGCGGTGACGAGGTCCGTGAAGTAGGCGTGCAGGCCCTCCTCGGCCTGCTGCTGGGCCCGTTTGGCCTCCTCGCCGAAGCCGGTCTGCGCCACCGTGGTGGACAGGTGCTGCATCCGGGCCCGGTCCTCGGGCGGCACGCCGAGCAGATCGCAGATCACGACGATCGGCAGCGGGAACGCGAACACGGGCAGCAGGTCGAAGGGTTCCCGGGTGGGGCACCCGTCCAGCAGGTCCTGGACGATCTCCTCGATCCGCGGCCGCAGCGCCGCCACGCGCCGCGGGGTGAACGCGGAGTTGACCAGCCGGCGCAGCCGGGTGTGCTTCGGCGCGTCGGAGTTGAGCATGTTGTCGTCCAGCGCCACGGAGGAGTCACCGAAGATGCTCCGGTAGGCGTCCATGGCTCCGTACATGTCCTTGCTCAGCCGCGGATCCGACAGGGCGGCCCGCGCGTCGTCGTACCGGGTGATCAGGTACGTCTCGTTGCCGTGCGGGGGTCTCATGGGGCAGACGGGCGCCGCGTCGCGGAGCCGGGCGTAGACCGCGTGCGGATCGCGGCGGAACTCCGGGGTGCACCGCTCGGCCGCGGCGACGGCCTCTTGCGTGGTGGTCACGGACGGCTCCCGAGGTCGAAGAGGGTCTGGGCGTTGCCGCCGAGGATGAGCCGCTGGGACGCCTCGTCGACCGGCAACTTCTCGATCATGTGGACGAAGTCCTCCAGCGGCGCGGCCATCGGCGGGGAGTCGGTGCCGAACAACATCCGTTCCGGGCCCAGCACTTCGGCGTTCAGGCTCAGGTGCGCGGCGCTGAAGGGGCTGGTGTCGACGTACATGCGCCGCAGGGCGGAGGCCGGGTCGGCCGAGGGCCGCAGCGCCGTGGCCGCCGGACGGGCGGTGTCGGGCGCCCGGCCCTTCCCCTCCGGACGAGCGGTGTCGGGCGCCCCGGCCCCGGGCCGCCCGGAGGGCGGCGCGCCCCCGGCCCAGTGCCGGGGGCGCGCCGCCGTCTGCAGGCGCTCCGGCAGCAGCGCCATCGCGCCGCCGCCGGTCGCGCCGATCAACCGCAGACCCGGGTACTTGTCCAGCCACCCCGCGAACGCGATCATGGCCATGCCCATCGTGACGTCGCCGAAGCGGCCGATCTGCTCGACGAACCCGGTCTCGTCCACCCGTTCCGTGCCGGCCGGCTCGGCCGGCGCGTGCACCAGCACCGGCACCCCCGCCTCCGCGGCCAGCGCGAAGAAGGAGTCGGCGCGGGGCGAGCCGAGCAGCTCGCCGTGCACGCTGGACGTGGTGATCAGACCCACGAAGGCCGGGTCCGCGAGGGTCTCCCGGACCCCTTCGAGGTGGTCGTCGTCGCCGAACGGGTTGGCGTACACGTAGCCGCGCAACTGGTCCGGGAACCTGCGGATCAGCCCCGACATCCAGTCGTGGAAGCGGCGCAGCCGGTCGCGGGGCTGGGCGTAGTTGTCGACGCCCGGCACCCGCGCCATCGCGCCGGCCCCGACGGGGCTGCCGATGATCGTGAGGTCGATCCCGGCCTCGGCGCGGGCGGCGAGCATGCCGTCGACGTCGGTCAGGCTCGGGGGCATGGGGAAGCGTTCGGCCGCTTCCGGTGGGGACAGATGCCCGTGGATGTCGATGATCACGTGTCGGTTTCCGGTTTCGGTGCGAGTGCGCGGGTGACCGCGGCACAGTCCTGGTCGCCCAGTCCCTGCTCGGTGGCACGGACGTGGGTCTCCGCCGCGGCGGTCGCCAACGGCAGACTCAGGCCGACTGTCGCCGCCTGCTTGGAAGCGAGCATGAGGTCTTTCGCCATCAGCCGCAGCCGGAAGTCCGGCTCGTCGAAGCGGCCGGCGGCCAGGCGCCGGGACTTGAACGCCATGACCGGCGAGGCGAAACCGCTGCCCGCGATGGTCTTGAGGACCTGCTGCCGGTCGAGGCCGCAGGCCCCCGCCAGTTCGGTCGCCTCGGCCAGGGCCTGCACCTCTATGCCCATCAGCAGGTTGAGGAGCAGTTTCATCCGCATGCCGGACCCGAGTACGCCCAGATGGACGACCTCCTTGCCCAGCGTCTCCAGCAGCGGGCGGGCGGCGTCGAAGACGCGCTTGTCGCCGCCGGCGAACAGCCGCAGCTCCCCGTCGCGGGCGTGGTCGCGGTTGCCGAGCATGCCGACGTCCAGGACCGAGCGCGCCTCACCGGCGATCTGCACCACCTCGTCGGGGGCGACGGTGCTGGCGCAGATCAGGACGCCGGGGTACGGGCCGTCGGCCAGCACGCCGTGCGGCCCGTGCAGGACGGCGCCGAGGGCCTCGCCGTCGGAGACGACGCAGAGGGCGGCGCTCGTGCCCGCGACCGCGTCGGCGGGGTGGCCGGCGACGTGGGCGCCCACCTCGGCGAGCGGTGCGGCGCGGTGCGGGTCACGGTTCCAGACCCGGACCGGCACCCCCTGTTCGAGGAGGCGGCCGGCCAGGCCGGCGCCCATCGTGCCCAGGCCGAGGACGGCGACGGGGCCGTTGACGTTGCCCTTCACGCGGACACCCCCTTGGTCTCCTTGACGACGCGGAACCGCATCGACTGCCGCTGGTCGACCCACTGGCGCAGCGGGGCCACCAGCTCCTGGTGCTCCTGGCTCTGCTGCCAGGCGAAGAAGTCCTCGGCCGACCGCCACTCGCTGGTGATCACCCACTGGCGGGAGTCGTCGACGGGCTCTCCGAGCCGCTCGACGATGTGGCCGGGGGTGTTGGACACGGACTTCCGGAGGTGCTCGTACAGGTCCAGGAAGCCCTGCTCGCCGCCTTCGACGACGCGGACCGCGAAGACGACGTTCAGCTTCTCGGACGACAGGCCGTTGTGGTTGCTGCCCATGTGTCTCCTCCTGAGTGAGATCCGGCAGGACACGACACCAACGGACTCATGTCCCTCTTACGGCCGCAACTCCGAATGGGGGAGGGGCCGGTCGGCACAAGGGGTGCACGTTCCGTCATTAGTCATTTCGAGTGACCGACGGGGGTCGTCCCCGCGGGTGACCCGCCGTACGGCGGCCGGGTGACGGGTCGCCGGAGATGTTCCTCCGGGTGCCGTGACCCGTCCCTCGACGCGCGGCGGCAGCACGCCGTGCGGGCGGGCGACGGCGCTTCGGCGCGAACCCCCGCTCGGCGGGCGGCAATCCGTTCCCCCGCGCGGACAGCGGGCGTCCCAGGCGCGGGGCGCGTTCCGGCGCCGGGCTGTCTCGCGCCCGCCCGGCGCCGCGAGGCATGCTGGGCTGGGCAGGCGCGGAGGTGGTGCGGGCGTGCGGGCAGCGCGGGCCGAGGGGCCGGAGACGCAGCGGCCGGACGGGATGGGGCCGTGGCGCTTCATCGTGTGGTTCGGCGTGGTCAGCCTCCTCGCCGACTTCGTGTACGAGGGGGCCCGCTCGGTCACCGGCCCGCTGCTGGCGTCCCTCGGCGCCTCCTCCCTGGTCGTCGGTGTGGTCACCGGCGCCGGTGAGGCGGCGGCGCTGGGCCTGCGCCTGGTGTCCGGACCGCTGGCCGACCGCACGCGCCGCTTCTGGGGCCTGTCGATCGGCGGCTACGCCCTGACCGTGGTGTCCGTGCCCCCGCTGGGCGTGGTCGGCGTGTTGTGGGCCGCCTGCGCCCTGGTGATCGCCGAACGGGTGGGCAAGGCGGTGCGCTCCCCGGCGAAGGACACCCTCCTGTCGCACGCCACGGCCGCGACCGGACGCGGCCGGGGCTTCGCCGTCCACGAGGCGATGGACCAGGTGGGCGCGCTGATCGGTCCGCTGACGGTGGCGGGTGTGCTCGCGCTGAGCGGGGACGCCTACGGCCCCGCGCTCGGGGTGCTCGCCGTGCCCGGCGTCGCGGTGCTGCTGCTCCTGTTCCGGCTCCGGGCACGAGTGCCCGACCCGGAGGCGTACGAGCGTCAGGCGACGGCCCCGCCCGGGAAACCCGCGCCGGACGGCCCTGCGCCCCCTCGCCGTCTGCCCGCCGCCTTCTGGACGTACGCGGCGTTCACCGCCGTCACGACGGCCGGCTTCACCACCTTCGGCGTGCTGTCGTACCACCTCGTCCGACAGCACCTGATGACGACGGCGTGGGTGCCGGTGCTGTACGCGGCGGCGATGGCCGTGGACGCGGTGGCCGCCCTGGCCACCGGCTGGGTGTACGACCGGACCGGCCCGCGGGTGCTGGCGGTCCTGCCCGTGCTGGCCGCCGCCGTGCCGGCACTGGCGTTCACGCACACCGTCGCCCCCGCCGTGGCCGGTGCGCTGGTGTGGGGCGCGGCGACGGGCATCCAGGAGTCCACGTTGCGGGCGACCGTCGCGGACCTGGTGCCCTCGCCGCGCCGGGCGACGGCGTACGGCGTCTTCGCCGGGGTGGTGGGCGGCGCGACCCTGGTGGGCGGCGCGCTGACCGGGGCCCTGTACGGCTACTCGGTCCCGCTCCTGATCACCGTGGTCACCGCGATCCAGGCCGTCGCGCTCGTGCTGCTCGCCGTCATGGGCGGGGCACGGCGCCACGGTGACCGTGAAGCGCGAGGGGCGCGTTAGGGTCTTTCGTTCGGACCAGGCAGGGCCCGCGAGCCCGGCATGATCCAAACGAGAGACCCTGGGCCGTTCGCGGCGCGTTCAGCGGCTCCGGCGGTGCAGCAGGAGGCCGGCGACCACGGGGCGGTGGTCGGAGGCCGTGGTGTCGGACTCGTGCGCGCCCGTGACGGTGACGTCCGGCGAGACCGCCACGAGGTCGATGCGCTTGACCGGGTCCACCGCCGGGTAGGTCTTGCCGCCGCCCGGGGCCGCGTCGGCCAAGGGCCCCCACAGCCGGGCCAGTTCAGGGGCGTCCGGCTCGGCGTTGAAGTCGCCGAGGAGCACCTTCGGGCCGGAGTCCGCGGCCAGGACGCCCAGCATGTCGTCGACCTGGGCGCGCCGGACCGAGGGGTCCGTGCGGTAGTCCAGGTGGGTCGCGTACACGTGCACCAGGGTGCCGCGGACCCTGACCGCCACCTCGGCGAAGCCCGGCGCGGGGGCCGGCACCGGGTCGGGCGTCTGGGTGGACAGGCGGGTGATCTCGTGGTTCCACGCGCCCCGCACCGGATGGCGGCTCAGTACCGCGACACCGAACTGCCGCCGTGGCGCACCGGGCGTGGCCGGCGGGAGGTCGTAGATCGGCGCGAAGAAGACCCGCATGCCCAGCTTTCCGGCCAGTTCCCGGGCCTCGTCCGTGAAGCCGCTCCGGGCACCCCAGTGCACGTCCACCTCCTCCAGGCCGATCACGTCGGCATCCAGGTCCCGGATCGCGGCCGCCGTGCGGTCGAGGTCGAAGACGCCGTCCTGTCCCGCTCCGGCATGGATGTTGTACGTGGCCACGCGCAACGGCACACGGGCAGCGGCCGGTTCCGCGCCGGTCGCCGCGTCCGCCGCGGACGCGCCGGGCGACGCGGCGCCGAGCACGGCGGTGGCGGCGAGCACGGCGGCGGCCAGCAGGCGCGGAGCGGTGCGTCGGGGCTTGCGGTCCACTGAGTCCTCCCGAGGTGATCCTTGTCGGCCGGCCGGGCGGTACGACTGCCCCGACCCGTCGGAACGGGCGCCGGGTCGCCCTGATGGGTGACGGCCGCCCTCCGTGGTGTGCACCGTCGAGGCACGGCGGGACGGCCCGCAGGACCGCCGTTCCGGTCCGCCCGGCACGGGCGTTGCGACCCCGCCGCCCGCCGCCCGCCGCCCGCCGCCCGCCGCCCGCCGCCCGCCGCCCGCCGCAGCCGGACGACGCGTGCCCACCCCTGCGCAGACCGCGCATCCCGAGCACGACCACGGGGCCCGCCGCGCGTGACAGCCGGTGAGCCTCCTGGAGCGCTGCGGCCGGCTCCCGCTGCCGTGCCGCCGCCCCCGCCGCCGTCCCCGTCCCGCCGCACCCCGCCGACCATCGGCCCCCCGCCGCCCGCCTGCCTCGTCCCCCGCATGATGCCCGCCCGGGGGCCGCTTGACCACCGAGCCGCCCGTGGCCACCTCTGACGGCGCGGGCCCGCACCGGCTCGCTCACGCCTTCGCCATCCGGCATGGCCGGATACCGGCCGTTTCTGGGTACACGCGAGGTAGGCGGGGATCAGGCGCTCAGGCAGAGGGCGGTCGGTATGGAAGAGGTCGCCCGGAACGGGGACCGGCGGACGGACCGAGCCGGACCCGTCATCGCCTCGGCCGCGTACGAGGGCAGCCCCGCCGACATCGCGGCGGCCCGTGAGCTGGCGCGCACGTTCCTGAACCGGGTGCAGGACGACCACGGCCTGCCGGTGTCGGAGCGGGTGATGGGCGTGGTCCAGCTGGTGGTCAGCGAGCTGGTCACCAACGCCTGCAAACACGCACCCGGGCCGTGCCTGGTCGATCTGGAGCTGTCCGGGGACGGCGTCGGGATCACGGTCTGGGACACCGCGCCCGTGCTGCCCGTCGCCAAGGCCGCCGATCCGGGCCGGGTGGGGCAGCATGGGCTTGAGATCGTGATGGCCGTGTGCCAGGGCTTCGAGGTGCACCGGGAACCGGTCGGCAAGCGGATCACCGCGTCCGTGGTGCTGGCCGACGACCCCGGGGGAGACGTGGCCGGCCGCGCCCCGGTGTGACGACCGGTGTCCGGCCGACGCCTCCGGTCCGGCGCCTCGACGGCACGGCGCGCGCCCCGACCGACTGGCAGAGGAGAAGCGGCGTATGGGTGAAACGGACGTCTCCCGGCCTGGCCGGGGCCGGCCCCTGGCCGGCGCCGGCTCGTCACCCACCAGCCTGCTCGACCTGCTGAGCGTCGCCGCGGTGGTGCTGGACACGAACGGGCGCGTGGTCTTCTGGAGCCCCCAGGCGGAGGAGCTGTTCGGTTACACCGCGGACGAGGCGCTGGGCCGGTTCGCGGCGCGCCTGCTGGTCCACGAGGAGCACTGGGACGAGGTCATCACGCTGTTCGCCGAGGTCATGGAGTCCGGCACCGACTGGGCGGGGGCCTTCCCGATCCGGCACAAGGACGGCAGCACGCGGCTGGTGGAGTTCCGCAACATGCGTCTGCTCGACGACCTCGGCGACACCTACGCCCTGGGCCTGGCCGTGGACCAGGCGACCGTGGCGCGGGTGGAGCGGGGCGTCGCCCTCTCGGCACGCCTGGTGACCCAGTCCCCGATCGGCCTGGCCATCCTCGACACCGATCTGCGCTACCTGACCGTGAACCCCGCCCTCGAACGCATGCACGGCCTCTCCGCCGCCGAACAGGTCGGCCGACGGGTCCGCGACGTCCTGACCTTCCTGGACGCCGAGGCCGTCGAAAACTGTCTGCGCCATGTCCTTCAGACCGGGGAGCCGGTGACCGACCAGCACGTCATCGGCCGCCCCGACGCCGACCCGCACCGCGAGCACGCCTGGTCGGCGTCGTACCACCGGCTGGAGGACGCCTCGGGCCGGGTGCTCGGCGTGGTCACGTCCGTCATCGACATCACCGAGCGGCACGAGGCGACCCTTGCCGCGAACCGGGCCCGGAACCGGCTGACCCTGATCGCGAACGCCTCCGCCTCCATCGGTACGACCCTCGACGTGGAGCAGACGGCGCACGAGCTGGCCCGGGTCGTCGTCCCGGACCTGGCCGACATGGTGTTCGTGCACGTTCTCGACAGCGTCCTGCGCGGGCGCGCCCCGTCCGTCACCGGTCCCGCCCGCTTCCGGGCCGTGGCCACCGCGGGGGTCCACGCCTGCGAGGCCGTGCACACGGCCGAACCGCCCGGGAAGGTCGCCGCCTACGACAGCGACCGCCTGCTCACCCGGTGCGTGCGCACCCGCCGGCCTGTACGGGTGGCCGAGTGCACCCGCCAGGACCTGCGGCGGATCGCCCACACCAGTGAGGCCGCCTCCCTCCTGGAGACGACCGGGGTGCACTCCTACCTCGCCGTGCCGCTGCTGGCCCGCGGCGAGGTCCTGGGAGCGCTGAGCCTCGCGCGCGTGGGCACCCCCGCGCCCTTCGACGAGGACGACACGCTCCTCGCCTGCGAGCTGGCCGGCCGTGCCGCGACCTGCATCGACAACGCGCGCTGGTACCAGAGCGCGCGCGACACCGCCCTCACCCTCCAGCGCCGCCTGCTCCCGCAGCTGCCGTCCCGCCTGCCCGGCCTGACGATCGCCAGCCGCTACCTGCCGGCGGGAGCCGTCAGCGAGATCGGCGGCGACTGGTTCGACGCCATGCACCTCCGGGGGGACAGGACCGCGCTGGTCGTCGGGGACGTGATGGGCAGCGGCATCAACGCCGCCGCCAGCATGGGGCAACTGCGCAGCGCCACCCGCGCGTTCGCCGGACTCGACCTCGACCCGGCGGAAGTGCTGCGGCAGCTCGACCGCCTCACCGAGGACGTCGAGCACACCATCGCGACCTGCGCCTACTGCCGGTACGACCCCGGGCAGGGCCAGTGCCGCATCAGCCTCGCCGGTCATCTGCCCCCGGCCCTCGTCCGGGCGGGCCGGCCGGCGCGGCTCCTCGAGCTTCCGTCCGGTGTGCCGCTGGGCGTCGGCGGCACGGCGTTCGAGACGACGGCGTTCGACTTCCGCCCCGGTGACCAGCTCGCTCTCTACACCGACGGGCTCGTCGAAACCCGCTGCGACCCGATCGACACCCGTCTCGGCACCCTCCTCGAAGCCCTGACCGCGACAGCCGGCCAGGATCTCGAACAGACCTGCGACAGCGTCCTGGAGAGGCTCCGGCCTCCGGGAGGCGACGACGACGTGGCCCTGCTCGTGGCCCGCGCCGAGGGCTGAAGGGTCGGCCCGCCCATGCCGGCAGGCGCTCGCCGGCCTCCGGCGCCCGCAGCCGGCCGAGGGACTCCTCCTCCAGCCGGCGGACCCGCTCCCGGGTGAGTCACCTCAGGGGCCTGGAGTACGTCGGCGGCGGGGACGAGATCGCCGACCACGGTCTCACCGGTGTCGTCCACGGGTGTGTCGGGACCGAGGGTGTGCCGCCGACACGGCGCAGCCAGAGCGCCCCGCCTCCTCGCCGAATCCGCTCTCGATCTCCTGGCGGATCCACCAGGTGGCGTACGTGGAGAACGTGAAGCCCTCGGTGTGGTCGAACTGCTCCACGGTCCGGATGAGCCCGAGGTTGCCCTCCTGGGTTACGTCGAGCAGGGGCACGCCGCGGTGAGCAGGGGGCGCGGCGGTCTGGGCCAGGTACCGGCCCAGCGGATCGGGTTCGTCCCCGGTCTCCGGCACCCTGCTCCGCGCACGTGCGGAGCGGGCGGTGGGACGGAGGCGCTCTCGGGAATCCGCGACCGCCCCGCGACAGCGGCGTTTCGGCCAACCGCGTCCCCGGCCCTTCCCTTGCCGGACAAGGGCCGTGCACCTCGCGTGTTCCGGGACCCGCTCCGTACGGCGGTTCGCGGTCCGTCCGAAACACGTGTGTTGGATGTCGCGGCCCGGTCGTTGAACCCGGCGACCCACCCGGACGACCAGCCGTCGAGGCCGGGGGAAAGGAGACACCGTGAGCCGTGTCTGGCTCCCGCCCGAGCAGTACGCCGAGCAGTTGATGAAGGCCACCGGATTCGCCTGCGTCCATTTCACCGACGAGCGGGACCGGCCCGTCCAGCTCCGTTCCCTGTACAGCCCCGCGCATCCCTGGCAGATGCCCGGCGGCACGATGGAGCCCGGTGAGCGGCCCTGGGAGACGGCTGTGCGGGAATGCCACGAGGAAACCGGCATCACGGTGAGCGGCCCGCCACGACTGCTGGCCGCGGTCTACGGACTGCCCGGGGAGGAATGGCCGTACAGCACCATGGGCCTGGTCTTCGACGGCGGCCGCCTCAGCGACGCGCAGCTCCGGGGCATCACCCTCGACCCGGAGGAGCACGACGAGTTCCGCGTGCTGCCGCTTGAGGCGTGGCGCCCACTGATGCCGGCCCAGGACTTCGCGCGTCTGAACGCCGTGACGAGGGCCCGCCGCACGGGCGTGGCCGAGTATTTCGACACCTGGGACTGGGGGGAGGCGTGAGCAGCGAGGCCGGGCGACGGCCGGGCCCGTGGGCGGGCACCGTGCTGCCCGGTCCGCCTTCCGTCTCGCGTACCCGGACGACGTAGCCCTCCGGGCCGGCGGACTGCCGGCCCGGAACGCCGCCACGGCAACATGGGACCCCCGGCAGTCCGCGTGCGGGCGACCTCGCCGGTTCGGCGGCGGCCGTGGGCGTCCGGGAGACGCCGGGGAGGCTCGGTCGGGCCGGCCACCGGGTCCCCGCGTCCGCTCCCGGCCGGTCCCGGTGGTGCGAGCTGCCTCTCGACGAGGCCGTGGGCCGCCTCCTCGCGCACGCTGGGGAGGCCCGCCCCGAGATCGTCGTCACCCCGCGTCCGCTACACCCGCGTCACCCTTGGTCAGGCCGTCCCGTGAGCGCGGTGAAGCGGTCCACGTCGATGTTGCCGCCGGACGCGATGACACCGATCCGCCGGGGCGGGCTGTCGACGCGTCCGGCCAGCAGGGCAGCCAGGGGCGTTGCGCCGCTCGGCTCCAGGACGATCTTCAGGCGTTCGAAGGCGAAGCGCATCGCGGTGACGATCTCGGCGTCGCTGACGAGGGCGATGGCGTCGACCAGGCGCTGGTTGAGGGGGAAGGTGATCTCGCCCGGGGTGGCCAGGGCCTGTCCGTCGGCGATGGTGCGCGGGACCGGGACGGTGACCCGTGTGCCGGCCTCCAGGGAGCGCTTGGTGTCGTCGCCGGCCTCCGGCTCGACGCCGATGACGCGCGTGCCCGGGTGCAGCGCCTTGGCGGCGGTGGCGCTGCCGGCGATGAGGCCGCCACCGCCCACCGGCACGAGGAGGGCGTCCAACGGGCCGGTCTCCTCCAGGAGTTCCAGTGCGGCGGTGCCCTGGCCGGCGATGACGTGGGGGTGGTCGTAGGGCGGGATCAGGGCGAGACCGCGGTCCTCGGCCAGGGCGTGGCCGAGCGCGGTGCGGTCCTGGGTGTAGCGGTCGTACGTGACGACCTCCGCCCCGTATCCGGCGGTCGCCTCCCTCTTGGAGCGGGGGGCGTCCTCGGGCATCAGGATGACAGCCGTGGTGCCCAGTTCCCGGGCGGCCAGCGCGACGGCCTGGGCGTGGTTGCCGGAGGAGTAGGCCGCGATGCCCTTCGCCAACCGGTCCCGGGGCAGCTGGGCGGCGGCGTTGTAGGCGCCGCGGAACTTGAAGGCGCCGATCCGCTGGAAGTTCTCCGCCTTGACGAACACCTCCGCCCCGACCAGTGAGTTGAGCGTGCGGGAGGTGAGGACCGGGGTGCGGTGGGCGATGCCTTCGAGGCGGGCGGCGGCCTCGCGGACATCGGCGAACGTGACGGGCGGAGCGGCGGTGGCCATGGGTGTCCTCGGAGTGTCCGTGACGGGCGGGGGGACGGGGGAGATGTGCGGGGCGGGCGGGGCGGACGGACGGACGGGGGCGGGCGGGGTCACCAGCCGGTGACGCGCGGCCAGTACGCCTCGATACCGGGCGCGGGCGGTCGCGTGCCGCCGGAGCCGTCGACGACGTGGTAGCCCTGGTGCTGGGCGGCGGTGGCGCACGCGTGGTTGGGCAGGACGCGCAGGCGGGTGCCGATGGGCAGGTCGGGCAGGGCGGCGCCGTCGCGGGCGGTCAGGGTGCCGTGCTCCTGGCTGGCGGCCGTCATGACCAGGCCCGGGATCGGCGTGCCGGACAGGTCGGCGACCAGGCCGTAGCCCTGGTCCTGCGGCTGGACGGCGGTGCCGCGGTCGCGGGACATGGCCATCCAGCCGCCGTCGGTGACGATCCAGCCGTACTCGGGACGGTGGCCGATCACGGTGACCACGACCGACAGGGCGAGGTCGTCCAGCTCGCAGACGCCGAGTCCGGCCATCACCAGGTCGAAGAAGACGTAGTTGCCCGCGCGGAGTTCGGTGACTCCGGTCAGGTCCTCGGCGGCGTGGGCGGTGGGGGTGGAGCCCACGCTGACGGTGGGCACGGGCAGACCTGCCGCACGGAGCCGTTCCGCCGCGGCGACCGCGGCATCGCGTTCGTTCCGCGCCGCCTTGCGCCGTTCCCCGGCGGTGTAGCAGAAGTACGACTCGCCCGCGTGGGTCAGTACGCCGTCCAGGCAGCCCGCGTCGTGCAGGATGCCGGCGATGCCGGTGAGCCCCGGGGCGTCGGGCTTGAGGCCGCCGCGGTGGCCGTCGCAGTCGATCTCGATCTGGGCGGGAAGGACGGTGCCGGCCTCCCGCGCGGCCGCGGCGACGAACGTCGCCTGCTCGGTGCTGTCCAGCAGGACGCGCAGGGTGACACCGCGGCGCACCAGGGCGACGACGCGCGGGAGTTTGTGCGGTTCGATGCCGACGGCGTAGGTGATGTCGCGGCAACCGGCACCGGCGAACGCCTCGGCCTCGGCGAGCGTGGAGACCGTGACGGGGCCGGGGGCGCCGTCGTGCAGGAGGGCGGCGGCGTCCAGGCTCTTGGCCGTCTTCACATGGGGGCGCAGGGTGACGCCGAGGCGGTCCGCCCGTGCCCGCAGACGGGCGGCGTTGCGCCGCACCCGGTGCACGTCGACCACGGCGAACGGGGTGTCGGGGTCCGCCAGGCTCGGGGCGGCGGGGGAGGGCCCGGCGGGGGCGGACGGAACGGGGACGGACCCGGTCGTCATGGGCAGGTGACCTCTCACTTCGCGTAGTTGTAGACCGTGGCCCGGGACACGCCCAGCAGGTCCGCGATGGTCTGAGCGGCGTCGCGCGAGTCGAAGTAGCCGTCCCGCTGGAGCTGCCGTACGAGGGCCTTCTTGTCCTCCCGGCTCAGCGAGCGGGGTGTGGCGGCGCGCTCGGCGGCCCGGGCCTCCACCGCCTGGCGCAGCTCGCGTGCGGCACGGTCCCGCAGGGACTCCAGGGGCCCGTCACGGTGCTCGGTGTCCGTGGCCACCAGATGGGACAAGGTCAGGGTGACCGGGGACAGGACGGACACGTCCAGGTTCAGGCAGAGTGCCGCGATGTACTCGCCGGCCGCGTTCTTGATGCCGATGGAGGTGCTCTTCGCCGGGCGGCCGTCGGGGAACCGGTTGGGATAGTTCTGGATGACGCTGGGGTACTGCGGATCGGCTATGCGGGCCAGGCCCAACTCGGTCGCGGAATCGCCCACCTGACGGCCAGACAGGTTGTTCTCGATCGCGCGGATCGCGTGGTCCGGATGCCTCAGGTCGTGCAGCACCACCTCGCACAGACCGGGGAACATGCGGCCCAGCGCGACGGCGATCTTCTCGGCCTCCCGGATGAGGTGTTCGTCCGCGCCGTCCCCGTCCGAGCCGTCCCCGTCCGCGCCCCCCTCGACCACGCCATCCTCCATAGACTCGCCGTCCATCTCTGGAATTCGAGTCTAAGGAGGGGGATGTGGTGGGTCAACCGTGATCACTCGTGATCGGATGGAGGGGCCGAGCACGGCACCAGCTTCCGTTCCACCGAGGGGGACACATGACCGACCGGTACGGCGCGGCACACCGGTTGTGGCTGCGCAGCTTCCACCAGGCGGCACCGGGCGCGCCCAGGCTGCTCTGCCTGCCGCACGCCGGCGGCTCCGCGAGCTTCTACGTCCCCGTCTCCAAGGCACTGTCGCCCGCGGTCGACGTGCTCGCGGCGCAGTACCCCGGCCGGCAGGACCGCCTCGCGGAAACCCCGGCGGGCTCCGTGCGGGAACTCGCCCAAGGGGTGTTCCGCGCGCTGGACGAGGGGGACGGCACACCTCTGGCGCTGTTCGGGCACAGCATGGGCGCCCTGGTCGGCTTCGAGCTGGCCCGGCTCCTGGAGGCCGCCGGGCGGCCTCCCGCGGTGGTCTTCCTCTCCGGCCGCCGGGGACCGTCCCTGCACCGGACCGAGACCGTCCACGAGGGCGGCGACGCACGGCTGATCGAGGAGGTCGGCAGGCTCGACGGCACCGACACCGCCCTGTTGCAGGACAAGGAGCTGCTGGAGATGATCCTGCCCGCGCTGCGGGCCGACTACCGCGCCGTGGAGACCTACCGGCGCGCTCCCGGACCGCGGCTGCACTGCCCCCTCGTCGTGCTGACCGGCGACGCCGACCCCCGCGTCACCCCCGAGGAGGCCCGGGCCTGGGACCAGGAGACCGACGGCCCGTTCGAGCTGCACGTGTACCCCGGCGGCCACTTCTACCTGACGGCGCAGCAGCAGGCCGTCGTGGACCGGATCGAGGCGACGCTGCGGCGGCTCGGTCCCGGCGGCCAAGCGGCGTCCTGAGCCCGCCGCCGTAGGCACCGGGGGGCGCGGGGCGGTACCGGTGCACCGGCGCCGCCCCGCGGCGGATGTGCGTCAGCCGAGGACCTTGGCGGACTCGATGACCACGGGCTCGGTGGGGACGTCCTGGTGGCCGTGGCGGCTGGCCGTCTTCACCGCCTTGATGGAGTCGACGACGTCCCGGCCCTCGGTGACCCTGCCGAACACGGCGTAGCCCCAGCCGGCCGGGCTCTTCGCCGAGTGGTTGAGGAAGGCGTTGTCCGACACGTTGATGAAGAACTGCGCCGTCGCGGAATGCGGGTCGTTCGTCCGCGCCATCGCCACGGTGTAGTTGTCGTTCTTCAGTCCGTTGTCGGCCTCGTTCTGAATCGGCGCCCGGGTGGGCTTCTGGTCCATGTCCGGAGTGAAGCCGCCGCCCTGGATCATGAAGCCGTTGATCACCCGGTGGAAGATCGTGCCGTCGTAGTGGCCGCCCCGCACGTACGACAGGAAGTTCTCGACGGTCTCGGGCGCCTCGGCGTCGTTCAGTTCCAGCACGATCCGGCCGACGTTGGTGTTCAGCTCGACTGTCGACATCGGACATCTCCTTGTTCCGGCGGGGCCTGCCCCCGTTCACGCTACGGAATACACGACCACGGGGCACAGGGACGCGCCGCAGCACCCCGTGGTGCGCACGGCCATCCGTCCGGGTCATGCGTCAGGACAGCCGGGGTGTGTCGTCGGGGACCGGAGGCAGGGCCAGATGGGCCAGATCGCCCGGCCGCGGACTGGTCACCGGCCACAGCGGAGCGGCCTTTCCGTCGGCGAGCGCGGCCGGCGCGTCGGTGAGGTTCATGCGCTGACGCAGCCGCCCGTAGAAGTCCATCGGACCGAGCCGGACCGCCTTGAGCCGGCGCGGTGCGGCGTACACGCCGATCCAGTCGCCGGGGCTCAGCACCCCGCGCAGCTGGCCGTCGATGCTGACCGCGGCCTGGCCCGACCGTTCCAGCACCCGCAGCGCGATGGGCTCGTCCGGCGCGGCCACCACCGAACGGTTGAAGACCATGTGCGGCGCGACCGGGGTGAACACGAGGGCGTCCGCCCGAGGCGACACCACCGGACCGCCCGCGGCGAAGCTGTAGGCGGTGGACCCGGTAGGCGTGGCCACCAGCAGGGCGTCGGCCGAGTAGGAGGCGAGCAGCCGGCCCGCCAGATAGACCCCGACCGACACCTGCCGGTCCCGGGCCAGCTTCTCCAGGACCACGTCGTTCAGTGCGGTGACGTGCAGGGCGACACCCCAGTCGTCGCCCGCCTCGCACTCCCCGCGCACCTGCGGCGGGGGGAGCAGCGGCCCCCGCCCGTACCGCAGCAGCGTCTCCATCTGCTCCGGCACCTCCAGCCGGCACGACGCCCGCATGGTGAGGAGCATCCGGCTCTCGACGTTGATCCGCTCCTCCCGTACGGCGTCCAGCGCGTCCCGCACCGCCGTGGCGGGGACCTCCGTGAGGAAGCCGACCCGGCCCAGGTCGACACCGAGCACCAGGGCGTCGTTCTCGGCCGCGAGCCGCGCACCGCGCAGGAACGTGCCGTCGCCGCCCAGGGTGACGATCAGGTCGGGGTCGCCCGCGCTGTCGACCTCCTCGCGGGCGCTGTGCCGCGCCCCCTCCTGCCACACGTCGATGTCCGCGCATCCCACCCCGTGCTCGGCGCACCACGCGCGCACGGCCCGCGCGGCCGTCTCCGCCTCGGCGCGTCCGCCGTGCACGACCAGGCCGACACGGTTCACCGTCATATCCGCCCACCGCCTCCCAGCCGGTTCCTGCCGGGCGCCATCCTCACCGCGGACCGCGCCGGCCCGGCGGACGCCACGCCGCCGCAGCCGGCCCACGGCCGTCCGCGCCCATCCGGCGCCGGTCCTGTGCCCGGCCTTCCGTGTACCTCCTGCGCCGTCCGTGTACCTCCTCCGGTTCCCGCCTACCTCGTGACTTTCCGTGCGCCACCTGACTCTCCGTGCGCCTACTGACGTTCCGTGCGCTGCCCGTTAACAGGCGTCACAGGTGTCACCCCCGACACACCGGGGAACCCGCTGCCCGGCGTCCGTCCGTACCGATGAGCCCGGCGCCGCGTTCTCACCGGCGAGCACCGGCGCCCTGGCGGACGCCCGGACCACGCACCGAGGACAACCGGGGACATGCCATGCGCGACCGACACAGCACCCGCGTCACCGCGGCGGCCCTGGCCGCCGTCGCCGCGACCCTGTCACCGGCGGCCGCCCAGACGGCGGGCGCCACCTCGGCGGAGGCGGCCCCGACCGGCACGGCCCCCGCTTCCAGGACGCCGGCCTGCGCACCCGAGTCGCTGGAGGCGACGGCGTACCGGGCCGCCCACCGGCCCCCGGGTACGGGCACGGGAGCGGTGGTCGTCCAGTTCACCAATGTCTCCGCGCGGGCGTGCGTGGTGCGGGGCCACCCGACGGTGGCCGTGGCCGGCAACGGTTCCCCGGCGCGCAACCTCCCGCTGCGAGCGACCCGCACGGGCGTCGCGGCCCTGGTGCGGGTCGCACCGGGCGGCAAGGCCTGGGTGAAGCTGACCTTCGTCCAGGTGCAGGGCGAGGCGGACGGGTACTGCGTCTCCGGCGCCACGCCCTCCGTCTTCCCCACGCTGGTGGTCGGCCTGCCCGGCGCCGGGAAGCATCAAGTCGCCCTCGTGGACGGGGAGATCGCCGAGTGCGACAACACGGTCGCGGTGACGGCGGTGTCGGCGACGCGCCCCTCCTGAGCGCGCTCTCTTCCACCCGCCGGCCGTACCGCCCGTCACGGGACGACGTGGCCGCGTCCCGGGATCGCATGTCCCGTCAGCCGGCCGGTGGACGGCCGCGGGCTGACCGGCGATCAGCAGGCGTGGAGCGGGCCTCGGTCCGTCGCGGTGTGATCTCCTCCCTTGCGGTTGCCGCGCCGCTGCTGTGAGTCTCCCGTCGAACGATTTTCCGAGGAACTGTTATCGGAACCGCGCCGAGCGGTCTCCCGGGTAACGGACAGCATCGTTCGGCGTCGAGGACAGGGAAGCTCTGATGAGGACACAGCACACGGCGGACGCGGCGGCACTGGTGAACGCCGCCCGAGCGGGAGACCCGGCGGCCCAGGACGCCCTGGTCGGCGCCTACCTGCCGCTGGTGTACAACATCGTGGGGCGCGCCCTGAACGGTTCGGTCGACGTCGACGACGTGGTCCAGGAGACCATGCTCCGGGCCCTCGGCTCGCTCGGTGACCTGCGGACCCCGGAGAGCTTCCGCTCCTGGCTCGTGGCCATCGCGATGAACCGGGTCCGGGCGCACTGGCAGGACCGCCGGCTCGCCCCGGACGCCGTGGAGGAGAGCGGCGAGGTCGCCGACCCCGGCGCCGACTTCGTCGACCTGACCATCGTCCGCCTCCAGTTGTCCGGCCAGCGCCAGGAGACCGCGCGGGCCACGCGCTGGCTGGAGCCGGACGACCGGGAGGTGCTCTCGCTGTGGTGGCTGGAGTGCGCCGGTGAGCTGACGCGGGCGGAGGTCGCCGCGGCCCTCGCGGTGTCCCCGCAGCACACGGCGGTACGGGTGCAGCGGATGAAGGCGCGGCTGGAGGCGGCCCGGGTGGTGGTACGGGCGCTGGACACGCGGCCCGCGTGCGGGGAACTGCGCGCCGTGCTGGCCTCCTGGGACGGTCTGCCCTCCGCCCTCTGGCGCAAGCGAATAGCCCGGCACGCCCGTGAGTGCACGCGCTGCGGCGGTCTGTGGAGCGGCCTGCTGCCGGCGGAGGGGCTGCTGGCCGGACTGGCGCTGGTCGCGGTGTCGTCGACGCTCCTTGCGACGACACGCTCGGCGACGGCCACCCTGACCGCGACCACCGCGACCACCGCGACCACCGCGACCACCGCCACGACCGCGACCGCCCCTCAGCCGGCCCACGGGGGCCTGGGCACCAACGCGGGTGCCGGCGGGCCGGGTCAGGGCACCACCGGGTCGGACGGGGGTGCGGCCGGGTGGGGGCACGGGGCGACGGGACCGGGTCATGGCGCCACCGGGGCGGGGCATGGCGCCGTGAGGCCGGACCGGGGGGCCTTCGGGGCGCATGGGGGTGGTTTTGGGTCGGAGGGGGGTGCCTTCGGGCCGGACCAGGGGGCAGTTGGGTCGGGTCACGGGACCTTCGGGCCGGATCGGGGGGCCTATGGGCCGGATCGCGGGGCCTTCGGCTCCGACCACGGGCCCTTGGCATCCGGCCAAGGACCCGCGGGGCCGGACCGGGCCACCGCCACCGGACCGGATCACGCGGCCCCCGGACGGAGTGCGGGCGGCGCCGAGCCGGAGCCGGGCGGTGCCCAGGCGGACGCCGGCAGCACCGGAGCGGGCGCCGGCGGCAACGACCCCGCCGCCCCCGTCGGACTCCGGGCGGCCTCCCGTCGTCGTACGAGCGGGCGCGGCGAGGCGCGGCGACGGCGGCGGGCCCGGCGCCGGGCCGTCGGGGGTGCCGTGGTGGCCGCCTGTGTGGCCGGCGGCGGCCTCTGGTACTTCGGTACCGGTTCCGGACCGGCGGGCACCAGGGAGGCGACCGCCGCGCAGACGCCCGGCGCCCCCGCCGTGGACCTCGCGGAACCCAGCGCCGTCGCGACCTCCTCGCCGCCCTCGGCGTCCGCGTCGCCGTCCCCGACCCCGTCCCCCGCGAAGAAGAAGCCCAGCGCCTCCAAGAGCCCCCGTCCGGCGCCGAAGAGCACCACTCCCCGGGCCGAGCCGGCCGTGCCCACGACTCCGCGCGCCTCCCGTACCCCGCAGGCGCAGCCGGCGCCCACCGGCACGGTGGCCCAGGTGGTCGCGCTCGTGAACGAGGAGCGCGCGGCCGCCGGATGCGGCCCGGTCACCGAGGACCCCCGACTGGACAAGGCCGCCCAGGGCCACGCCGACGACATGGCCGCCCGCGGCTTCTTCGACCACACCGACCCGGACGGCGCGGGCCCCGGCGAGCGCATCACCGCGGCGGGCTACCGCTGGTCCACGTACGGCGAGAACATCGCGAAGGGCCAGCAGACCCCGCAGGCGGTGATGGACTCCTGGATGAACAGCCCCGGCCACCGCGCCAACATCCTCAACTGTGCGTTCAAGAACATCGGCGTGGGCGTCCACGACGGCTCGGGCGGCCCCTGGTGGACCCAGGCCTTCGGCGCCAGGCTCTGAGCCCGGCCCATTCCGTCCCCGGTCCCAAACTGTCTCCCGGCGTCACGCCGGCCTCGGCACGCCGCCCGCCGCCCGCCGCCGGCCGGTGGTCAGCGGGCGGAGGTCGGCGGGCCGGCGCTCAGCGGGACGTGCCGAAGTCCTGGGTCCAGTAGCTGCCGGGCTGTGCGAGACCGACGCCGATCTCCTTGAAGCCGCAGTTGAGGATGTTGGCCCGGTGACCCGGGCTGGACATCCAGCCGTCCATGACCTGCTGCGCCGTGCCGTAGCCGTAGGCGACGTTCTCGCCGTAGCTGCTCCAGGTGTAGCCGGCCCGTGTGATGCGGTCGCCCGGGGACGAGCCGTCGGATCCGGTGTGCGACATGTTCTGGTGGGCCGCCATGTCGTCGCTGTGGGCCTGCGCGGCCTTGGTCAGCGTCGAGTTGAGGGCCAGGGGCTGGCAACCGGCCTTGGCCCGCTCGGTGTTCACGAGCTGCACGATCTCCGCGGTGACGCCGGACGCCGTGGCGGTGGGCGCCGGGCTGCTCGGCGCGGCCGGGGCCGCGGAAGCGGGGGCGGTCGAGGGGGCCGCGGAAGCCGGGGCGGTCGTGGCGGTGTCCGCGGGAGCGGTGGCGGCAGGGGCGGCGGGAGCGCTGGGCGCGGTGGTCCGCCAGGCCTTGTGGGCCAGGCCCTTCTTCTGCGACGGCGCTTTCTTCTTGGCGTGCCAGGGCGTGCTCGGCCGGGTCGTCGCTCGCGCCGTGGACCGGGAAGTGGACGGCACGCTGGTCTCCGGGGCGGTGGTCAGAGGCGCCCCGGTGACGTACGCGTTGCTGTCGTGATCTCCGGACGCGCTCTGCCAGTGCCCCACGGGTGCGCTCGTCGCGGTGGACTGCGCCGGGTCGTCCGTGCCGGACGGCCACTCGGAACAGGCCAGGGCGACGGAGGGCACGCCCACGGCGCCGATGGCGGCAGCGGTGACGACTATTCGCCGGTAGTGCTTGGTCTTGCGGTGCTGGCCCATACGTCAACCTCACTCGGTGATCGCGGAGCGCTCATTCTCAAGACGGCTTCGCACCGAGTGCAAAGGGCCCTTCTACTATCGCTTCTCGTAGGCTGACGCGGCCCTTGTCAGACGGGCCGAGAGATGCCGACTTCGCGAGCGCGACGTTTGCGCGGCGCTGTCGGACCGTCAGAAGCGCGGTGTCGGCGGGTGATGGGGCGAGGTGCCGAGCGGTGCGTGCGCCATCACCCGAACCACCGCGCACGCCCCCGGCAAGCCGGACAAATCCCATATGTCGTGGGAGCCGTACCTACTATTCGCCCCGCCTAGTCGACGACACGCCTGTGGCGGATGTCACTTCAAGGGGTCGCGTCGGAGACAAGCGGCTGTGTCGGGTGCGGGCGTCGTGCTGTCACTGGGCCCGCACCGGCCGCCCTGGGCCCCGCCACCTTTGCCGTCACCCTCGCCCGGGTGGAGAGCGATTCCCCTCGCGACTGACATACCGTCATCCCGACCGGTCGCCCCCGTCTTCCCCGGCATCGGCGCGGCGCCCGCGCGCGGCGGCCGGAGCGGAAAGTCTCCGGCCGCCGCGCACCCGTGTCCGGGCGCCGTCACTCGTTCTGGAAGACGGCCTTGCTGACCTCGGCGGGATTCTCGAACTCCTTCTTCCCGAGGTGGGAGATCCGTTCGGTGATCTCCTTGGGCGCGTGGTTGTTCTCGGCGACCTTCCGAAGCTGGTCGGAAGTGGCCGGGTAGTCCGCGCCCGACAGGGCTTTCTGCAGGTCAGGTGGGGTGATACCCGCCATGGCTCCTCCAGGCGGTGAGTTGGTTCAGGATCATCGGACCGGCGCCGCATGCTGCGCCGGACTGGTCAGGTACCCATCCGATGGAAGCGGATTCAGAGATTCCGTGGGTGATGGGTCCCGCGTCGCGCGGGTACCCGGGGCGCCGGAACAGCCGGCACGCGTGAGACGACCGAGGACACACGATGAGCGAGAACACCCCTTCCCAGGCCGAGGGCGAACGGGAGCCGGACGCTCCCGAGGCCGAACAGCCGCCCCGCACCACTCCGTCACAGGCGGAAGGAGAGGACCCCGACGAGGAGCGGACGGACGGGGTCACCGACGAGAGCGACGGCGACGCGTAGGGAGGCGTCATGGGCGTGGCACACACCAGCGTTCCCGAGGTGCTGGACGCGCTGAAGGACGTGACCTACCCGGCCGGCAAGGACCGGCTGGTCTCGGCCGCGCGGCAGGCGGGAGCCTCCGAGGAGGTCGTCAAGGCCCTGCGCGGCATCCCCGCCGAGGAGTACACCAACCGCGCGGACGTGGCGAGGTCGGTCCGGGTGGACCCGGACTCGGACCTCGGCACCGACGCCGCCCAGCGGGCGGAACAGGCACGGCGGGGCGGCAAGCCGGGGCTCTCCCAGCACCTGCGGGAGGAGCCGAAGACCCCGATCCAGGAGGAGTTCGACCGCTGACCGGTCGAACCCGGCTTGCCCCGCCCCCGAGGGCACACCTAGCGTGATCGAACACGTACGGACAGGCAGGGCAGGTGGCTCGGCGATGACGCATCCGCACGACCCTCTCGACGGCGGAGCCACCGGCCCCCTGGACGGAGGAGCCCCCGGCCCCGTGGACGGCGGAGCCACCAGCCGTCCCCTCCAGGTGGAGACGCACGGGCTCGACGTGATCGCGGACGCGGAGCGCCGGGGCGTCCCGCGCTCCCTGTTCTGGCCCTGGTTCGGGGCCAACGTGTCCGTCCTCGGGCTGAGCTACGGCGCCTTCGCGTTCGGCTTCGGCATCTCCTTCTGGCAGGCCCTCGTCTCCGGCGTGCTCGGCATCGCCGTCTCGTTCCTGCTCTGCGGTTTCATCGCGGTCGCCGGAAAACGCGGCTCGGCCCCCACCATGGTGCTCAGCCGGGCGGCCTACGGCGTGCGCGGCAACCGGCTGCCCTCCGCTGTCTCCTGGATGCTGACCGTCGGCTGGGAAACCGTCCTCATCGCGCTCGCGACGCTGGCGACCGCGACCGTCTTCGACAGCCTGGGCTGGGGCGGCGGCACCGAGACCATGGCGGTCGCCCTCATGGTGGTGGCCGCGCTGACCGTCGTCGGCGGCGTCATGGGCTTCGACCTGATCATGCGGCTGCAGACCTGGATCACCGTGATCACCGGCGTGCTCACGATCGTCTACGTCATTCTCGTCGCCGACCACATCCACTGGAGCACCGTCGGCGCGATCCCGGCGGGCTCGGCGCAGCAGTTCATCGGCGCGCTGGTGTTCATGATGACCGGCTTCGGCCTCGGCTGGGTCAACGCCGCCGCCGACTACTCCCGCTATCTGCCCCGCGACTCCTCCAGCCGGGGCGTGATCGGCTGGACCGCCTTCGGCGGCTCCCTGGCCCCGCTCGTCCTGCTGGTCTTCGGCCTGCTGCTGGCCGGTTCCTCCGCGGAGCTGAGCAAGGCCATCGCGGCCGACCCGATCGGGGCGCTGGCGACGCTCCTGCCGACCTGGTTCCTGGTGCCGTTCGCCGTGGTCGCGGTCCTCGGCCTGGTCGGCGGCGCCGTCCTCGACATCTACTCCTCCGGCCTGGCCCTGCTCTCCGCCGGCCTGCGGGTGCCCCGCTATCTGGCCGCGTTCTTCGACGGTGTGCTGATGATCGCCGGCGCGGTCTACATCGTGTTCTTCGCCGGCACCTTCCTCGGCCAGTTCAAGGGCATCCTCACCACCCTCGGCGTGCCCATCGCGGCCTGGGCCGGCGTCATGCTCGCCGACCTGGCCCTGCGCCGCCGCGACTACGACGACGGTGACCTGTTCCGCCCGCACGGCCGCTACGGCGACGCCCCCCTCCGCCCGCTGGTCCTCACCCTGGCCGCCACGGCCGTCGGCTGGGGGCTGGTCACCAACAGCGCCGCGCACTGGCTGACCTGGCAGGGCTACCTGCTGGGGCCGTTCGGCCTCGGTGGCAGGACCGGTGCCTGGGCCTACGCCAACCTGGGCGTCCTCGTGGCCCTGGCCCTCGCCTTCCTCGGCACGCTGCTCCCGGGCCGGGCCCGGGTCCGCTCCCAGGAGGCCCGGGAACCGAGCCCGGCGCTCGACGAGGGGGTGCTGAACACGTGAGCGCGGCACGCCCCGGCGAACGGGCCCGTGCCGAAGTCCCGGGCATCTCGCCGTCATCGGCATGACGCGCGTCTTCGCCGACCCGGCGAGCCCGGCACCGTGAGCGCCGACGGACGGGTTCCCCCGACCTCGCGGACCACCTCGTAGACGCCGCCACCTTCGGCGGACGGCCCCCGGACGCCGGCGCAGGCGTCCCCTGCGGTGTAGGGCGCGCGGCAGCCCGAACTGACGCCGGCGAGCACCAGGCGGTGAGCGGCTGCCCCGCGAGCTCCCAGGACGAGCACCCTCCGCATCAGGTGCCCTTCACCTGGTCCCCGCGGCGCTCACCTGGCCTTTTCACGTCCGTCGCCCGCTCCACCGCCCCGTCACCGGACCTCCCGCCGATCCCCGCGCATGCCGGGAACCCCACCGGGTACGCGAGGCGGGAGCCCGGCCGGGCGGCAGTCCGCCCGGACGGCCCGTACGACCACCGCCTACCTGGGGACCAGCCATGGAGACACCCGCACACGAAGCCCAGCCGACGCCGGCCCAGCAGGCACTGGACGCGCTGGCCGAGAACGCCGAGGACCAGGCCGCCCTGGACACCCTCGCCCACAGTGACGTGCTCGTCCCCGTACCGGACGACGCGGTGGACGGAGAGGGCGCCGACGCCTCGACGGTGGCGCTGCCCGTCCTGGAACAGCCCGGGGGTGACCCGGTCGTCCCGGTGTTCACCACGGAGGGCGAGATGGCCGAGCTGCTGCCGTTCGTCTCGCGCTACCGGCTGATCCCGCTCGGCGCGCTCGCCGCCCAGTGGCCCGAGGGAGACCTCTCCCTGGCCATCGACGGCAGCTCCGCGCACGGGCTGACCCTCACCTCACAGGGAGTGCGCACCCTGCTGGCCCGGTGATCCGACGCCCCTGAGGGGCGCGAGCCCGGCGCGCGTCCACACACCGGGCGCCCCGGGCACGCGCGGACCCGGGCGTCCCGGTCCAGGATGGCCGGAAGTGCTCCCCGGCGCCGGTGGTCACCGGTCTTCCCGCGGGAAGATCCCCACGGGGGACGAGTCGGGCGAGCGCGAAGGAGCCGATGGTCGTGAAGGTCGTCCTGCTGGGCACCGCCGCCGGGGGCGGCTTCCCGCAGTGGAACTGCGCCTGCGCGCTCTGCGCCGCCGCCCGGGACGGCAGGCTGCCCTCCCGCACACAGGACTGCGCCGCCGTTACCGGCAACGGCCGCGACTGGTGGCTGCTGAACGCGTCCCCCGACCTGCGGACGCAGCTCGCCGCCACCTGGGCCCTGTGGCCCGGCCCCGGCCCCCGGGACACCCCGGTGCGCGGAGTGCTGCTCACCGACGCCGAGGCCGACCATGTGACCGGCCTGTCCGAGCTGCGCGGGGCGGCGGGCCTGAAGATCTACGCCGCGCCCCCGGTCCGTGCCGTCCTCGCCCCCGCCCGCGCCGCGCTGGACCGCTACGCCCCCTGGGAGTGGGCCGACAGCCTGGCCGCCGGCGGCTTCGTGCTGGCGGGGGGACTGGTGGTGACCGCTCATGAGGCCGGGGTGAAGGTCCCGAAGTACGTACCGGACCAGGCGTCCACGGCGCCGGGGCCCTGGGTGACGGCGTACCGCGTCGAGGACCTGGCCACCGGGGGAGTGCTGGTGTACGCGCCCTGCGTCGGCGCCTGGAGCCCCGCCCTGGACGGGCTGTGCGCCGGGGCCGACTGCGTCCTGCTGGACGGCACCTTCTTCGCGGCCGACGAGATGGGCACCGCGGTGCGCTCCGGCGGCGGACAGGCCGCCATGGGCCACCTGCCGGTCACCGGGCCGCAGGGCTCCCTGGCCGCGCTGGCCCGGCATCCCGGCGCGCGCCGGGTCTACACCCACCTCAACAACACCAACCCGCTCCTCGACCCGGCCTCATCCGCACGCGCGCGCGTGGCCGAGTACGGCGTCGAGGTCCTGCCGGACGGGACGGAGCTGGAGTTCTAGGCGGCCGGTTCCCCGCTGTGGGTCCCGCGCCGCCGGCCTTCCTGCCCGGCCAGCATCCGCCGCAGGACCGTCCGCTGCACCGGCAGCACCTCGGCGTGCAGCGCCCGGCCCTTCGCGGTGAGCGCCACCCACACCCCGCGCCGGTCCTCCGCGCACACCGAGCGCTCCACCAGGCCGTCCTTCTCCAGCCGGCCGATGAGCCGGGACAGCGCGCTCTGGCTGAGGTGCACCCGGCCGACCAGGTTCTGCACCCGGCACTGGTCACCCTGCCGGGGCGACTGTGCCGCCAGGATGTCCAGCACCTCGAAGTCGCTGGCGCCCAGACCGTGCGGATGCAGGGCGCGGTCGATCTCGCACATCGTGCGCGCGTGCACCGCGAGGATGTCCCGCCAGCGTTCTTCGAGCCGGGTCTCGGCCGTCGTGCCTGCCATACCCGCACGGTAGCACCGATCCGGCCAATCGTTGAGTGTGCAACTAGTGCTCGGAGCGGAGGGCCGCGGCGGCGTCAGGCCGCCGGGTCTTGGAGCAGCCCCACGAGGTTGCCGTCGGGGTCCTTCACGAAGGCGATCAGCCGGCCGCCGCCGACGTCCTGCGCGTCCTGGAGCAGCTCGGCGCCCGCCGCCAGCAGCGCCGCGAGCCGCTCCCGCAGATCCGTCACGTGCCAGTACGGCACCGGCCCGGTCATGCCCTTGGCGTGCCCGTTCGGGTCCAGGCCGACGTCCTGGCCGGCGGCCTTGTAGCCGACGTAGTACGGCTCGTCCGCGTACGGCTCGACACCCAGCAGCGCGCCGAACACGGCCTTGGCGCGGTCCAGGTCCTTCACCGGGTAGATGATCGTCTGCAGGCCGGCGGTCATGGCGGTCACTCCTTCGGGATGCGGAACCCGGCGGTTCCCCGCCGGTGCTCCCACGCTAGGGCCGGGAAGCCGGCCGCGGCTTCTCCGATCCTGACCGCTTCGGGCGGGGACGGCCCGGCGGCACCGAACGACGCCCCGCCCGGACGCACGGCAACCCGGGAGCCGTACCTGAGTAGCCGTACTCATGCCAGGGAGCCGCACGCATCCGAGACTGCCGACATGAAGCCACTCCTCAGCACACGTACCCGTGCCGCGCGCTCCGCTCGGCTCGCCCGCGTCGGCGGCCGGGCGGTACCGCTCGCCCTGTGCGCGTTGCTCCTCGCGGCCTGCGGGAGCGAACGGGACGGCGGTCGGCAGGAGGGCAAGGACGACGCCGGCAGCCGGACCGTGACCGCCCGCACACCCTCCGAGGGCCCCGGGTTCACCGGGTTCATGGAACTGCTCGACTCCGTCGCGGAGCCGTGCGTGCCGCAGGCGCCGGCCACCGTCGCGCCCGAGCCGTCCGAGCCGGGGCACCCGCGGACCGCGCCCGTGCCCCTGCCGGTGCTCCCCAGCGCCCCGCCCGTCCCGGACGCCACCGCCGACCCCGTGAACCCCCGTGCGCAGGTGGCACTGAGCGGCCTCGAGAAGTGCGCGGCCCGCGCCCACACCCGCCGCATCACCGACGCCCTGGAGAAGACGCCCGGCCTCACCCCGGCCCGGGTCGGGGAGGCGCTGCGCGGCCTTGGTTACCTCCCGGAGCGCATCGACGGTCCCCGGCGGTCCGCCGGCGGTGCGGGCTTCACGCTCGACCTGCGGATCATGGGCGGCCACCTGTGCCTGGACGGCACCGTCACCGGTACGACGACCACCGTGGTGCCCTACGGCGCGTCGCCGCAGGTCGCCTGCCGGGAGGTACGGCGGGGCGCACCCGGCGTCACGTCGAGTCGCGCCTGACCAGCTCCGTCGGCAGGATCACCGCCGCCGGGTCCTCACCGCCGATCTGGGCGAGCAGCACCCGCACCATCTCGGTGCTGATCCGGTCCCACGGCTGCCGGATGGTGGTGAGCGCCGGGGTGGCGGCGGTCGCCGCCGGGGAGTCGTCGAAACCGCCGACGGCGATGTCCTCGGGCACCCGCTTCCCGGCCCGGTGCAGGGCCGCCAGCACCCCCTGCGCCATCAGGTCGGAGGCGACGAACACGGCGTCCATGTCCGGCGCCCGCGCCAGCAGCCGCTCCGCGCCCGCCTCACCGCTGGCCCTGCTGTAGTCACCGGAGACGACGAGCCGCTCGTCGGCCGCGACACCCGCCTCGGCGAGCACCTCCCGGTACCCGGCGAGCCGCTCCACACCACCCGGGGTGTCCAGCGGACCGGTGACCACCCCGATCCGGCGCCGCCCCAGCGACAGCAGGTGCCGGACCATGTCCCGGGCGCCGTCCCGGTCGTCGGCGGCCACGTAACTCACCTTCGAGCCCAGCCCGATCGGCTTGCCGCAGGCCACCAGCGGCACGCCCGCCTTCCGCAGCTCCTCGGCGACCGGATCGCCGGAGTGGCTGGAGACCAGCAGCACCCCGTCGACGTGCCCGGCGGTGATGTACCGCGTGATGCGCCGCCGTTCGTCCTCGGTGCCCGCCAGCATCAGCAGCAGCGGGACGTCGTGCGCGGCCAGCGCCTGGGTGCAACCGCGCAGCAGCACGTTGAAGTTGGGGTCCTCGAAGAACCGCTCCTGCGGCTCGGTCAGCAGGAAGCCCACCGAGTCGGAGCGGCCCGTGATCAGCGAACGGGCGTGCCGGTTCACGACGTACCCGGTCTTGCGGATGGCGGCGTTGACCGCCTCCTGGGCGGCGGGGCTGACGTAGTGGCCGCCGTTGAGCACACGCGAGACGGTGCCGCGCGAGACGCCCGCCTCGCGCGCCACGTCGTGGATCGTCGGCGGTCTGCGCCGGCCCCCCGTAGTGCTCATGGTCATGACTTTACGGCCCCGGACAGCAGGTCGAGGCTCCAGAAGCGCTGGATGACCAGGAAGAGGGCGATCAGCGGGAGCACCGCGAGGAACGCGCCCGTGATCACCAGGGTGTACAGCGCGGGGGTGTTCGCGCCCTGCTCCAGCAGTGTGTACAGACCCAGCGTGAGCGGGAACTTCTCGTCGTCGCTCAGCATGATGTACGGCAGCAGGAAGTTGTTCCAGACCGCGACGAACTGGAACAGGAACACCGTGACCATGCCGGGGATCATCATCGGCAGCGCGATCCGGGTGAAGATCCGCCACTCGCTCGCCCCGTCCATACGCCCGGCCTCGACCACGTCGGCCGGTACGGCGGCGGCGGCGTAGACGCGGGCCAGGTAGACGCCGTACGGGGAGAGGATCTGCGGCAGCAGCACGGACAGGTAGGAGTCCGTCAGGTCGGCGTTCGCCAGCAGCAGGTACTGCGGGATCGCGAGGATCACCGGCGGCATCAGGACGCCCGCGAGCAGGACGTTGAACATCGTCTCGCGGCCCCGGAAGCGGTAGACGGCCAGCGCGTAGCCGCTGCACGCCGAGACGGCGGTGGACAGCAGGGCGCCGAGACCGGCGTACAGCGCGGAGTTGCCCATCCACTCCCAGTAGATCCCGCCCCGGTAGGCGTTGAGGTCCTTGAGGTTGTCGGCGAAGCCGGTGCCGGGCAGGAAGGTGAACGTGGAGAACAGCTCGTGCCCGGACTTCGTCGACGCGATCACCACCCAGGCGACCGGGAGCAGGGTGTAGAGCGCGCCGAGCAGCAGCGTGGCCGTGGGGATCAGCGCGATCCGGCGGCGCGGCCGACGGCCCCGCGCGGTGCCCGGGGTGGTGCCGGCGGCCGGGGCCGCCTTGTGGACGGCGAGGGTGCTCATCCCGCTGCCTCCTGCTTGTTCCGGCGGTTCGCGGCCCGCAGGAAGCCGAACGACAGCAGCAGCGTGACCACGGCGATCAGTGTGGCCTCGGCCGCCGCCGAGTAGATGTCGTTGCGGCCGAAGGCGTCCTGGTACACCTTCATCAGCGGGCTCCAGGTCGTGTTGACCGAGTTGGTGAGGGGCTTGAGGGTGGTCGGCTCGCTGAACACCTGGAGCGTCGCGATGATCGAGAAGAAGAAGGTCAGCACCAGGGAGGGCGCCACCATCGGGATCTTGATCCGCAGCGCGGTCTGCACCGGGGTGGCGCCGTCCAGCCTGGCCGCCTCGTAGACCTCGGCCGGGATGGACCGCAGCGAGGTGTAGATGACGATCATGTTGAAGCCGGTGCCGCCCCAGACCGCGATGTTCGACAGGGCGAGGTACAGCGGACCGCCGTCCAGCAGGTCCGGCTGCGGCAGGCCCAGCTTGTCGAGCACGAAGTAGAACGGGCTGACGTCCGGCAGGTACAGGAAGCCCCACAGCAGCGCGGCCACCACGCCGGGGATGGCGTACGGCAGGAAGATCGCGAGCCGGGTGAACGGGGCGAGCCGCACCCTGTCGGAGTCCAGCATCAGCGCGAACAGCAGCGCGAGGCCCAGCATCACCGGGACGACGATGCAGCCGTAGCCGAGCACGCGCAGCGCGCCGTGCAGCAGTTCGCTGTCCCGGAAGGCCCCGGTGTAGTTCTCGAAGCCGGCCCACACCTCCCTGCGCGCACCCGACCCCAGGCCGAGGCCCGAGACGCGCACCTTGCGGAAGCTGAGCCAGACCGCGTAGCCGATGGGCAGCGCGAAGAAGAGGGCGAACAGGACCGTGGCGGGGAGGAGGAAGCCGTACGGGGCCCCCTTGACCCCGTACGGCCTCCGGCTGGTGGGGCTGCTCACGGAGCGACCTCGAAGCCCTGCTTCTTCATGTCGGCGACCGTGTCGTCCTGCATCTTCCGCAGGGCGGCCGTGAAGTCCGACTTGTTCTTGGCGGCGGCGCCGAAGGCGTCCTTGAAGGAGGTGTAGGCGACGTTCACGTTCGGCCCCCAGGCGGACGGCGCGGTGGTCTTCGCGATGCCGGCGGCCTTGGTGTAGAAGTCCGGCTGGTTGTCGAAGTACGCCGGCGGGTTGGAGAAGGCGCCGCTGAGCTGGGCCGAGGTGGAGGCCGGGTATATGCCGCCCTCCTTCGCCAGCGCGTTCAGGGCGTCGTGGTCGGTGTTCAGCCAGGCCGCGAACTGGGCGGCGGCCTCCTGGTGCGCGGAGTCGGTGGTCACCGCCGTCGAGGACCCGCCCCAGCTGCCGGTGACGTCCTGGTCGGCCGACCACTGGGGGAGCGGGGCCATGGCCCACTTGCCCTTGGTGTCCGGGGCCGCCGTGGTCAGGGTGCCGGGCGCCCACACGGCGCTCACCCAGGCGATCTGCTTGCCGGTGTTCAGCGCCTTGTTCCAGGACGGGGTGTACATCGGCTGGTTGTCGATGACGCCCTCCTTGACCAGACCGCCCCAGAACCCGGCGACCTTCCGGGTGGCGGCGTCGTCGATGCCGACCTTCCACTTGTCGCCGGAGGTGGTCCACCACTTGGCGCCGGCCTGCTGGGCGAGGCCCGCGAAGAGACCGGAGTCGTTGGCGGAGAAGGTGGTCAGATCCTTGTCCGGCGCCTTCTTCTTGAGCCGGCGGGCGGTCTCGGCGAACTGCTCCCAGGTGGTGGGGACCTTGAGGCCGTACTCCTTGAAGAGGTCCTCGCGGTAGTAGAACATCATCGGGCCGATGTCCTGGGGCACCGCGTAGACCGCGTCCGTGCCGAGCGTGGTCTGCTGCCAGACGCCCTCGGCGAACTTGTCCTCGACGCCGCCGACCTGCTTGGAGATGTCGGCCAGCGCGTCATTGCTGACCAGCGTCGGCAGCGCCTGGTACTCGGCCTGCACCAGGTCGGGGGCCTTCTTCGCCTTGTGCGCGGTGAGGATCTTGGTGACCAGCGTGTCGCCGGACGCCTGCTTCTTCACCGTGACGGTGATCCCGTCCTTCTTCCCCGGCCCCTTGTTCCACAGGTCCACGACCTTGTCCATGCCGGGTGTCCAGGTCCAGTACGTGAGCGAGACGGGACCCGACTCGGCCTTGGTGCCGTCCCCGGAACCACAGGCGGCGAGGGCGGTCGCGCCGAGGGACACGGTGAGGGCGGTTGTCACGAGGCGACGGCGCTTCGTGTGCGGCATGGTTTCTCCCCTGACCTGGGTCCCCGCCCGCTGCGGGGACCTGCCATGCAGATGTGCACGTTCACATGACCCGGGTGCGCTCAGCTCCGGAGGCCCCTGCCATGCTTCTGTGAGCGTTCACAGTAGAGAAACATCCCGGACACTTGTCAATGGTTGTTGCTGTGCGGTTATGTTGGGCTCGCACTGCCGATGATGTGTGTGCACGTTCCCAATTGATCGATTTCCCGGGAGAGATCCATGCCGGACACCAGCCCCAGGGGCCTCACCAGGCTCGCCTTCGGCGGGGACTACAACCCCGAGCAGTGGCCGGAATCGGTCTGGCAGGAGGACGTCCGGCTGATGCGCGAGGCCGGCGTCACGATGGTGAGCGTCGGGATCTTCTCCTGGGCGCTGCTGGAGCCGGCACCGGGGGAGTACGACTTCGGCTGGCTCGACCGGGTCATCGGCCTCCTGCACGGGAACGGCATCCGCGTCGACCTGGGCACGCCCACCGTGGCACCCCCCGCCTGGTTCTACCGGGCCCACCCCGAGGCCCTGCCGGTCACCGCCGAGGGCACGCGCTACGAATTCGGTTCGCGCGGCGCGATCTGCCACAGCAACGCCGACTACCGTGCCGCCGCCGCGAACATCACCACCCGGCTCGCCGAGCGCTACGGCGACCACCCGGCGCTCGCGATGTGGCACGTCCACAACGAGTACGGCGTCCCCGTCTCGGCCTGCTACTGCGAGTCCTGCGCGGACCGGTTCCGCCACTGGCTGGCGGACACCTACGGCAGTGTCGACGCCGTCAACGAGGCGTGGGGAACGGCCTTCTGGGGCCAGCGCTACACCGACCTCGCGCAGATCAACCCGCCCCGGGCCACCCCGACCGTCGGCAACCCGGGCCAGGCCCTCGACTACAAGCGCTTCGCCGACGCCACCATCCGGGAGAACTTCCGCGCCGAGCGGGACATCCTGCACGGCCTCTCGCCGGGCGTGCCGGTCACCACCAACTTCATGACCGCGCTCAGCCAGTGCGACTCCATGGACTACTGGGCGTGGGGCCGCGAGGTCGACCTCGTCACCAACGACCACTACCTGATCACCGACGGCCGCCGCACCCACGTCAACCTCGCGATGGCCGCCGACCTCACCCGTTCCGTCGCCGGCGGCGCGCCCTGGCTGCTGCTGGAGCACTCCACCTCGGGCGTCAACTGGCAGCCCCGCAACCCCGCCAAGGCACCGGGCCAGATGGCCCGCAACTCCCTCGCGCACGTGGCGCGCGGCTCCGAGGGCGCGATGTTCTTCCAGTGGCGCCAGTCCCGGCGCGGCGCCGAGAAGTTCCACTCGGCGATGCTGCCGCACGGCGGCACCGACACCCGTGTCTGGCGCGAGGTGGTCGAACTGGGCTCGTCCATCGGCGCGTTGGGCGAGATCCGGGGCACCCGGACCGAGGCCGACGCGGCCATGCTGTGGGACTGGCAGTCCTGGTGGGCGCAGAACCTCGCCTGGCGCCCCAGCGAGGACCACGACCCGCGCGAGCGCGCCGACTCCTTCTACGAGGCGCTCTACGACCGCCACCTCACCGTCGACTTCGCCCACCCCGAAGCCGACCTGTCGCGGTACCCCCTGGTCGTCGTGCCGGCGCTGTACCTGATGACGCGGGCCGCCGGCAACAACGTCCGCGCGTACGTCGAGAACGGCGGCACGCTCGTGGTGTCGTACTTCTCCGGCATCGTCGACCAGCACGACGCCGTCCACGAGGGCGCCTACCCGGGCGCGCTGCGCGAGGTCCTCGGGCTCACCGTGGAGGAGTTCTCGCCGCTGCTCCAGGACGAGCGGGTCCGCCTGACCGGCCCGGACGGCTCCGAGCTGACCGGGGAGGTGTGGACGGAGTTCGTGGTCCCGCGCGGCGCCGAGACCGTGTGGACCTACGCCGACGGGCTCACCGCGGGCCGTCCCGCCGTCACCCGGCACCGGCTGGGCCGGGGCACCGCCTGGTACGTCTCCACCCGCCTCGACGCCCAGGGCCTGGACGCGCTCATCGGCTGGGCGGCCGACGACGCCGGTCTCGCCCCGCGCGCCGGCCTGCCCCGGGACGTGGAGGTCGTGCGCCGCCGCGGCGACTCGGGCACCTACCTCTTCGTCATCAACCACACCGCCGGCGACACCAAGGTGCCGCTGGACACGCCCGGGAGAGAACTGTTGACGGGCGAACGCGCCGCGGGCCGCCTCGCGGTCCCGGCGGGGGCCGTCCGGGTCGTACGACTCGACGGCTGAGCCGGCTCCCCTCCGCCCGCGTGTGCCACGAGAGCCGTGGGCGGAGGGGTCTCCTCCGGCCCCGCCGGAGGACACCCTCCCCGTTACGTCGAAGGGACGACGGACGATGAAGTTCCATCCCAGACGCACCATCAGGGCCCTGCTGCCGCCGCTCGCGGCCGGACTCGCCCTCACCGCCCTGCCCGCCCAGAGCGCGCAGGCCGCGAGCACCCTTGCCAACGGCGGCTTCGAATCCGACGGCACGGGCACGGCCACGCCCGCCGGCTGGTCCGAGTACGGCGACACCGGCGCCTCGTACACCGAGTCCGGCGGCCACGGCGGCAGTTACCGCCTCAGCCATTACGCGTCGTCCGCCTACAAGGTGGAGACCTACCAGTACCTGTCCGGACTGGCCAACGGGACCTACACGTTGACGGCGTGGGTCCGGTCCAGTGGCGGGCAGAAGGCCGCGTACATGTCGCTCAAGAACTGCGGCAGTGCGGAACAGCGCACCGATCTGCCGACATCGTCCAGTGGGTGGATACGGATCGTCACGTCGGTCAAGGTGACCAACAACCAGTGCACCGTCAGCGTCAACAGTGACGCGAACGCCGGCAACTGGATCAACGTTGACGATCTCACCTTCACAGCCGGCGCCACGGGGACGTCCATCCATGGTGCCGACATCTCCTCCCTCGCCAAGAGCGAGGCCAAGGGCGGCGTCTACCGGACGAGTTCCGGGGCGACCGGGGACGCGCTCTCCATCCTCAGGTCGTCCGGCATGAACTACGCGCGTCTGAAGGTCTGGGTGAACCCGGCCGACGGCTTCAACGACACGGCGCACGTCCTCGCGACGGCCAAGCGCGTCAAGGCGCAGGGCATGAGGCTGCTGGTCGACTTCCACTACTCGGACAGCTGGGCGGACCCCGGCCAGCAGAACAAGCCGGCCGCCTGGGCCGGCCATACGTACAGCCGGCTCAAGACGGACGTGTACCAGCACACGTACGACGTGCTCAACGCCTTGAAGGCCCAGGGCACCGCCGCCGACATGGTCCAGGTGGGCAATGAGATCAACGGCGGCATGCTGTGGTCCGAGGGATCCACGGACAACTGGAGCCGGCTCGCCGGGTTGATCAACTCCGGCTATGACGCCGTCAAGGCGGTCAACCCGTCCACGACGGTCGCGCTGCACCTGGCCAAGGGCGGGGACAAGGCCGGCACCGAGTGGTGGTTCGACAACGCGGTCGCGAACGGCGTCAGGTTCGACGCGATCGGCCTGTCGTACTACGGCTACTGGCACGGCCCGCTGTCGGACTTCCAGAGCACGCTGGACGACGCGGCCGCCCGCTACGGCAAGCCGGTGTTCGTCGCCGAGACGGCCTACCCCTTCCGGCTGGACAGCGACGACGCGCTCACCAACCAGATCGACACCACCGGCGAACTGGTCCCCGGCTACCCGGCGACCGTGGCCGGCCAGACCAAGTGGATGAACGACGTGGCGAGCATCGTGGAGGCCGTCCCGAACGGCCGCGGTCTGGGCGTCTTCTACTGGGAGGCGACCTGGACCGCCGTCACCGGCAACGGCTGGGACCCGGCGGACGCCGCCTCCGGCAACGGCTGGGAGAACCAGGCCCTGTTCGGCTACGACGACAAGGCGCTGTCCTCCATGACGTGGTTCGGCCACCGCTGAGCCGTCCGTGAACGGGCCCGGCCGCGCGCGGGGCCGGGCCCCCGCCGTTCCGGGGCGGCGGAACCCTCCCCGGTCGTACGGCCGTTCGGTGCCGGACAACGGCCGCCGAGTCCCGCACGGGCCCGCGTCGCCCGCGCCACAGTGGGAAGACTGCGTACGAGGAGGCCGGGGACGGGAGGGCGGACGGATGACGGGGACTCCCTCGGGCCGGATGCGGCAGACCATCCTGGAGTGGCTCAAGGACCCGCCGGCCCACTTCCCGGCCCCGCGCCGCCGCGATCCCGCCGAGACCGGCGTCACCGCGCGGGCCGTCGCCGCCAAGCTGGGCGTGCCCCGCCGGACCGCGCTCGCCCACCTCGAGTTCCTCACCCGCCTCGGTGTCCTGCGCACCCGCCGGATCCGCGGCCGCACCTACTACCGGCGTGACGAGATCCGCATCGCCGAGGTGGCCCGGATGTTCGAAAAGGGCTGGTGACGAGGACGGTCACGGGGCGGCTGCCGGCAGGGGCACGGACGGAAGGGACCGCACATGGACCGATCGACGGCACTCGTACCGCTCCACTACCTCTCCCTGCGCGCCCGCGGTCCCGAGGACGTCGTCGCCGATCCGCACGGGCGGGTGCTGACCGGGGTGGAGGACGGGCGCATCCTGCGCGTCCACCACCCCGGCGACCCGCTGGAGGCCCGCACCGAGGTGCTGGCCGAGACCGGCGGACGTCCCCTCGGGCTCGAACTCCTGCCGGACGGCGACCTCGTGGTGTGCGACGCCGAACGCGGCCTGCTGCGCGTCGGCCCGCACGACGGCACCGTCCGCGTCCTCGCGGACGCGGTGGCGGGGGAGCGCCTAAGGTTCTGCAGCAACGCCGTCGCCGCGCCCGACGGCACCGTGTACTTCACCGTCTCCAGCCGCCGCCACCCGCTGGGCCGGTGGATCGGCGACATCGTCGAACACACCGGCACCGGCCGTCTGCTCCGGCTCGCCCCCGGCGACCGGGAACCCGAAGTCCTGCTGGACGGACTCCAGTTCGCCAACGGGCTCACCCTCAGCGCGGACGGCTCCTTCCTGGTGATCGCCGAGACCGGCTCCTGCCGGCTCACCCGCTGCCGGCTCACCGGCCCCCGCGCCGGACACGCCGAACCCTTCGCCGAGCTTCCCGGGATGCCGGACAACCTCTGGCGCGAGGGACCCGACGGTCCGCTCTGGATCGCCCTGGCCAGCCCCCGTGTCCCCCCGCTGGACCTGTTGCACCGCGCCCCGCCGGCCGTCCGCCGCGCCGCCGCACGGGCCGCCGTCCACGCGCCGTACCGCCCGAGCGGGACCGTCGGCGTCGTCGCCGTCGACGACCGGGGCCGGACCGTGCACCGCCTGACCCGCCGGCGCTCCGGATTCCGCATGGTCACCAGCGTGTGCGCCGTCGGAGACCACCTGGTGCTCGGCAGCCTGTGGGAGTCCGGCATGGCGGTCTGCGCCCGGCCCGCCGCGCGCTGAGGCGCCGGTACCCTGGTCCCGGCCTGGATCGACCGTCGAGGCGGGGGCCGGACAGGAGACGTACCGGCATGGCCCTCCCGGAGACCGAGATCCACGGCGTCCGGTCCAGGCGACGGCGGCGGTCCCCGGCGCGTGGCGCAGGCCCGTCGTGGCGGTCGGCGCGCGGCCCGCTCCGCATCCGCGACCGCCCGGTCCACGCCCGCCCGCCCCGGGCGCCGCGCCGGACAACACGCCGGACAAAACGGACAGTAGAGGTAAGAAGTCGTTGTGAACCGGCTGCTCGTCCGCACCGGGGCCCTCATCGGCGCACCCCCGCGCCCTCTCTCCGGCCACGCCGTGCGGGCCCGTCACGACCCGGTCTTCCGGCGGGGCGCCCTCGTCGCCCGGCCTTCCCCCGCGAGACGCCGCGGCTGACCGGGGCCGGCCCGGGCCTCTACGCTGCCCTGGACGTCGCGGCAAGCGTGCCGGCGGGTCCGGAGCCCGGGCGCTTGCCGTACGGCCGGGCACAGCAAGTACTGTCTACAGCAATGTCGACCAACTCTCCTCAGAACTGGATCCCATGAGCGCCATCTCCGTCGGTCAGGCCGTCGTCCTCGGAGTAGTCGAGGGGGTGACCGAGTTCCTTCCCGTGTCCTCCACCGGCCACCTGAAGATCACCGAGGGGCTCATGAACATCCCCGTCGACGACAAGTCCGTCGTCGGCTTCTCCGCCGTCATCCAGGTCGGCGCCATCGCCGCCGTGCTCGTGTACTTCTTCAAGGACATCAAGCGGATCGTCACCGCCTGGTTCCGCGGTCTGGCCAACCGCGAGGAGCGCTACCACCACGACTACAAGTTCGCCTGGTGGGTCATCGCCGCGACCGTCCCGATCGTGGTGGTGGGCCTGGCCGCGAAGCCGCTGATCGACGGCCCGCTCGCCTCGCTGTGGGTGGTCGCCGGGTCGCTGATCGTCGGCTCTGGCGTGATGTGGGCCGCCGACCAGATGGGCCGGCACAAGCGCGGTGAGGACGACACGTCCTTCAAGGACGCGATGTGGGTCGGCTGCTCGCAGATCCTGGCTCTGCTCTTCCCCGGCTTCTCCCGCTCCGGCGCCACCATGTCCACCGCGCTCATCCTGGACCTGGACCGCGTCGCCGCCACCCGGCTCTCCTTCTTCCTCGGCATCCCGGCCCTGACCGGCGCGGGCCTGTACGAGCTGAAGGACGCCCTCGGCGCGGGGGTCGGCGCCGCTCCGCTGGCCGTCGGCACGATCGTCTCGTTCGTGGTCGCCTACGCCTCCATCGCCTGGCTGCTCAAGTTCGTCGCCAAGCACTCCTTCAACGCCTTCGTGATCTACCGGATCGTCGTCGGCGTCGGTCTCCTCGGCCTGCTGGCCACCGGCGCGCTCAGCGGCTGAGCCGGGCGGCCGGAAGAATCCGGAAGAACACCGCTGATCACCTACGGGGTGCGGATGCCTGCATACAGGCGCCGCACCCCGTGAATGTTTCCTTACGTGACGTCTTGACAGCCCGCGCGCGCAACCCGCAGGATCGCTCCCGTGAACCTGTCAGACAGCCAGACAGGTGGTCCGGCCCCGCGGCGCGTCAGCGCCATGGAAGCGGTGCTCGCCCACCTCCGCGACGCCATCGAGCGCGGCCGGTACGCCATCGGCGACAAGCTCCCCTCCGAGGCCGAGCTGTGCCGCACGCTGGAGGTGTCCCGGCCCGTGCTGCGCGAGGCGCTGCGCGCGCTGCAGACCATGGGCCTCACCGTGTCCCGGACCGGCAAGGGCACCTTCGTCGTCGCGAACACGGTGGAGGACCCCACCTTCGGCGACTACGCCGCCAGCGACCTGCTCGAGGTGCGCCGCCACATCGAGATCCCGGTCGCCGGGTACGCGGCCCTGCGCCGCACCCCGGAGAACCTCGACCACCTGGCCCACCTGCTCGACCGCATGGAGCGGGAGACGGACACCACCGCCTGGGTCGCGATGGACACCCTCTTCCACCTCGCCGTGGCCGAGGCCGCCCAGAACCCGGTCTTCCGCCGGGTCATCGAGGAGATCCGCGACGCACTGGCGCGCCAGTCGGCCTTCCTCAACGAACTGGGCGGGCGCCGCGAGCAGTCCAACCGCGAGCACCGGGCGATCGTCGAGGCGCTGACGGACGGTTCCGAGCACGACGCCGTGGAGGCCATGAGCCACCACCTGGACCGCGTCGAGACGACCCTCACCGACATCGTGCGTCCCCAGCGGACGGACCCCCCTACGGAAGGCGGACCCGAGGCGTGAGCGAGCAGCACCTCGAAGACGAGACGCGCCCCTCGTCCGGCCATGTCGACGCCGGAGACGCCGGCTACAGCAAAGGTCTGAAGCACCGGCACGTCAACATGATCGCCATCGGCGGCGCCATAGGCACCGGCCTCTTCCTCGGCGCGGGCGGCCGGCTCGCCGACGCCGGGCCCTCCCTCTTCATCGCGTACGCCGTCTGCGGCGTCTTCGCCTTCCTGGTCGTGCGGGCCCTGGGCGAACTCGTCCTGTACCGCCCCTCCTCCGGTGCCTTCGTGTCGTACGCCCGGGAGTTCATGGGCGAGAAGGGCGCGTACACCGCGGGCTGGATGTACTTCCTCAACTGGGCGACCACCGGTATCGCCGACATCACGGCGGTCGCGACCTACACCCACTACTGGGGCATGTTCTCGGACATCCCGCAATGGTTGATCGCATTGATCGCCCTCGCGGTCGTGCTGACCGTCAATCTGATCTCGGTCAAGATCTTCGGCGAGCTGGAGTTCTGGTTCGCCATCGTCAAGGTCGGCGCGCTCGTCGTGTTCATGTGCATCGGCATCTTCCTGCTGGTCACCCAGCACCCGGTCGACGGCCGGCACCCCGGCCCGTCCCTGATCACCGACAACGGCGGCGTCTTCCCCAACGGCCTGCTGCCGATGCTGCTGATCATCCAGGGCGTCGTCTTCGCCTACGCCTCCGTCGAGCTGGTCGGCGTCGCCGCCGGCGAGACCGAGAACCCCGAGAAGATCATGCCCAAGGCGATCAACTCGATCATGTGGCGCGTGGGCCTGTTCTACGTCGGCTCGGTCGTCCTGCTCTCGATGCTGCTCCCCTGGAACAAGTACTCCGCCGGGCAGAGCCCCTTCGTCACGGTCCTGTCCCACATCGGCGTCCCGGCGGCCGGCGGTGTGATGAACCTGGTCGTCCTGACCGCCGCCATGTCGTCGCTGAACTCCGGCCTGTACTCCACCGGCCGCATCCTGCGCTCCATGGCGATGAGCGGCTCGGCCCCGCGGTTCACCGGCCGGATGAGCCGCAGCCAGGTGCCGTACGGCGGGATCCTGCTCACCAGCGGCATCTGTGTCCTCGGCGTGGGCCTTAACTACGTCGTGCCCTCCGACGCGTTCGAGATCGTCCTCAACTTCGCGGCGATCGGCATCCTCGCCACCTGGGGCATGATCATGCTCTGCCACCTGCTGTTCTGGCGGAAGTCCCGCGACGGCGAGCTGACCCGGCCGTCGTACCGTCTGCCGGGCTCCCCCTGGACCGAACTCGTGACGCTGGCGTTCCTCGCCGCCGTCCTGGTCCTCATGTACGCCGACGGCGGCGCCGGACGCACCACCGTGCTCTGTCTGCCGCTGATCGTCGCCGCACTGGTCGCGGGCTGGTACGCCGTCCGCGCCCGCATGACCCGCACATCCACCGGCGCCGACGCGTGACCCGCGTACCGGCCGGCCCCGACCCCGAGACCCAGGCAGTGATGCACAACAGTTCCCCCACCGACGCCCCCGCCGTCCGCGAACCCCTCCACACCCCCGTCGCCCACCTCGTCCGCGGCGGGGTCGTCGAAGGCGTCCACTACGGCTCCGTCGTCGTCCTCGGCACCGACGGCCAGGTGCGCCTCCAGCTCGGTGACACCGAGGCGGCCTTCTACCCGCGCTCCGCCCTCAAGCCCGTCCAGGCCGTGGCCATGGTGCGCGCCGGGCTGCCGCTCGACGGCGAACTGCTGTCGCTGGCCGCCGCGAGCCACTCCGGCGAGGAACGCCACCTCGCCGGCACCCGGCGCATCCTGGAACTCGCCGGACTCGGCGAGGACGACCTGCGCAACGTGCCCGACATGCCGTTCGACCCGGTCGTCCGGGACGCCTGGGTCCGCGAGGGCCGGCTGCCCTCCCGGCTCGCCCAGAACTGCTCCGGCAAGCACGCCGCCATGCTGTGGACCGCCAAGCTCAACGGCTGGTCCCTGGACGACTACCTCGCCCCGGAGCACCCGCTCCAGCAGGCCGTCGCCGCGACCGTCGAGGAGCTGACCGGCCAGCGCGTCGCCCGGGTCACCGTCGACGGCTGCGGCGCGCCGCTGTTCGCCATCTCCCTGCACGGACTCGCCCGCGCCCTCGCCCGGATCACCTCCGCCGCGCCCGGCACGCCCGAGGCCCGGGTCGCCGACGCGATGCGCGAGCACGCGGAGATGGCCTCCGGCTCGGGGCGTGACGTGGCCGCGCTGATGCGGGCCGTGCCGGGGCTGCTGGCCAAGGACGGCTTCGAGGGCGTGCAGGCCGCCGCGCTGCCGGACGGCCGGGCCGTCGCGGTGAAGATCGCCGACGGGGCGAACCGGGCGCGGATCCCGGTCGCCGCGGCGGCGCTCGCCCGCGCGGGCGTCGACCCCGCCCTGCTCACCGAGTTCGCCGGGGAGCCGCTGCTCGGGGGCGGGGAGCCGGTGGGATGTGTGCGGGCCGTGCCCGCGCTGGACCCGGCTCCGCTCACCGCCTGCGCGTAGCTCCGCTGACCGGCCGTCGTGGATCCGCGGGTCCGCTGTGGTCGACCGCGCAGTTCCCCGCGCCCCTCCCCGGGGGGGCTCCACCCCCGTACCTCAGGAAGAGGACCGTACCCTCATGACCGCCGCCACCCGCAGCGAACACGATCTGCTCGGGGACCGCGATGTGCCCGCCGACGCCTACTGGGGTGTCCACACCCTGCGCGCGACGGAGAACTTCCCCATCACCGGCACGCCGATCTCCGCCTACCCGCACCTGATCGACGCCCTGGCCGCGGTGAAGGAGGCCGCCGCCCTCGCCAACGAGGAACTCGGGCTGCTGGCGCCCCGGAAGGCGGCCGCGATCGTCGCCGCCTGCCGGGCGATCCGGGCCGGCGAGCTGCACGACCAGTTCGTCGTGGACGTCATCCAGGGCGGAGCCGGCACGTCCACGAACATGAACGCCAACGAGGTCGTGGCGAACCGCGCGCTGGAACTGCTCGGCCACGCCAAGGGCGAGTACACGCATCTGCACCCCAACGAGGACGTCAACCTCGGCCAGTCCACCAATGACGTCTACCCGACGGCCGTCAAGGTGGCGACGATCTTCGCCGTACGCGGACTGCTCAAGGCGATGTCCGTACTCCAGGACGCGTTCGCCCGCAAGGCCGTCGAGTTCCGCGACGTGCTCAAGATGGGCCGTACCCAGTTGCAGGACGCGGTACCGATGACGCTCGGTCAGGAGTTCTCCGCGTTCGCCGTCATGATCGAGGAGGACCGCAGCCGTCTCGCCGAGGCCGTCGAGCTGATCCACGAGATCAACCTCGGTGCCACGGCCATCGGCACCGGCCTCAACGCTCCCGCCGGCTACGCCGAGGCGGCCCGCCGGCACCTGTCCGCCATCACCGGCCTGCCCCTGGTGACGGCGGCCAACCTGGTGGAGGCCACGCAGGACTGCGGTGCCTTCGTGCAGATGTCCGGCGTCCTCAAGCGCATCGCGGTCAAGCTCTCCAAGAGCTGCAACGACCTGCGGCTGCTGTCCTCCGGTCCGCGCGCGGGTCTCGGTGAGATCAACCTGCCGCCGGTACAGGCCGGTTCGTCGATCATGCCGGGCAAGGTCAACCCGGTCATCCCCGAAGTGGTCAACCAGGTCGCCTTCGAGGTGATCGGCAACGACGTCGCCATCACCATGGCCGCGGAGGCGGGGCAGCTCCAGCTCAACGCGTTCGAGCCGATCATCCTGCACTCCCTGTCGGAGTCCGTCACGCACCTGCGGACGGCCTGCCTGACACTGGCCGAGCGCTGTGTGTCCGGCATCACCGCCAACACCGAGCGGCTGCGCGCCACCGTGGAGAACTCCATCGGCCTGGTCACCGCGCTCAACCCGCACATCGGCTACACCGCCGCCACCGACATCGCCAAGGAGGCCCTCGCGACGGGCCGTGGCGTGGCCGAACTGGTCCTGGAGAAGGGCCTGCTGCCCGCCGAACAGCTCACGGGACTCCTCCGGCCGGAGGTGCTCGCGGGCAGCGGGACCACGCCGGCGCTCTGACCCGACGGCACCCGCGTGCCGGCAGGCCCGGTCCCCCCGGCCGGTCCTGCCCGCGGGTGCCGTCGCAGCATCCCCGTCGGGGTCCGGCACCGCCGGGAAGCAGGGCGCCGGCGCCCCGGAGCGCCCCGGCGCCAGGGGTGCGGCATGATGACGATCATGTCCTCGCAGTTCCAGCCGGTCCTCGATCGCATCATGGCGGAGATCGATCGCACTCCCGGGCGCGGCCGGTCCGCCGACTACATCCCGGCCCTGGCCGCCCGCGACCCGCGCCGGTTCGGCATGGCCGTCGCCGAACTGGACGGCACGGTGTACGGGGTGGGGGAGTGGCGGCAGCCGTTCTCCACGCAGTCGATCACCAAGGTCTTCACGCTCGCCCTGGACCTGGCCCGCGAGGGCGACGAACTCTGGGAGCACGTGGGCCGCGAGCCCTCCGGCAACCCGTTCAACTCCCTGGTCCAGCTGGAGTACGAGAACGGCATTCCGCGCAACCCCTTCATCAACGCGGGCGCGCTCGTCGTCACCGACCGCCTGCACACCCGCACCGGGGACGCGGCCGGCGAGCTGCTGTCCTTCCTGCGCGCCGAGAGCGGCAACCCCGAGCTCGGCTTCGACGAGGAGGTCGCCGCCTCCGAGACCGCCCACGGTGACCGCAACGCCGCCCTCGCCCACTTCATGGCGTCCTACGGCAACGTCGACAACGAGGTGCCGGTCCTGCTCGACCAGTACTTCCGGCAGTGCTCCATCGCCGCCTCCTGCGCCGACCTGGCCCTCGCCACCGGCTTCCTCGCCCGGCACGGCATCCGCGCCGACGGCAGCCGGCTGCTCAGCCGCAGCCAGGCCAAGCAGGTCAACGCGGTCATGCTGACCTGCGGCACGTACGACGCGGCCGGCGACTTCGCCTACCGCGTCGGCCTGCCCGGCAAGAGCGGGGTCGGCGGCGGCATCATCGCCGTCGTACCGGGCCGGTGCACGCTCTGCGTGTGGAGCCCGGGCCTGGACGAACGCGGCAACTCGGTGGCCGGTGTGGCCGCCCTGGACCGTTTCACGACCCTGACCGGGCTGTCGGTGTTCTGAGGCGCGTCACCCCCGGCACGCGGCGGGGCAGCCGGCCCGCGAGAGGCACCCGGTTCGGGCGAGGCCTCGGCCTAGCCGGCGGGCCCGACGGACCGGCACCGCGAACCCGGCCGCACCACACCACGCTCCGGTCACACCCCGGCCCCCGCCCGGCAGGGCCGCCGTCGCCCTCCGGCCACCCGGCGCCGCCACGCTGACCCGGTGTTGGCCTTGGCGTTCCCCGTCGATATCCGCCGCTGCCAGGTGACGGGCCTGGCCGGCACCGCCTGTCTCGCGCTCGGCGGTGAGACGGCCGGCGCCCTCCCCGTCCGGGACCTCCTGGCGCCCGCCTCGGCCAAGGCGGCGCTCGGCCTGGTCGGGGTGTACTTCGGGGTCGTGCTGCTGATCGCCGCCTGGGTGCTCCTCGGCCGGCTGGTCCGCGGCCCCGAACCGCCCACCCCGCGCGCCCTGCTGCTCGTCCTGGCCGTGTGGGCGGCCCCGCTGCTGCCGGCCCCGCCGCTGTTCAGCCGGGACGTGTACAGCTATCTCGCGCAGGGCGCCATGGTCGACGCCCACCTGGACGTCTACGCCCACGGCCCGGCGTGGCTCGGCGGCCCGCTCGCCGGCGAGGTCGCCCCGATGTGGCGGCACACCGGCGCCCCCTACGGACCCGCCTTCCTGGCGCTCGCCTCGGCGCTGTCCGGACTGACCGGCGGCGCGGTGCCCGCCGGTCTGCTCGGCATGCGCCTGCTGGCCCTGCTCGGCGTGGCCCTCATGGCGGTCGCGCTGCCCCGGCTCGCCCGGCACAGCGGAGCCGACCCGGCCGCCGCCCTGTGGCTCGGCGCCCTGAACCCGCTCGTGCTGCTGCACCTGGTCGCGGGCGCCCACAACGACGCCCTGATGCTCGGCCTGCTCGGGCTCGGCCTGGTCGCCGCGCGAGGCCGCGGCCCCGTCGCCGGCGCCGTCCTCGTCACCCTCGCCGCCCTGGTCAAGGCACCGGCGCTGCTCGGCCTGCCGGCCGTCGTGGCCCTGCGGGTCCGTTCCGGCGGCCGTCCGCTGCCGGCCGCGCTGACCACGGCGGCGGCCGCCGCGGCGACGACGGTCGCCGCCACGGCCGTCGCCGGCACCGGCTACGGCTGGATCGGCGCCCTGGACACCCCGGTCTCCCCGCACAACTGGGCGCTGACCAGCCTGCTCGGCCGCGCCACCGGCGCCCTGCTCGAACACCTCGGCAGCTCCCTGGCCCCGCTGGCCGTCCCGGCCTGGCACCTGCTGGGCCTCGCGGCCACCGCCGTCGCCGTCCTGCTGATCTGGCTGCGGCTGAGGCCCCGCCCGGTGTACGCGCTGGGCCTGAGCCTGCTCGCGGTCGCCGTCCTCGGCCCGGCGATCCGCCCCTGGTACGCGCTGTGGGGCCTGTTCCTCATCGCCGCCGCCGCGCCCAGCACCCCGGTACGGCACCGGGTGGCCGCCCTGGCGGGGGTGCTCTCCCTCGCCGTCCTGCCCGGTGGCGGCCCGGCCGGCCCCGGACAGCTGGTGCTCGCGGTCTCCGGCGGGGCACTCGGGGTCGTCGTCCTGTGGCAGGCCCACCAGGCCGGCCAGGCCCACAGGGCGGCCCGGGGTCCGGTGCCGGGACGCGTGGCATGACGGGCCGGCGGAGAACGCCGGGGCTGCCGGGGCCGCGCACGGAGCGGGGCCGGCTGGTGCTCGTCGTGCTCCTCGTGGCGGCCGTGACCGTGTTCACGGCCACCGTGCCGCTGCTGCGCGGCTTCTTCGACCTGCGGGTGTACTACGGCACGGTGCACACCTGGGTGCACCACGGCGGCCGGATCTACGACTACCGGGTGCCGGGCACCGCGTACGGCTTCACGTACCCGCCGTTCGCCGCCGTCGCCATGCTGCCGCTGGCGCTGCTCGGCAGGACCGCGGCGATCACCGCGTCCCTGCTGGTGAACCTGGCCGCGCTGGTGGTGGTCCTGCGCGTCCTGGCCGGCCCGCACGGGCGCGGCCACGGCTGGTACCGGTGGGCGCTGTGCCTGTGCCTGCTCGCGCTGTTCGAGCCGTTGCGGGACACCGTCAGCTTCGGCCAGGTGAACCTGGTGCTGCTCGCCCTGGTCCTCGGCGACTCCTGGCTGCTGGCGAGCGGCCGGGGCCGCTGGGCGGGCGCGGGGACCGGGCTCGCCGCCGCCGTGAAACTCACCCCCGCCCTCTTCATCGGCCTGCTGCTGCTCGCCGGGCGCCGGCGGGCGGCCGGCACCGCGACGGCCGTGGCCGTGGCCGCGACCGCGCTGGCCTGCTGGGCGGATCCGGCGGCCTCCCGCTTCTACTGGACCGAGGCGCTCTGGGACACCCGCCGCGTGGGCCGGCTCGACTACGTGTCGAACCAGTCGCTGCAAGGGGTGCTGGCCCGCCTCGGCGAGACCGGCCGCCCGCTGTGGGCGGCCGTGGTGCTGCTGACCCTCTGCGTCTGGGCGTGGCGCGGCCGGCGGGCGGTCGCGGCCGGGGACTGGCCGGCGGCGTTCGCGCTCACCGGTGCGGCGGCCTGCCTGGTCAGCCCGGTCACCTGGGTGCACCACCTGGTGTGGCTGCTGCCCTCCTTCGCGGTGCTGGTCCGCGCCGGGCGTCCGCGGACCGCGGCCGTCCTGTACGCGGTGCTGTGCACCAGCGTGGTGTGGCTGTGGTTCGACGACGCCTCCGGCCTGGACGGGTTCCTGGGCGGCAACCTCTACACGTGGATCTCGCTGGGCCTGCTGCTCGGCCTGCCGGTGGGTCAGTCGCGGCCCCGGCTCACCTTGGCCCGCAGCACCAGTGCCACGGCCCCCGCGCCCAGTCCGGACAGCCCCGCGACGACGGCGGTGCCGGACCAGTCCGAGTCGTCGTCCGGTGCCACGGCCGCCGCCACCGGCGCCGCGGACGCCGAGGGACGGGGGGTAGCGGGCCGCAGCCCGTCCAGCGAGCCGACCGGGTCGACCCGCCCGGCCGCCGCGAAGCCCCAGTCCAGCAGGGAGCGGGCCTCCTCGTACACGGTGAACCCGCCGCCGGCCTGAGGGTTGAGCACGGTCACCACGAGGGTGCGCCCGCCCCGGTGCGCCGCGGCCACCAGGGTGTTGCCCGCGTTGCTGGTGTAGCCGTTCTTGATCCCGATGAGTCCGGGGTACGGCGCCACGCCGTCCTCGCCGGTCAGCAGCCGGTTGGTGTTCTCGATGGGGTACGGGGACCCGTCACCGGGGAAGGGGGCCTCGGCGGTGGCGCAGTACCGGGCGAAGTCGGGGTTGCGCAGGCCGGTCCGGCCGAACACCGCGAGGTCGTAGGCGGAGGACACCTGGCCGGGGGCGTCGTAGCCGTCCGGGGAGACCACATGGGTGTCCAGGGCGCCGAGCGAGCGGGCCTTGTCCTGCATGCGGGCGGCCGTGGCCTCCCAGCCGCCGCCCATCCGGGCGAGCACGTGCACGGCGTCGTTCCCGGAGCTGAGGAAGACGCCGCGCCACAGGTCGGCCACCTGGTAGGTGTGCCCTTCCTCGACGCCGACCAGGCTGCTGCCCTCGGCGACGTCGTCCAGTTCGCCGTACCGCACGGTGTGCTGCCGGCCGCTGGGCAGCACCGGCAGCATGGTGAGCGCGAAGAGGGTCTTCAGGGTGCTCGCGGGCGGGAGCTCGCGGTGGGCGTCGTACGCGGCCAGCACCTCGCCGCTGCCCGCGTCGGCGACGAGCCAGGACAGCGCCGAGACGTCCGGGAGCCCGGGGGCGTCCCGGTGCGGCCGGACCTGGATGCCGGAGTGGTAGAGCAGGGACGGCCCCGGCATCGCCGTCCCAGGGCGGGGCGGGGCGGGCTCCCCGGCGGGCTGCGCGACCCGGGGCCCGGCGGCGGCAGCGGCCGGCGTGAGCGCCAGCAGGCCCGCCACACAGAGGGAGCAGGCCGACACCGCCGCGCGATAAGAGAATCCGGTGATCATATGATCAAAGTACGAAATTGGTGTGTATGCACCACACCGCCGGGCCGTTCGGGTCACCGGGGCAACCCGGATGCCACACCCGGCGCCCCCGTGGCCGCGCGTCAGGCGGCCGGCAGGGTGGGCCTGACCTGCCGCAGGAACGCGGCGTTGCCGGGTGTGGCACGCAGCCGCTCCAGCAGGGTCTCCAGCCCGAGGGGCCCGCCCTCCCGGGAGCGCAGGACACGGCGCAGACCGTGTACGGCCGACAGCTCGGCGGGGCTGAGGAGGAGTTCCTCGCGGCGGGTGCCGCTGGTGTCGATGCCGACGGCGGGGAAGACGCGGCGGCCGGCGAGTTCCCGGTCCAGGCGCAGCTCCATGTTGCCCGTGCCCTTCAGCTCCTCGAAGAAGTAGCCGTCGGCGCGGGAGCCCGTGTCCACGAGGACCGTGGCGAGGATGGTGAGCGAGCCGCCCTCCTCGGTCTGGCGGGCGGCGCCGAAGAACCGCTTGGGGCCGAGCAGCGCGCCGGCGTCGACACCGCCGCTCAGGGTACGGCCGCCGGCGGCGGAGGCGTTGTTGTGGGCCCGGCACAGCCGGGTCAGGGAGTCCAGCAGGACGACGACGTCCTCGCCGGCCTCCACCAGGCGCTTGGCCCGCTCCACGACCAGGTCGGCGAGGGCGATGTGCTCCTTGGCCGGCCGGTCGAAGGTGGAGGCGTACACCTCGCCGCGTACCGAGCGGCGCATCTCGGTGACCTCCTCGGGCCGCTCGTCGAGCAGGAGGACCATCAGCCGGCACTCGGGGTGGTTGCCGGCCACGGCGGCGGCGAACTGCTGGAGCAGCACCGTCTTGCCGGTCTTCGGCGGGGCCACGATGAGGCCGCGCTGGCCCTTGCCGACCGGAGCGAGCAGATCGGTGACGCGTCCGGCCAGGCCGGAGGCGGGGTGCTCCAGACGGATGCGCCGGTGCGGGTGGAGCGGGGTCAGGTCGCGGAAGTGCGGCCGGGGGCCCGGCTCGCCGGGAGCGCGTCCGTTGACGCGCGCGACCTCGGTCAGGGCCCGCTGCGCGCCCCGGACGCCTTCGACCAGGTCGCCCTTGCGCAGCCCGTGGCGGCGGATCAGCGCCGGTGCGACCTGCGGATCGGCGGGGGAGGGCAGGAGGCTCGCGGCCCTCAGGTGTCCCTTTCCGTGCGCGTCGATGTCGAGGACACCGGTGACGAGCGGGGCAGCCGGCGCCTGTCGGGCCGCGGGCGGGTGTTCGAGTGTGGTGGTCATGGGAGGGGGTCCTTTCGCGGACGGATCAGAGAGGAAAAAAGGGGGTGAGGCCGCGAGCGGGAGGCGTGCGGGACTGCCTCCGGGCGGCGGGAACGGCACCTCGGGTACGGCGTGGAAGGCCCGTCACGAGGTGGTGCCGGGAAAGCTGACGCGCCGGGAACCGGACATCCGGAAAACGGCGGACGGATCAGCGTGGAGAGGGGAGACTGGCACCGGCGGCCACAGCGGCCGTGCACGGGTGCTGAGGGAACGGTACCACCCGGGGGAGTACCGCGTCCTTGGTCGGCTCAACGAACCACCGGAGCGGGTTATTCCCCCGGAGGGCGGGCGCGCTCTCGGGGAGACGTCGGGAGGAGTCGCCTTGTCAGGGGAACGTCAGCAGCATCCGGTGGACACCTCGGCCGCCCGCACCCCGCACCGCCTGGACCCCGCCGGCGGCTGCCCGCACGCCGTGAACGCGCGCCTGCTGTCCCGGGGTGCCGTGGTCCCGGTCGAGCTGCCCGGCGGGATCGAGGGCATGGCCGTACTCGGGCACGAGGCGCTGAAGGAGTTCCTGCAACACCCGCAGGTCGCCAAGGACGCACGCCACTTCACCGCCCTGCGTGAAGGGAGGGTCGGTGCGGGCTGGCCGTTGCTGACGTTCGCCACCGTGCCGGGCATGACCACCGCCGACGGAGACGACCACCGGCGGCTGCGGTCCCTGGCGGCCCGCGCCTTCACGCCCCGCCGGGTGGCGGAACTGCGGCCACGGGTGGTGGAGCTGACGGAGTCACTGCTGGACGGCCTGGCACGCGCCGCCGCCTCGGGCGACGGAGTCGCCGACCTGCGCCGGCACTTCGCCCTGCCCCTTCCGATGGGCGTGATCTGCGAACTCCTGGGCGTGGACGTTGAGTTCCGGGACCGCCTGCACCGGCTCGGCAGCCTGGTCGTGGCCACCGACACCGCACCGGCCGAGGCCGTCGCCGCCAACCGGGAACTCGTCGCGGTCCTCGGCGAGATCGCCGCGGCGAAGGCCGCGCGGCCCGGCGACGACCTCACGAGCGCGCTCCTCGCCGCCCGCGACGAGGGCGGCGACCGGCTCAGCGAGCAGGAGCTGATCGGCACCCTGCTGCTGATGGTCATCGCCGGGCACGAGACCACGCTCAACCTGATCACCAACGCCGTGCGCGCCCTGTGCGCCCACCCCGAGCAGCTGGGCCTGGTGCGCGCGGGCCGGGCGAGCTGGGCGGACGTGGTGGACTAGACGCTGCGCTGGGACGCGCCGGTCAGCTACTTCCCGTTCCGCTACCCCGTACGGGACCTGACCGTCGCCGGCACGCTCGTCCCCGCCGGAACCCCCGTGCTGGCCGGTTACTCCGCCGCCGGCCGCGACCCGGCGGCGCACGGCCCGGACGCCGGCCGCTTCGACCTCACCCGCTCCGCCCGGCCCGGTGCCGTACGGCACCTGTCCCTCGGGCACGGCGCCCACTACTGCCTGGGCGCGCCACTCGCCCGGCTGGAGGCCACGGTCGCCCTGGAGCGGCTGTTCACCCGGTTCCCGTCGCTGCGACTCGCCGTACCCGAAGCCGGCCTGGTGCCGCACGCGGGCTTCGTCGGCAACAGCGTGCGCGCTCTGCCGGTGCGGCTCGCCGCGGGGTGACCCGCCCCTGAGCCGCGAACCGGCCGGAGCGGCAGGGTCCGGGAATCCGGGAACAGACGTCCCCAGACCGTAACGATCCCGGACACCAGGGGACTTGACCGCCAACCGTCCACTATCTTCGCGACATGTCCACGCCACCGCAGCCCCCGCAGCCGGCCGACCAGCCCGCGCCGCAGCCCCCGCAGCAGCCGGCCGTGCCCCCGCAGCCGGCCGACCAGCCCGCGCCGCGGCCCCCGCAGCAGCCGGCCGTGCCTCCGCAGCCGACGGCCTACCCCTACCCGAACCCGCAGTCGCCCCCACCGGGGACGTTCCACGCGCAGCCCACCCTGGCCGACCAGCCCGCGCCGGGACAGCCGCAGCCGGGCAACCCGTACGCGCAGTTACCCCAGTACGGGCCCGTGCCGCCCGGCCCCCCGGCCGGCGGCGGGGCCGGCCGTGCGGTGCTGTGGGCCGCCGTCGGCGCGGTCGTCGCCTCCGCCGCGTGGGCGGCCGGCGTCCTCCTCATCGGCGGGCGGAGCGACAGCGCGGACCTGCGCGGCTACTCGGCGCCCGCCAACATGTGCTCCGGCGCCGACTACTCGTCCTTCAAGGCCGAGTACACCGAGAACGACTCCTCGCCGACCCGGACCTCACTCAAGGACGGGGCGCTGGACGAGAGTTACTGCAGCCTGGGCCTGAAGAAGTCCGGCTCGTCCTACGCGGACGCCTATCTGACCCTGCAGCTGGACCTGCACAAGAAGACCGACCCCGCGCCCGAGTTCACCGCGACCTGGAAGAACTACGGGGAGAGCCACACCGGGTACGACGTCGACCCGGTCGAGGGCATCGGCGACGAGGCCTACCTGGTCAGCCAGGACACCTCGAACGGCTCCTCCTCCAGCGGCTCCCGGTACGCCACGCTCGCCGTCCGCGACGGCTGGGTGACGTACACGATGAGCTACAGCGTCTACCTCACCTCGTACGACGAGGACAAGAACCCGCCCGCGCTGACCGACGTCACCGACTGGCTGAAGACCGACACCAAGGCCACGCTACGGCAGCTGAGGGACTGATCACCGCCGTGCCGCGGTGCGCGCGGCGGCTCACGCCGACCGCGCCCCGGCATCCTTCACGATCTGCTCGAACCGCGCGCCCATGGCCTCGCCGAGGGCCTGCGCGCCCGACAGCGGACGGACCATGACCGTGAGGTCGTCGATCAGGCCGTCCTCGTTCACGTGCAGGAAGTCGCAGCCGGTCAGCTCCCGGTCGCCGACCCGGGCCTGGAACACCAGCGCGTGGTCCAGGCCGGCCGGGCCGCCGATCTCCCGGACGTACCGGAAGTCCTCGAAGACCTGGAACACCGCGCGCAGCACCGCCGCGGTGATCGCCTTGCCCGGGTACGGCTTGAAGGCGACCGGGCTGGTGAACACGACGTCCTCGGCCAGCAGCGCCTCGACGGCGTCCAGGTCCCCGGCCTCCACCGCCTCGCGGAACGCGCGCATCGGCTCACCCCACTCACTAGTCAACTAATTGAATAAGTGCGGCTGAGATTAATCAACTGACTGCTAGCCTGTCCACATGTCGCTCAAGTACGCCGTCCTGGCCGCCCTGCTGGAGGGCGAGGCCTCGGGCTACGAGCTGTCGAAGGCCTTCGACGTCTCGTTCGCGAACTTCTGGCCCGCGACCCCCCAGCAGCTCTACCGTGAGCTGGAGCGCCTCGCCGGGGACGGCCTGCTCCAGGCCCGCACCGTGCAGCAGGAACGCCGCCCGAACAAGCGGATGTTCACGCTCACCGAGGCCGGCCGGGCCGAGCTGGACGCGTTCGCCGCCGAGCCGCCGAAGCGGCCCACCGCGATCCGGGACGAACTCCTCATCAAGGTCCAGGCCATGGACGGGGGCGACCCGGAGGTCACCCGGGCGCTGATCGAGGAGCGCATGGGCTGGGCGCGCGGCAAGCTCGACCGCTACCGGAGGGTGCGCGAGCGCCTGCTCGCGGGGCGGACGGAGGAGGATTTCCTCCACACCGCCGACCGGGTGGGGCCTTACCTCACGCTCCTGGCCGGGATCGCCTTCGAGGAGGAGAACGTGCGCTGGTGCGAGCGGGTCCTCGCGGTGCTCCGGCGGCGCGGAGACGCCGCGCCGGCCCGGCGGATCGCTCATCAGGGTGGTGATCCCCCGCGGAACGGGTCGTGACCCCGGGTGGTGCGGGACAGTGGGCGGGTGCCTCGCCGACTTCTTCCGCTGCTGGTGGCGGCGCTGGTGACCGTCGCCGGCTGCGCCACCGTCGACCCCGTGCCCGACACGGCCCGCCCCCGTCGCTCCCTCGCCCCGGACACGGTGGTGCGGCCCTCGGTGCTCCAGGAGCCGGTCCGAGCGCCGTCCGGGCACGCGGCGCTGGTCCGCACCGGCCACGGACCCCGTTCGTCGGCCGGGCCGCGCCGCAACCCCGGGACCGGCCGCGTACCGGTGCCCGCGGCACCTCCCCGGGCGGTGGCACCGGCCGCCCCGCCGGTCCGGCGCCCCCGCCCCGAGCGCCGGGGACCGGTACGCCACCCGGTACGGCGTCCCCGCCCCGCCTCCCGGCCGCCCGCCGCCGTCCGGATGCGCGACCTGTGCCGCCAGGCGGACGGCGTGACCACACCGGAGATCGCGCGGCTGTGCCACGACACCTTCGGCTGACCGACGGCGCCGGGCCGGCCGGGCCCGCGGTGAAGCCCGTCGCCTTGTGCGCTTCCGCCCGCGCCGCGACACCACCGTCATAGGCTGACGTCATGTTCGGTCCCGAAGGCCCCACGCTCCGCGAGCTGACCGTCCAGGCGCTGTCGTCCGTCGAGCACGGCTACGACCTGCTCGCGCCGAAGTTCGACCACACCCCCTTCCGGACGCCCGACGCCGTACTGGACTCCGTGGCGCGGGCACTCGCCCCGCTCGGCCCCTTCACGGACGGACTCGACCTGTGCTGCGGCACCGGCGCCGGCACGCACCTGCTGACCGGACTGTGCCGCCGCAGCGTCACCGGGGTCGACTTCAGCGCCGGCATGCTCGACGTCGCCCGCCGGCGCGTGTCGGCCCCCGACGGGCCGGGGGTCGCATGGGTGCGCGGCGACGCCCGGGCCCTGCCATTCACGGCCGCCTTCGACCTCGTCGTCTCCTTCGGCGCGTTCGGCCACTTCCTGCCCCGCGAACTGCCGGGCCTGTTCACCCAGGTCCGCGGGGTGCTGCGGCCCGGTGGCCGCTTCGTCTTCCCGGTGTTCGCGCCGCCCGGCCCGGCGCACCCCGGTTTCTGGACGCTGCTCGGCTTCGACGCGGTGATGCGGGTGCGCAACGCGCTGTGGCGACCGCCGTTCGTCATGTACTACCGGACCTTCCGGCTGAGCGCCGTGCTGCGCGAGCTGGAGCGCGCGGGCCTGACGGTGGAGCTGGGCGTCCTGCCCGGGTTCGGCCGGCGAGCCGACGGCAGCCCGCGCGCCCGACTGCTGGTGGCCCGGCGGGCCGACGCCGCGCCCCTCGGCGGTCAGCCCGCGGCGGGCAGGGTGAACTCGTAGACCAGGGCGTCGCATTCGGCGTTCACCAACAGGTCGGTGATCTCCAGCGGGCGCGCGTACTGGTCGTGCACACGCCGGGTCACCCGCACCGAGGAGGCGGCGCCGATCTGGGTGATGGCGTCCCGGTGGTGCAGGGTCAGGCCCGCCGTGCGCATCCAGTCGTAGGCCCGCCGCAGCTGCGCCGGGGTGGTCCCGTCGGCCCGGTCCCGGTAGCGGGCCAGCTCCGCCACCTCGGCCAGCGCCACCGCGGAGAACGACGTCACCGCCGTGCGCAGCGACCGGCCGTCCGGCGTCACCGACCGGTAGCGGTGCACCAGCGTGGGCCGGTGCGGGGCCAGGCCCAGGGCCCGTGCGTGCTCCGGCGGCGGCTCCTCCCAGCTCACCGTGGCCCGGTCGACCGCGTACGGGTCCACCGGCCGGGCGCCCACCGGGAAGGTGAGCGATCCCGCCGTCTCGACGGGCCGGCCGGGCAGCGTCGCATGGCTGCCCCGCCGGTCGGTGGCGACCGCACCGCTGCGGCGCAGCACCTCCAGCGCCTGCCGGACGGTCTCCCGGCTGACTCCGTAGTGCGCGGCCAAGTGCCGTTCGCCCGGCAGCCGTTGACCCGGTGGAATGGTGCCGGCGCGCAGTTCGTCGAGCAGCAGCGCCGCGATCCGCCCGTACAGGGGCCGGTCGCCGCCGGTCGGGGGATCGTGCGGGGTGGTGCGGGCCATGCCGCGCCCTCCTGTCGGTGACAAAAGGTAGTCGTACGGGTTCAGTGCGCAACCATGACTACCATTGGTCTAAACCACGAGGGAAGAGCGATCGGTCGGTTCGACCGAAACCCACCCGCGCGCACGGCACTCGCCAGGCGCCGCGCCGCACCGTCACAAGGCGCTGTAGAGGGCCTCCACCAGCGCTGTTTTCCGTGGATCATTGGCGATGTGCGGCCCCATCCGGTTCATGACGTAACCCAGCGACACCCCCGCGTCCGGATCGGCGAGCCCGCAGGAACCACCGAAACCGTCGTGGCCGAAAGCGCGCGGATTGGGGCCGTACGACCCCTGGGGCCCGCTCAGCCACAGCCCGAGCCCCACCTCGGTGTCGCCCTCGAAGCCCGCGCCGAGCACCAGGTCGCGGCAGCTGCCCTGGCCCTCGCGCACCCGCTCCGCCGCCTCCGGCGACAGGATGCGCCGGCCGCCGTACGAGCCGCCCCCGGCGAAGACGCCGTACAGCGCCGCGACCGCGCGGGCGGTGCCGTGTCCGTTGGCCGCCGGGATCTCCGCCGCACGCCAGGCCGGGCTGTTCGCCTCCGCCGCCCCGACGAGGGGGTTGGCCAGGGCCGCCAGCGCGACCGGCGCCAACTGGCCGGATGCCGGCGCCTGTTCGGTGCGCGACGCGGCCGGCGGGTGCACCAGCCGCGCCGCCCGGCCGGAGTCCCGCTCCGGCAGGCCCACCGTGAAGTCGAGCGCGAGCGGCCCGGTCACCTCCCGCTCCAGGAAGGCTCCCGGCCGCAGTCCCGACACGCGCCGCACGACCTCCCCGACCAGGAAGCCGTACGTCAGCGCGTGGTAGCCCGATCGGGTGCCCGGCTCCCACCAGGGCGCCGTCGCGGCGAGCCGCGCGGTGGTCAGGTCCCAGTCGTACAGGTCCTCCAGGGTGTGCGGCTCGCGCAGCCCCGACAGCCCGGCGCGGTGTGACAGCAGGTGCCGCACGAGCACCTTGTCCTTGCCTTCGGCGGCGAATTCCGGCCAGTAGGCGGCCACCGGCGCGTCGAGGTCGAGCAGGCCCCGGTCGGCGAGGATGTGCGCGCACAGCGCCACCGGCCCCTTGGTGGTCGACCACACGTTCACCACGGTGTCCCGTGCCCAGGGCCGGGTGCGGTCCGCGTCCGCCCAGCCGCCCCACAGGTCCACCACCGTCTCACCGGCAACGGTCACCGCGACCGCGGCGCCGAGTTCCCCGCGTGCGCGGAAGTTCTCCGCGAACGCCTCCCGTACCGCCGCGAACCGCGGATCGCAGTGCCCGTGGACCTGCGCGTCCGTCTGCGGTGTCTGCCGTCTTCCCTGGGCTTCGTGCGCGGGCATGTGGCCTCCCTCGTCGCCGGGATCCCGGGCCGCGGCACTGCCGCCCGGGCGCTCCGAACGTACCGACTGGTCGGACCGGAGGAAAGACCGGCGCCGTCGACGGCGGGTCTCAAGCGTACGACCGCAGCCAGCGCACCTTCTCGGCCTCCTGGAAGGGGCCGCCGCCCTCGTGGTCGTTGAACTCGTACACCTCGATCGCCTTGTCCTCGTGCGCCCACGCGTTGAAGGCCGCGAACACGGTCGACGGCGGGCAGGTCTGGTCCTCCAGGGCCGCCGAGAACAGGGCCGGCGCCCGGCCCCGGGCCGCGAAATGCACCCCGTCGAAGTAGGACAGCGTGTGCAGCACGTCCGCCGAGCGCCCGCGGTGCGTCTTCAGGAACAGGCCGAACTCCCGGTACGGGTGACGGTCCGTCAGGGTCGTCGCGCGCGGGAAGTCGCACAGGAACGGCACGTCCGGGGCGACCGCCACCAGGTCCGGGACCAGTCCGCCGACGGCCAGGGCGATGCCGCCGCCCTGGCTCTCGCCGGTCACCGCCGTCCGCGCCGGGTCGGCCAGCGGGTGGCGGCGGGCGGCCTCGACCGCGCGCACGGCGTCCGTGAACACCCGGCGGTAGTAGTAGTTCTCCGGCGCGTCGATGCCCCGCGTCATGAAGCCGGGGTACGCGGGCGGCGCGCCCACCGGGTCCGGGGTGCCGCCCCCGCCGCCCCAGGCGCTGCCCTGCCCCCGGGTGTCCATCACGAAGTGGGCCCGGCCCGTCGACGCCCACAGCAGGTTCTCGTGCGGCAGGCCGCGCCCGCCGCCGTAGCCGATGAACTCCACGACCAGCGGCAGCGGCTGTGCGGCACCGGCCGGCAGCCGCAGCCAGCCCTTCACCGGGTGGCCGCCGAACCCGGCGAACGTCACGTCGTACACCTCGACGGTGGACAGCCCGGTCTCCACCGGCTCGAAGCGCGCGTCCAGTTCGTGCTCGCGGGCCTGCTGGAGCGTCTTGTCCCAGAAGGCGTCGAAGTCGTCCGGTTCGGGGGACTCGCTGCGATACGCGCGGAGTTCGTCGAGGGGCAGGTCGAACAGGGCCATCAACAACCGCCTTCGTGAAGGGAGACTGCGTCGCCTCACCGTACGGGGGTGATCGGATGACTCGCCAGGGTCATGTGGGGGCGCCGCGCGGGTTGGGCCGTTCCCTCGTGCGTGCCATCGCGGCTGGTCCGAAGGCGGGTAAGCGCGTGCTCCGAGGCACGGGCGAGTGCGGGAGGACGCTCCGAGTGGTCGGGTCACAAGGCGGCCGTTTCCGGCGGCTGGGCGTCAGGTGAGCGGCTGGGTCCACCGGGGTCCCGTCCTGGCCCACTCCCGCTCCCACTCGGCCAGCCGATGGCGCAGCGCGATCCGGCGCGCGACCACGTGGCCGAGGAAGACGACGGTCGCCGTACCGGCCGCCGCGCACAGCCCGGCGGTCACGGTGTGCTGCCACACCGCGACGTCGTCCGCGGGCGGCCCGACGCTACGGCCCCGGGAGTCGAACCACACCGACACCGGCTCCCCGGCCCGGGTCCCCGCCGGAACCCGGGCCCACGCCGTCCGGACGCCCTTGCCCGGCTCGGTCCAGCGGACCTGGGCGCGGTAGGGCTGCCGGGGGTCGCTCTGCGACGGGGCCAGCCGCCGGAGCGTGTCGCCGACCACCACCGCGCGCACCTGATGGCGTTCGGCCCGCTGGGCAGCGGCCAGTGCCCGGGCCTGGTCGTGGGCGTGCAGGCCCGCGGCCACCCCGGCCAGGGGCGCGACCACGGACATCAGGACGGCGACCACCAGCACCGCCCACGCCTCCACGACGTCCGACCGGCGCCGCAGCGGATTGCGCCGCCAGCGCCAGCCACGCACCCGGGTACGCATGTCCACCTCCTCGCCACCGCCGCAGCCGGAGAGCGGGAGGAGCCGGGTCGCCGGTCCACCGCCCCCGCCGCTCACGGACACGAGCGTCCACACCCGTCTCGTACCCCGTTCGGCGCACCTCGCGCACGCCGTGAACCAGCCAGTTCCGGCCCATATGGTGCACGGCACGCCCCCCGCGCCCCACGATCGCGCGCGGCGCCCCCCGGCGCGACCCGGGCGCCGCCCCGCCGGGCCCCGGCCGCACCGCCTGGTCCCGGCCGACGGGTTCGGAGCCGGGCCCCGAGCGGTCTCGGGCCGGCGTGTTCCGGGCCGGCTCTTCCGCCGGGGTTCGGCCGGCGCGCTCAGCGTCACCGCGTCCCGGCCGGTCCCCAGGGGTCAGCCGAAGCGCTCGATGCGGATGCGGTCCACCGGCTGGCCGGCCGCCACCAGCAGTCGGGAAGCGTGTTCGGCGAAACCGTTGGACCCGCACACATAGGCTTCCCACCCACCGACGGGCGGGTCGGCCAGGAGGGGCGCCACATGTGCGGTCGTCATACGTCCCACCGGAACCCCGGGCGGAGCGCTGCGCGTGAACACGGGCGTCGTCTCCGCGCCGAGCTCGGACGCGTAGATCAGCTCCTCGGGACTGCGCGCCGACACCAGCATCCGCAGCGGGACGGTGAGACCGCGCGCCCGGTGGTGCCGGATCATCGCCATCAGCGGTACGACCCCGGACCCTGCCCCGATCAGCAGCGCGGGCCGGTCGCCCGGCCAGGCGAAGAAGCCGCTGAGCGGGCCCCGCACCTCCACCGTGTCACCGGGCCGGGCCACGGTGTGGAACCAGCCGGAGACCTCGCCGTCCGGCACCCGGTCGAGGGTCAGCTCGATGTGCCCGGAACCGTCCGGGGCGGACGCGATCGAATAGTGGCGCTGCGCCGCATAGCCGTCCGCGGCGGTCAGCCGCAGCAGCAGGTGCTGGCCCGGCAGGTGCCCCGCCCAGTGCGGCACCGCCAGCCGGAACGTGGCCGCGTGCGGTGTCTCGCGCCGGATCTCCGTAAGGGTGGCCGTCCGCCACACGGAGGCCGCCTGCTCGCTCACGGCGATCCGCCCCGGCACCGCGAACCGCTGCGCGGAAGTCGTCGTCTCAGTCACCGGCGTACCGCTGTTCCTCCCACGGGTTGCCGCGCCCGTGGTAGCCGTTGCGCTCCCAGAAGCCCGGCTCGTCGTGGTCCAGGAGCGTGATGCCCGCGATCCACTTGGCGCTCTTCCAGAAGTACAGGTGGGGCACCACCAGCCGCGCCGGTCCGCCGTGTTCGGGCGGCAGCGGTGCGCCGTCGTACTCCCAGACGATCCAGGCCCGTCCGCCGGTGAGGTCGGCGAGCGGCAGGTTGGTGGTGTAGCCCGTGTGGGAGTGGGCGACGGCATGTGTGGCGGTCCCATGGGGGCGCACCACACGGAAGAAGGCGTCCAGCGAGACGCCGCCGAACCGCACGCCGAACTTCGACCAGCCGGTCACACAGTGGATGTCACCGTGGTACGCCGACGCCGGCAGTGCGTGCGCCGCGTCCCAGTCCCAGGTGTGCGGGCGCTCGACCAGGCCGTCGATGCAGAAGGACCAGTCGGCGGGGGTGAGGTCGGGGGTGACCTCGGCGGACAGGACGGGCCAGTCGTCGCGCGCGTCGTACTGCCCGGGCGGCAGCCCCGGGTTGTGGACGCGCGGGCGACCCGTGAAGCCTCGCGTGACGTTCATGGTTAAACCGTACGGGGTCGGCCGGGATGCTCCGGCCCCGGCCGGCGGTCCCGCGGCGCCTCGCACCTCACGGCGCCGCGCCGCGCCGCGTCCCGGCTCGTCGCCCTCATCGCGTGACGCGTTGCCTGTCATTGCGGCCGTGTGAACTCTGTCCCGGGCCGGGAATACCGGCCCGGAACCGCTCCTTGCCGATTAGTGCCGGCGCCGGTGCGCCGGTGACAGCACGAGAGAAGTGAGGAAACGAGGATGCTCCAGGCCCATGTCTCCAGGACCGTGACCGAGGCGGCCGGATGAGCGCCGTGACGAGCCCGGGCGTCCCCGGACCGGCCCCCGCCGCCCCGCACGTCCTCGACAACCCGGCGCTCGCCTCCCTGACCGGCCCGCACGCCCGCTTCGCCGAGCGGCGCGGCCGGGTGCTGCGCTATCCGGTCGACGTCTCCCCCTGGCTGGCCCTGCCCGACGACCCGGACGCGCGGGACTGGGCGGACGTCGCCGCGCTGGCCGGTCCCGGCGCCGAGGTGGCACTGCCCGGGTTCCGCGGGGAGCTGCCGGAGGGCTGGGAGATCACCTTCCGGGTCGAGGGCGTGCAGTTCGTGGACGACGGCCTCGCCGCGGCGCCGGACCCGGAGGCGGTCCGCCTCGGCCCGGCGGACGTGCCCGAGATGCTCGACCTGGTGGCCCGGACCCAGCCGGGACCGTTCCTGCCCCGCACCGTGGAACTCGGCACCTACCTGGGCATCCGGCGCGACGGCGCGCTGATCGCCATGGCGGGCGAGCGGCTGCACCCGCCGGGCTGGACCGAGATCAGCGCGGTCTGCACCGATCCCGCCTTCCGCGGCGAGGGCCTGGCCACCCGCCTGATCCTCGCGGTCGCGCACGGCATCCGCGAGCGCGGCGAGACCCCGTTCCTGCACACGAGCGCCGAGAACACCAACGCCATCCGGCTGTACGAGTCCCTCGGCTTCCGGCTGCGCCGCCGTACCGCGTTCCTCGCGGCGAGGGCACCGCAGCGGCCGGCGGAGGACCGCGCGGCCGTGCCGGTGCCGTAGACCGGCGCCGCTCCCCCCGGCCGGGCCGCCGCCTCAGTCCGGGTCCGCGCCGCCCGGGCCGGCGTTGTAGCGCTCCAGGTAGGCGGCGAAGCGCACCAGGTCCTCCTCCGGCCAGTCCGCGAGCCGTTCCCGGAACGCGGCCCGGCGGCTGCGGGTGACCTGGGCCAGGATCTCCTGGCCGGCGTCCGTCAGATGCAGCACCTGGACCCGGTGGTCCTCCGGGTCCAGCCGGCGCTCGATCAGCCCGGCCCGCTCCAGCGCCGCCACCTGGCGGCTGACCGTCGACTTGTCCAGGGCGTAGTGCGCCGCCAGGTCCGTCGCCCGGCAGCCGCCGCGCTCCTCCAGGTGGCCGAGCAGGGTGTACGACACCAGGGACAGCTCGGGGTGCATGCGGCCCGCCGAGGCACGGGCCCGGCGGGCGAAGATGGTCATCTCGCGCTGGATCGTCTCGACGGCCGACTCCGCTGCGCTCACGGGAATACCTCCTCCGACGGTCTAGTTGTATAGTACAACTTGAAGTCAGAGTTGTATAAGCCAACCTTTGGAGGTCCGCGCGCGATGAGGTCACCGGCACTGCGCCATGTGCTCACGCACCTGATCACCCCGCTGCTGATGTGCGTCGGCATGGGGCTCGCGTACATGGGGGCGTTCGTCACCCCCGAGCCGCACCACCTGCCGGTCGCCGTCGTCGGCACCGCCCCGAAGGCGAAGGTCTTCGCGCAGACCGTCAAGGACGCCGCGGGGGACGGGCTCGACGTCCGCACGGTCGCCACCCGGGCCGACGCCGTCCACCTGCTCATGTCCCGCGAGGTGACCGGCGCCTACGTGCCGAGCGCCAAGGCGCCCGAACTGCTGGTGGCGAGCGCCGCGTCCGACATGGGGGCCACCGCCGTGGAGAAGGTCTTCACGCCGGTCGTCGCCCGGGAGGGTGTGCCGCTGACGGTGACCGACGTGGCCGCCCCGGTCGCCGACGACCCCACCGGGCAGGGCCTGTTCTTCCTGCTCGTCGCGGTCAGCATCGGCTCGTACGCCTCCGTCGCCGCGCTCGGCGCCGCGGGTGCCGCCCTCGCGATGCGGGTCCGGGCGCTGCTCGCGCTCGGCGTCGCCGCCGTGGTCGGCGGCATCGGCGCGCTGCTCGCCGGGCCGGTGTTCCACCTCGCCCACCACGACCTCGCGGGCGTCTGGGGCATGGCCTCGCTGTACTCGGCGGGCATCCTCCTCGTCGGTGTGGGCCTGCACACGTTCCTCAAGCGGTGGACGACGCTCACCATGATGGTGCTGTTCGTGATGCTGAACTTCACGAGCTCCGGCGGCCTGTTCCGACCCGAACTCCAGAACGGCTTCTTCGGCACCCTGCACGCCTTCTGGAACGGCGCCGGCTTCGTCGAGGGCTCCCGCGGCCTGCTCTACTTCGGCGGTGACGGCCTGTCCCGCGCCGTGTGGACCCTGGTGGCCTGGCTACTGGCCGGTGTCCTCGTGACCGCGGTGGCCGCCCTGTACGAACGCACCCGCGCCGCCCGCCAGGAGGCGGCCGTCCCCGGCGCCGAGGCCGCACCCGCCGGGTCCGGGTCCGCCGGGTCCGGGTCCGCCGGGTCCGGGTCCGGCCGGGAGCCCCGGCGGGCCGCCGAGGAGGAGGCCGCGCAGGAGGCCGAGGAGGAGGCCGAGGAGACGGTCGGTGTCTGAACCCCGCCTCCCCGAGGGCCCGTCGGCGGCCGTCGGGTAAGGTGGCCGTCCGGCCGCGGACGCCCCGCGGCTTCGATGACGAGGAGGTGAGACCCATTTCCGCTGTGTCGGCTGGGGTGCTCCCTCCTCGTGACGGCGCGGTACGCCGGCTCCGGTGACCGCGGGAGCGCCCTGAAGGCTTCGCGCTCCCGAAAGGCTTCCGGCTTCCATGCCCCTTCCCGTTCCGTTCTCCCCGTCCGACGTCGTCTCCGCGTTGCGCGCCGCAGGGTGCGTCTTCGCCGAGGACGAGGCCGAGTTGATCCTCGCCACCGCCCGCACCCCCGAGGAGGCGGCCGGCATGGTGGACCGGCGCGCCGCCGGGCTGCCGCTCGAACAGGTCCTCGGCTGGGCCGGGTTCCACGGGCTGCGCGTCACCCTGGAACCCGGCGTGTTCGTCCCCCGCCGCCGTACCGAGTTCCTGGTCGACCAGGCGCTGGCCGCCGCGCCGGACGCGACCGTCGTGGTGGACCTGTGCTGTGGTTCCGGCGCGCTCGGCGCGGCGCTGGCCGCCGCCCTGGACGGGGCGGAGGTGCACGCCGCCGACATCGATCCGGCCGCCGTGCGCTGTGCCCGCCGCAATCTCGCCGCGTTCGGCGGCCGGGCGCACCAGGGCGACCTGTACGACGCGCTGCCCGCCGGCCTGCGCGGCCGGGTGGGTGTCCTGACCGCCAACGTGCCCTACGTACCCACCGCCGAGGTGGCCCTGCTGCCCGCGGAGGCCCGCGAGCACGAGCCGCTGGTGGCGCTGGACGGCGGGGCCGACGGGCTCGACGTGCTGCGCCGGGTGGCCACCGGGGCGCACGAGTGGCTCGCCCCCGGCGGCTGCCTGCTCACCGAGACCAGCGAACGCCAGGCCCCGGCCGCCGTACGGGCCTTTGAGACCGCGGGCCTGACGACCCGCCTGGCGGTCAGCGAGGAGCTGTACGCGCATGTGGTGATCGGCGTACGGCCCCCGGCCCGAGGGTGACCCCGGTTCCGCGAACCCCCGTCAGCCGCCCGACCGCCCGACCGCCCGAGGCCGCGGGAGCCCCAAGACCTACGGCAGTTCCTGCGCCCGGGCGATGAGCAGGGCCACGTCGTCGTGGTTGTCCGGGTGGTGCAGCGTGCGCAGCAGCAGGTCGCACGCCTCCTCCAGCGGGCGGGCCGGGTCGTCGAGCAGGGACAGCAGGAAGGCCAGGCGTTCGTCGAGCGAGTGCCGGCGGGTCTCCACCAGGCCGTCGGTGTAGAACACCAGCTCGTCGCCGGGCGCGAAGTCGACCGTGACGGTGGAGAAGCCGACCCCGCCCACCCCCAGCGGCACCCCGGTGGGCAGGTCGAGCAGCTCCGCCGGGCGGCCGGGCCGCACGCGCGCCGGCGGCAGGTGGCCGGCGTTGGCGATCCGGCACTGCCGCAGATGCGGGTCGTGGACGGCGTACACGCAGGTCGCGATCGAGTGGTTCAGGGCCGAGGTCGTGTTGTCCAGGTGCTCGAGCAGCCGCGCCGGATCGAGGTCGAGCGCGGCCAGGGTGGTCGTCGCGGTGCGCAGCCGGCCCATCGTGGCGGCGGCGCTGATGCCGCTGCCCATCACATCACCGACGACGAGCGCGGTCTTGTCCCCCTCCAGCGGGATCACGTCGAACCAGTCCCCGCCGACCTCGCTGGTGGCGCCCGCCGGCTGGTACCGGGAGGCCACCTCCAGGCCGGTGGTGACCGGCGGATGGCCGGGCAGCAGGCTGCGCTGGAGGGTCAGCGCGGTGTTGCGGGCGTTCTGGTACCAGCGCGCGTTGTCGATCTGCACCGCCGCGCGGGCGGCCAGCTCGCGCGCCAGCAGGACGTCGTCCTCGTCGAAGGGCGCCGGATTGCGGGTGCGTTTGAGGTCGAGCGCACCCAGCACCTCGCCGCGCGCGATCAGCGGCACCGCGAGGTACGAGTGCAGGCCCGCCCGGCCCAGCAGCACGGCCGCCTCGGGGGAGCGGGCGATGCGCGGCAGGTCCTCGTCCTTCACCTGCGGCACCAGGACCGCCTCGGCGGTGCGCACGCACTCGGTGACCAGGCGGTCGGGCGCGTAGCGGGCGGTCCGGCCGGGCGGGTCGGCGGCCAGCACCGCCTCCGTACCCTCCGCCGGACGGACCGCGAGGGCCCGGATCACCGCCGCCTCCGAGGGGCCCAGGGTGCTGCGCCGGCCCTCGACCACCGCCTCCAGCAGGTCCACGGCCGCCACGTCCGCCAGTTCCGGCACGGCGACGTCGGCCAGTTCGCACGCGGTGCGCTCCAGCTCCAGCGTCGTACCGATCCGGGCGGAGGCGTCCGCGATGACCGCGAGCCGGCGTCGCGCGGCCTCCCGCTCCACCGAGGCCCGGTGCTGCTCGGTGATGTCGGTCATCGAGACCGCCACCCCGAGCACATTGCCCATCGCGTCCTCCAGCCGGTACAGCGAGTGCGACCAGGTGTGGTCCGCGTCCGGGTCGGCGGGCGTGCGGCCGACGAGCGTGGCGTCGATCACCGGCGCCCCGGTGTCCAGCACCTGCCGGGCGGCGGCCTCCAGGGCCTCGGTGTCCAGCATCGGCAGCACCTCGCGCACCGTCCGGCCCACGTGCCCGGCGGCCGGCACCCCGTTCATCTCCTCCAGGGCCGGATTGACCGAGGCGAACCGCAGGCCGGTGTCCAGGACGGCGTAGCCGATCGGTGACTGCATCACCATCCGCTCGGACAGCGCCACGTCCTGCTCCAGCCGCCGCACCGTCGACTGGTCGGCGGCGAGCCCGAGCGCGTACACGTCCCCCTGGTCGTCCAGCAGCCGCATGTTGCGGAACTCCACCAGACGGGTGCTGCCGTCCTTGTGCCGGACCGGGAAGCCGCCGGCCCAGCTCTGCCCGGTGCGCATCACGTCGGCGAAGAGCTTGCCGACCAGCTGGATGTGCCGTTCGTGCACCATCAGCCGGGCGGCGTACTGGCCGAGGGCCTCCTGCGCGGTGTAGCCGAACAGCTCCTCCGCCTGCGGGCTCCACAGGACGATCCGCCCGTCGGTGTCCAGCACCACCGACGCCACGCCGAGGACGTCGAGCAGGCCGCCCGGAGGCACCGGCCCACGCGCCGGTTCGCCGCCCTCCGTCACCGGAGCCCCGGGTGCACTCATGCCACGCACCGCCTTCGCCCGTCCGCACGGCACGCCGTCCCCCGTGCCGAATCCCCTGGTTCTACCGCGCTCACACCCGACTCTCCGACGCCTTCGCCGCCTACCTCCACCATCTCTCAACACGGCGCGGCCGTCCGCCGAAGCCGTCGCGCCGGCGGTGCGCGCCGTGCCGGACCTCCTGCCGAGACCGTACAGCGCGGTCCGGCGGGCCGTGAGAGTTCACGCTCATGTTGCTCTGTTGGTCTGTACATGACTACGGCGCCACGCCAGACTGTCCGCCGACCGAGTGATCCCGCCCGCTCGCCCCGGGCCCCCCACCCGCAGAGGAGTCGGCCATGCCCGTGTCCGCCCGGCAACGTTGTCACGCAGTTCTCGCCGGACTCGTCACCCTCGCCACCGCCGCCGTCGTGTCGCTCGCCGCGCCCGCGCCCGCCCACGCGGCGGACACCTGGACCGAGACCGGCTCCGACCGCGCCGACCCGCTGACCGAGAGCCAGGGCCTGGCCTCGGTGGAGGTCCCGGCGAACAGCCCCAACCGCTACACCGGCATCGGCACCATTCCCCTCGGCGTCTCCAGCCGCGGCTGGAATCACGTCGGCGACCCCGACGCCTCGTACGACGGCTATTACGTCGAGCCCTACCAGCGGGACTCCGGCAATTCCAAGATGTTCCGGGTGCAGGCGCCCGGCGGCGCCTGGTCGGAGTACGTCCACACGCTGGGCGCGGGCGAGGCGCTGAACAACTCCTGGGCCGCGATCTCGCCCGACGGCCAGTGGATGCTGTCCGGCGAGTGGGGCACGATGACCCGGCTGCTGGTCTTCCCGACCCCGGGCGTCAACCCGGCCACCTCGCCCTCGGCGAACCTCCCGCAGGTCTCCACCGTCCGTCTGGACCACGCCGTCCGCGACGTCCAGGGCTGCGACTTCTCCGGCCCCACGACCCTGCTGTGCTCCTCCGACGACCCGGAGGGCAGCCTGTTCGGCCTCACCAAACCGCTGCTCCAGATCGACCTGTCGGCCGCGCCGAACGGCACGGCGGACGTCTCCGGGCATGTCACGGCGCTGCGTCAGCTGCCGCTGCGCAGCTCCTGCTCGGGCACCTTCGAGGCGGAGGGCATCGACTACGACCGCAGGAGCGGCACCCTGCGTGTGATCGTTGTCTCGCCCGGCTTCTGCGTGCTGACGGACAGCAAGACGTACAAGTTCTCCCGCGGCTGAGGTGTGCCCGGCGACCGGTGGTGCTTTGCTGAGGATGGATGCGGTTCGGCGGGGTACCCCGTTCCACCGCAGCACGGCCACGAAAGGAGCGATCATGGCAGACACGGAGCGGTCGCATCCGGAAACCGTCTCGGTGGAGATCAGCGGCTATTCCAAGGACGACGCCCGGCTCGTCTTCGAAGCGCTCAGCGCCTGCTTCGCCTCCGACCGGACTCCGGAAGAGGTACCGCAGCAGCTCCACGAGACCCGTCCGATGGTATGGCTCGGTACGTACGACGTCTCGGACACCCGCGGCGGGGGCTGCCCGCCGGTCCACCTCGACTCGCCGGTCCAGGCGGACGTGCAGGGCAGCTACTGGGCGGTGGAGCGGTTCCGCACCACCCTGGACTCGATGTTCACCGTGCAGGAGACCTGCACGGCCTCCGGCGACCAGGAGCGGGACCTGCACCTGCGCCTGGAGAGCCGCTGACCGCGTCGAGGTTCCGGGCGACGCCCCGGCCGGCCCACCGCCGGCCGGGGCGTCGCCGCGCCGGACCGTCGGTTCCCGCGTGCCGCCGATTGTGCAACTAGTTGCACAAAGGCTCGGGCTTCCTCTACAACAGGAGGTGACCGCACCGCGCACGGAGGGCCCGATGAGCCGTTACCCGCATCTGATGACCCCGCTCGACCTGGGCTTCACCACGCTGCCCAACCGCGTGCTCATGGGCTCCATGCACGTCGGCCTGGAGGAGGCCGAGGGCGGCTTCGAACGGATGGCGGCGTTCTACGCGGCCCGCGCGCGCGGGGGAGTGGGCCTCATCGTCACGGGCGGCATCGCGCCCAACGAGGAGGGACGGCCGTACGAGGGCGGCGCCATGCTCACCACCGAGGCGGAGGCCGAGCGGCACCGGACCGTCACCGAGGCCGTGCACCGCGAGGGCGGCCGGATCGCGATGCAGATCCTGCACTTCGGCCGGTACGCCTACCACCGGGACCTCGTCGCGCCGAGCCCGCTCCAGGCGCCCATCAGCCCCTTCGTCCCCCGCGAGCTGACCGACGCCGACGTCGAGCGCACCATCGAGGACTACGCGCGCGCCGCCCGCCTCGCCCGGCAGGCCGGCTACGACGGCGTCGAGATCATGGGCTCCGAGGGCTATCTGATCAACGAGTTCATCGCCGCGCGGACGAACCGGCGCACGGACCGCTGGGGCGGCCCCTACGAGAACCGGATGCGGTTCCCCGTCGAGATCGTCCGGCGGGTGCGCGAGGCCGTCGGCGAGGACTTCGTCATCATCTACCGGCTGTCCATGCTGGACCTGGTTCCGGGCGGCTCCTCGCTGGACGAGGTGATCGCGCTCGGCAAGGCCGTCGAGGCCGCAGGGGCCACGATCATCAACACCGGCATCGGCTGGCACGAGGCCCGCATCCCCACCATCGCCACCTCCGTGCCGCGCGGCGCCTACACCTGGGTCACCAAGAAGCTCATGGGCGCGGTGTCCGTGCCCCTGGTGACCACCAACCGCATCAACACCCCGGAACTCGCCGAGCGACTGCTGGCCGACGGCTGCGCGGACATGGTCTCCCTGGCCCGCCCGATGCTGGCCGACCCCGACTTCGTCGCCAAGGCCGCCGCCGGCACCCCGGAGGCCATCAACACCTGCATCGGCTGCAACCAGGCCTGCCTCGACCACACCTTCAGCGGGCAGATCACCTCCTGCCTGGTCAATCCGCGTGCCTGCCACGAGACCGAGCTGGTCCTCGCGCCGGTCCGGCTGAAGAAGCGCGTCGCCGTCGTCGGCGCCGGCCCGGCCGGCCTCGCCTGCGCGGTCTCCGCCGCCGAACGGGGCCACGCCGTCACCCTGTTCGACGCGGCGGGCGACATCGGCGGACAGCTCAACGTCGCCCGCAAGGTGCCCGGCAAGCAGGAGTTCGACGAGACGCTGCGCTACTTCCGCCACCAGCTCCAGGCCCACGGCGTCGAGGTCCGCCTGGAGACCTGGGTGGAGGCCGGCGACCTGGAGGGCTTCGACGAGGTCGTCGTCGCCACCGGCGTCACCCCGCGCACCCCCGACATCCCCGGCGTCGACCACCCCCGCGTCCTCGGCTACCTCGACGTGCTGCGCGACGGCGCCCCCGTCGGCGACCGCGTCGCCGTCCTCGGCGCCGGCGGCATCGGCTTCGACGTCGCCGAGTTCCTCACGGACGGCGGCGACAAGGCGAGCGAGGACCCGGAGACGTACTTCCGGAACTGGGGCGTCGACACGGACTACCGGGCGCCGGGCGGGCTCACCGCCCCCGAGCGGCCCGCGCCGCCCCGCCAGGTCCACCTGCTCCAGCGCAAGACCAGCAAGGTCGGCGCCGGACTCGGCAAGACCACCGGCTGGATCCACCGCACCGAGCTGAAGCACCGGGGCGTGACCATGGTGCCGGGCGTGCGCTACGACCGGATCGACGACGCCGGGCTGCACATCACCGTCGGAGAGGAGAGCACGGTCCTGGAGGTCGACACGGTCGTGCTCTGCACCGGCCAGGAACCGCGCCGGGAGCTGTACGAGGAGCTGCTGGCCGCCGGGCGCAGCGCGCACCTGATCGGCGGCGCCGACGTCGCGGCCGAACTGGACGCCAAGCGGGCGATCAAGCAGGGCACGGAACTGGCGGCGGCGCTGTAGGGCCGTCCGCGCGCCTCCCTAGGATGACCCCATGTCACTCCCGCACGCGATCCTCACCGCCCTGCTGGAAAAGCCGTCGTCGGGACTGGAGCTGACCCGCCGGTTCGACAAGTCGATCGGCTACTTCTGGTCCGCGACGCACCAGCAGATCTACCGCGAGCTGGGGAAGCTGGAAGCGGAGGGCCTCATCCGCACCCTGCCGGCCGAGCAGCCGGCCCGCGGGCAGAAGAAGAGGTACGAGGTCCTGCCGGCGGGCCGCGCCGAGCTGGCCCGCTGGACCGCCGCCGCGCAGGACCCGAGGGCCATGCGCGATCCGCTGCTGCTGCGGCTGCGCGCGGCGGCCGTGGTCGGCACCGCGGGCCTGGAGGACGATCTGCGCCGCCATCTGGAGCTGCACCGGCGGCAGCTGGCCGAGTACCGGCAGATCGAGCAGCGCGACTTCCCGCCGGACCGGGACGCCCCGCAGGACCGCCTGCGCCACCTGGTCCTGCGGGCGGGCATCGACCTGGAGACCTTCTGGACCCAGTGGCTGACGCAGGCCCTGGCGGAGTTCGCCGGGCTGCCGGACGCCGACTGAGGGCGCGCGTCCGCCGCCGCGGCCGTGCGGCCCGCTCAGAGCCGGTACGGCTTCGAACGGCGGCGCAGCACCCAGCCCGTGGCGACGACCCCGGCGCCGACCAGGGTCGCGCCGACGCCCAGGGTCAGCGGGCCGTAGTCGCGGGCGGCACCGCCGAGCCCGCCCATCACGCCCCGGGACGGTGCCGCCGGGCTGGACGTCGAGGAGATCGTCGGTCGCGTCGAGGGGACCGCCGGTCTCACGGACGCGGGCGCGGACGCGGACACGATCACCGACTGGCTGCCCGCCGTGAGACCGCTGGAGCACACCACCGCCACGGTGTACGTGCCCGGGCTCACCCCGGTCCAGGCCGCGGACTGGCTGACGGAGGTGCCGGTCAGCGCCACCTGGCGGCCCTGGGCGAAGTTCGCCTGACGGTCGGTGAGCAGGGCCGCCGTGCCCCAGCTGCCGTTGATCAGGGTGCAGGCGCTGGTGACCACGGAGACCGTGGTGCCGGTGGTGCTGACCGAGATGCCCGAGGCCGCGGCGGACGGCCCGGCGAGCGCGGCCGGGAGGAGGGCGGCGGCCGCCAGGGCCAGGCCGCGGCGGAGCGGAAGTCGCGAGGTGTGCATGGGCTGGCCTCCGGCGGCACGGTCGGCGGTACGTCCCATGCGCCGCCGGGGGTCGGGGAACGTCCGTGCTGCCACTACCGCAGCCAACGCGCCCCCGGACCCGCCCGCATGCGGGGCGGACCCGGTCGGGTGACGCGTTCCGCCGTCCGGCGCAGAAGGGACACACCGGCCCGATCGGCGGGTGCGCCGCCCCGCGCGGCGACGCGGGTCCGGTGCGCCGGTCAGCCGCCCGTGGTCACCGTCCGCTCCGCCGACCAGCCGCCCCAGGTGCCGTCCGGCAGCCGGGCCCGCAGCCGCACGCGGTGCACCTCGCCGGCGTCGGTGCCGGCGTAGAAGCTGTAGCGTGCCCGGCCGCGCGGTGGTGTGCCGCCCCAGACGAGCGAGGTGGCCGTGGTGCGGTCCAGCTGGATCAGGTACTCGGTGATCACCCCGTCCGTGCGCGGCGGGTCCCAGGCCAGGTCGATGTAGTGGGCCCGGCCCGAGCGGTGGGTGGCGGCGGTGAACCCGGTGGGCGCGGTGCCGCGGCCGTCGTCGGTGCCGGGCGTGGTGAGGCGGACCGGTGCGCCGGCGGGGGAGAGGTTGTCGGCGGCGTCGCGGGCCCGGACCGTGAAGACGTAACGGCTGCCGGGGCGCAGGCCGGTGACGACGGTGGCGGTCTGGTTGCCGCCGACGCTGTGGATCTTCACTCCGCCCTGGTAGACGTCGTACGACAGCACGCCCCGGTCGTCCCGTGACGCCCCCCAGGACAGCTGGACCGCGCGGCTGCCCACGGCGCGCCCGGTGGTCGTGGGCGGCCGAGTCGGTGCGGAGCGGTCCGCCGCCGCCTGCACCGGCGTCCGGGCCCGCACCGCCCGGCTGGGCGGACCCAGCCGGCCCGCGCCGTCCCGGGCCCGGACGGTGAACGCATACATGGTGGACGGCCTGAGCCTGGTGACGTCCACCATGTGCTGCGAACCCGGTACCTCAGCCACTTTGGTGTGGCCGCGATAGACCTCGTAGACGCGGACCCCGGAACCGTCCGGTGCCGCGTTCCACATCACATGGACGCTCGTGGCGCTGCCGGCCGCGGCGGTGACCCCGGCCGGAGCACCGGGCACCCGGCCCTCGCCGCCACCGTCGTCGGACCGGCTCCAGCCGCAGGACGCGACCAGCAGCAGCGAGCCGCAGAACAGTACGAGCGGAACGGGAACGCGTCGCACGCTCTGCCTCCCCCGGACGGCCTCGGCAATCCCTTAAAGGTCCGGACCAATATGCCCGGCCGGTGCGGCCACAGCAAGGGGGCCGCGTTGGTGAGCAGCCCCGGACGTTACGTATGCTGGACGTTCCTGCGGCTGAACTACCCAAGAGGGCAGGGAAGTTCATGCCTGCGGCGCGGACACGCTGTCGTCGCCGAACCCGCGCCGGCGCGGGTGGCCGGGGGATCCGGGTCGGTACCCGTCCGGTTCCCCGGCCCCTGTTGTCCCCCGCCGGGCCCTAGGCTCGCCCGACAGTCCCCTGACGGGGTGTCAGCGGCGTGCTCCATCCGGCCCCTTCGCGGCGGCTCCCGTGGCCCCGCGCCCGGAGCGGCCACCACAGTGTGCTGGATGTCCGCCACGTCCCCGACGAGAGGGTCCCCCATCGTGCGTGTCCCGTCGCTGATCCTGGCCGCGGCCGGCGCCGCCCTGATCGCCCCGGCGGCGCTGCCCGCCCCGGCCACCGCCGTCCCGCCCCGCGAGCGGCCCGCGGCCCGGGACGAGGGCGGCGTCACCGCCGCCGACCTGCTGGCCCGGACCGGCACGTGCACCGAACTCTCCCGGGGCCGGTACCGCACCGACGCGAGCAGCCCCGCGACCGTCCCCGTCTGCGGCACCGACGACGCCGTCTTCTGGAAGGCGGACCTGGACGTCGACTGCGACGGCCGGCCCACCACCCACTGCAACTCCGGCACCGACCCGGTCTTCGCCCCCACCACGGCCTTCCAGCAGTCCGACGGCCGCTACCTGAACGCCGAGACCCTGCCCTACATCGTGGTCCCCGCGCCCAGCTCCCGCTGGGACTACCGCGCGCACGGCATCCAGGGCGGCTCCGTGGCGGCCGTCGTCCACGGCGACCGGGTGCAGTACGCGGTCGTCGGCGACACCGGCCCGAGCGACCTCATCGGCGAGGCCTCCTACGCCACCGCCAAGGGCCTGGGCATCGACCCCGACCCGCTCACCGGCGGGGCGCCCTCCGACGTGACCTACATCCTCTTCCGGGACTCCCTGATCACCCCGATCGAGGACCACGAGGAGGCGGTGGCGACGGGGGAGCGGCTGGCCAGACAGTTCCTCACGAACGACTGACCGGCGGGCCCGGGGTTCACGGGCCCCTTGCCGGCCGTCATCCGCGGCGGCTGGGAGCGGCGCCCCGCGCCTCCGGTGGCCGGCCCGTCGGCGAGTCCGGGCCCGCCGCCGGTCGGCCCAGACCGGGAGAGCCCGGCCGGGTGCCGGGACCGGGCCCCTCGCGTCACACCTTGCGGTAGCTGTACGCCTCCGCCGCCGCGGCCTCCACCGCGTCCAGGTCCGCCCCGGCGGCGGAGGTGACCACGGCGGCCACCGCGCCCTCCACGAACGGCGCGTCCACCAGGCGCGTGCCGTCCGGCAGTTCGTCGCCCTCGGCGAGCAGCGCCTTTACCGTGAGCACCGCGCTGCCCAGGTCGGTGAGGACCGCCACCCCGGCCCCCCGGTCCACCGAGGCCGCCGCGGCGGAGATCAGCTCGGCGCTGGTGCCGAGCCCGCCGCCCTCCGTGCCGCCTGCCGGGGCCACCGGCACCGCGGTCGCCCCGCCCGCCAGACCCTTCGCCAGCGCGGCGACCGAGGCGGCCACCTCCGCGCTGTGCGACACCAGCACGATCCCGACCAGCCGCCCCTCGCTCACTGCTCCGCCTCCGCCGTCTCGGCCAGCGCGGCGATCAGCAGCGCCGACGAGGTCGCCCCCGGATCCTGGTGGCCGATGCTGCGCTCGCCCAGATAGCTCGCCCGCCCCTTGCGCGCCTGCAACGGCGTGGTGGCCAGCGCGCCCTCCTCCGCGGCGGCCCGCGCGGCGCCGAACCCGGCGCCGAGCGCGTCCACGGCCGGCACCAGGGCGTCGATCATGGTCTTGTCGCCCGGTGCCGCCCCGCCGAGCGCCATCACCCCGTCCACGCCCGCGCGCAGCGCCGCGGCCAGCTCCTCCTCGCCGACCTCGGCGGCGTCCCCGAGCGCCTTGCCGGTCCGGCGCAGCAGAGTGCCGTACAGCGGCCCGGACGCACCGCCGACCGTCGAGATCAACTGCCGCCCGGCCAGCGTCAGCACGGCCCCCGGGGTGTCCGGCGCGTCCTTCTCCAGGGCGGCCGCCACGGCGGTGAACCCGCGCTGCAGATTGCTGCCGTGGTCCGCGTCCCCGATGGCCGAGTCGAGAGCGGTGAGCCGGTCCGCCTCGCGGCTGACGGACGCGGCGGCCGTCGTCATCCAACGGCGGAAGAATGCGGCGTCGAGCACTGGATCTCCTCGCGTGGTAGGGCTGTCGGCCGTTCGGCCGGGACGGTGCGCCGTCTGCTCCGCCGTATCACATTCCCCAGCGCAGCGCCGGGGTCTTCACCGGCGCGTCCCACAGCCGCAGCAGCTCCTCGTCGGCCTGGCACAGCGTCACCGAGGCGCCCGCCATGTCCAGCGAGGTCACGTAGTTGCCGACGAGGGTGCGGGCCACGACGACCCCGCGTTCCCGGAGCACCCGCTGCACCTCCGCGTTGAAGCCGTACAGCTCCAGCAGCGGCGTCGCCCCCATGCCGTTGACCAGGACCAGGACCGGGCTGCGCGGCGGCATGTCCTCCAGGATGGCGTTGACCGCGAAGTCGGCGATCTCCCCGGAGGTCATCATCGGCCGCCGCTCGCGGCCCGGCTCGCCGTGGATGCCGATGCCCAACTCCAGCTCGCCGTCCGGCAGATCGAAGGTCGGGCTGCCCTTCGCCGGGGTCGTACAGGCGCTCAGGGCCACACCGAAACTGCGGGAGTTCTCGTTGACCTGGCGGCCGATGGCCTCCACGCGCTCCAGCGGCTGCCCCTCGGCCGCGGCGGCGCCCGCGATCTTCTCCACGAAGAGCGTCGCGCCGGTGCCGCGCCGGCCGGCCGTGTAGAGACTGTCGGTGACGGCCACGTCGTCGTCGACGAGCACCTTGGCGACCTGGATGCCCTCGTCCTCGGCCAGCTCGGCCGCCATGTCGAAGTTGAGCACGTCGCCGGTGTAGTTCTTCACCACGAACAGCACGCCCGCGCCGCTGTCGACGGCCGCCGCGGCCCGCGCCATCTGGTCGGGCACCGGCGAGGTGAACACCTCTCCGGGGCAGGCGGCGGACAGCATGCCCGGACCGACGAACCCGCCGTGCAGCGGCTCGTGCCCCGAGCCGCCGCCCGACACGAGCGCGACCTGACCGGACACGGGAGCGTCGCGGCGGACGATCACCCGGTTCTCCACGTCCACGTTCAGGTCCGGATACGCGGCCGCGAAACCACGCAGCGCGTCCGCCACGACGGTCTCCGGGACGTTGATCAGCATCTTCATGCGTATCTCCTCGTGAGCTCGGCGGTTGCGCCCAAGACCCGTGTCTTCGCAGGTCAGCGGTGCACTGACGGCCGCCCGAGGAGGGAAGCCGCCCGTCCGTCTACTGGAAGTATCGACCTTGCGGCGGCGAAGGTCACCTGTGACCGCACCCCTTCACGGTGCGTAGCGGCCGCTTGGCCCAGCGTGTCCGCCGCGCCGCGGCGGACGGGGTCGCGCGCCGGGGAGCCCGTCGAAGGGGTGGTCGACGCACACCTGTCGCCCCAGCGTCCCGGGGTGCCCCCACCGTCCGCCCGCGCCGTGCTACTCCGGCGTCTCGGCCCGGTCCTCCTCACCGGTGGGCAGGCCCACCGGGCGGCGGCCCGGCGGCTGCTGGGGTTCCGGGCGGGCGGGCGGACGGGGCATCGGGCGGTCGACCGGACCATCGGTGGTGGTCAGGTGCGTCGGCTCCCCGTGGTGGAGCATGTCCAGCGGTTCGCCCTCCACCAGCCGGTAGCGCACGTGGGACCGGCCGATGTCCACCTTCAGCCTGCGTCCGCGCACCAGCACGGTGAACGCCACCCTGGCGAGCGCCTCCGGCAGGCGCGGCGTGAACGACAGCACCCCCGGCCTGCCGTCTTCGTCGAGGTAGCGGCGCATCCCCCCGAAGCCCATGACGAGGGCGATCCAGGTGCCGGCGAGGGAGGCGATGTGCAGTCCGTCACGGGTGTTGTGTTCCAGGTCGTCCAGGTCCATCAGCGCGGCCTCGTTGAGGTACGCGTAGGCCAGCCGCAGATGACCGGTCTCGGCGGCGAGCACCGCCTGGCAGCACGCCGACAGGGAGGAGTCGCGGACGGTCAGCGCCTCGTAGTAGGCGAAGTTGCGCGCCTTCTGCTCCTCGGTGAAGGAGTGCGGGCACTGCATCATCGCCAGCACCACGTCGGCCTGCTTCACCACCTGCTTGCGGTACAGGTCGAAGTAGGGGTAGTGCAGCAGCAGCGGGTAGTCGTCCGGCGGGGTCGCCTCGAAGTTCCAGCGCTGGAAGGTCGTGAATCCGGCCGACTGCTCGTGGACGCCGAGGGACTCGTTGTACGGCAGCGCCATGCGGGCCGCCGCGTCCCGCCACACCGCGGCCTCCTCGTCGTCCACGCCGAGTTCGGCCGCCCGGTCCGGATGGCGTACCGCCGCGTCCGCGGCGGCCAGCAGGTTCTGACGGGCCATCACGTTCGTGTACAGGTTGTCCCGGGCCAAGGCGCTGTACTCGTCGGGACCCGTGACCCCGTCGATGTGGAAGACGCCTTCCGGGTCGTGGTGACCGAGGGAGCGCCACAGCCGGGCGGTCTCCACGAGGAGTTCCAGCCCCTCGGCGCGCTCGAACTCCTCGTCCCCGGTCACCATGACGTACCGCACGACGGCCACGGCGATGTCGGCGTTGACGTGGAAGGCGGCCGTACCGGCGGGCCAGTAGGCGGAGCACTCGGCGCCGTCGATGGTCCGCCAGGGGAACGTCGCCCCGGACAGCCCGAGCTGACGCGCGCGCTCCCGTGCCGCCGGCAGCGTCCGGTGCCGCCAGCGCAGCGCCGGCGCGACGGCCTCCGGCGCGGTGAAGGTCAGGACGGGCAGCACGAAGGACTCGGTGTCCCAGAAGGAGTGCCCGTCGTAGCCGGTGCCGGTCAGGCCCTTTGCGGGGATCGCGCGGTTCTCGCCGCGGGCCGCCGCCTGGAGCACGTGGAAGAGGGCGAACCGCACCGCCTGCTGGATCTGCGCGTCCCCCTCCACCTCGACGTCCGCGCCGCCCCAGAAGCGGTCCAGGTACGCCCGCTGGGCGGCGGCCAGCCCGTCCCAGCCGGTGCTGACGGCGGCCGCCACCGCCCCGTCCACCTGGTCGTGCACGGCCGGCAGCGAACGCTCACCGGACCAGCCGTGGGCGACGAACTTGACCAGCCGCAGCGGCTGTCCGGGAACCAGGTCCGCGGTCACCGTCAGCCGGCTGACGTCGGGCTCGCTGTGCGCGGTCCACTTCGTGCTCCCGGGCCCCTCGACTAGGTGGTCGGCGGCCGTACCGACGCGCAGCCCGCTGCTGGCGGTGCGGTGCACGAGCCGCAGTCGGGTGTTCTGCGCGAAGTGCTCCTCGGGCACCAGCGGGGACTCGGTCGCCGCGGCGACGCGCGGATCGCCGTGGAAGCTGGGCAGCTGTTCGTTGGCGACCAGCTCGGACTGCACGGCGACCGTCGTCGGTCCGTCGACGGGCTCCACCTCGTACACGACCGCGGCGACCGCCCGCTGGGTGAAGGACACGAGCCGGTGCGAGGTGATCCGGACGGTACGGCCGCCGGGCGACGTCCACCGCGCGGTCCGGGTGAGCACACCGGAGCGGAAGTCCAGGACCCGCTCGTGCGCCAGCAGCCGGCCGTAGCGCAGGTCGCACGGGTGGTCGTCCACGAGCAGCCGGATGATCTTGCCGTCGGTGACGTTGATCATCGTCTCGCCGGACTCGGGGTATCCGAAGCCCGCCTCCGCGTACGGCAGCGGGTGCCGCTCGTAGACGCCGTTGAGGTAGGCGCCGGGCAGCCCGTGCGGCTCCCCCTCGTCGAGGTTGCCGCGCCAGCCGACGTGCCCGTTGGACAGCGCGAACACCGACTCGCTCTGGGCGAGCACATCGAGGTTGAGCTCGGTCTCGCGCAGGCACCAGGGCTCGACCGTGTAGCTGGGATGGGTGATCACCGCGACTCCAGGAGCTCGGCCAGGTCCCGGACCACCACATCGGCCCCGTGCTCGCGCAGTTGCTCCGCCTGGCCGGCCCGGTCGACGCCCACGACGACGCCGAACCGGCCCGCCCGGCCCGCCTCGACGCCGGCCAGGGCGTCCTCGAACACGGCCGCCTCGTCCGGCTGGACGTCCAGCCCGCGGGCCGCCTCCAGGTAGGTGTCCGGGGCGGGTTTGCCGCGCAGCCGGCGTTCGCGCGTCACCACGCCGTCGATCCGCTCGTCGAACAGATCCTCGATCCCGGCCGCCACCAGGACGTCCCGGCAGTTGGCGCTGGAGGACACCACCGCGCAGCGCAGCCCGGCCTCCCGCACCGCGTGCACGAAGCGGACCGAGCCCTCGTACGGCTGCACCCCCTCCTCGCGGATCCGCCGCAGGACCAGGTCGTTCTTCCGGTTGCCCAGGCCGTTCACGGTCTCCGCCTCCGGCGGGTCGTCCGGCGACCCCTCCGGCAGGTGCACCCCGCGCGCGGCGAGGAACGTGCGCACCCCGTCCTCCCTGGGCCGCCCGTCCACGTACGCGTCGTAGTCGTCGACCGCGTCGAAGGGGACGAACCCGGTCCCCTCACGGGCCGCGCGCTCGCGCAGGTAGCCGTCGAACATCTCCTTCCAGGCCGCCGCGTGCACTTTCGCGGTCTGGGTGAGTACCCCGTCGAGGTCGAACAGGCAGGCACGGACATGAGAAGGAAGCCCCAGCATGCCGCCGAGGCTAGGGGCCCGGCACGGCCCGCCGCGGCAGGACACCACGCGCCGGGCCGCAAGGCACCCGCTCGGTGGAGGCGGGCACGGCGGGGCCGGGCCGTTCGCGTCGCCGCGGTGGCCCGGCCCGGCCTCACCAGGTGACCGGCAGGCTCAGCGGGAAGCGCCGGATGGTGCCGTTGTCCCACTCGATGTCCTCGGCGGGGACGTCGAGGCGCAGCTTGGGGAAGCGGGCCAGCAGACCCGAGACGGCGCTGTCCAGCTCCGCCCGTGCCAGGGGTGCCGCGAGGCAGTGGTGCCCGCCCCAGCCGAAGGTCATGTGCGGGCGCGCGGGCCGTTCCAGGTCGAGCTTGTGCGGGTCGGGGAAGACCTCGGGGTCCCGGTTGGCCGCGAGGTAGGACACGTGCACGTAGTCGCCCGCGCGGATCGGGACGCCCTCGATCTCCGCGTCCTCCAGGGCGATCCGCGGAATGCCCACGCCCTTGCGGAACGGGATGAACCGCAGCAGCTCCTCCAGCGCGCCGGGGAACCGTTCGGGGTCGCGCGCGAGGGCGGCCGTCTCCTCGAGCCGGGTCAGCAGCAGATAGGCGATGTCGCTGATCTGGCAGGTCGCGGTGTCGTTGCCGCTGAGGATGAGCGTCACGGCGAGGACCGCCAGCTCGTCGTCGCTCAGCGGCTCCTCGCCCTCCGGCACCGGGGCGGTGGCCAGCGTGCTGAGCAGGTCCTCGCCCGGCGAGCTCCGCCGGGCCGGGACCAGTTCGGCGAAGTACGCCCGCAGGCAGGCCTTGGCGTCGGCCGCGTCCTGCCGCGCGTCCGGCGAGGTGGCCAGCAGCCGCATGGTGTGCGCGCGCAGCTGGTCGCGGTCGGCATCGGGGACGGCGAGCAGCTCGCAGATCGTCAGGTGGGGCAGCGGTACGGACAGATGGGTGACCAGGTCCGCGGGCGGACCGGCCTCGTCCATCGCCGTCAGCAGCCCGGCCACCACCCGGTCCACGGCCGGCCGCATGGCCGCCACCCGCTCCCGGGTGAACGCCTGGGCCGCCACGTGCCGCAACCGGGTGGAGTGCGGCGGGTCCGTCACGTTGATCGACTCGGGTGACACGATCGGCTCGGGCGTCATCCGCGGATAGTCGCGTCCGACGATCGCCGCCCGGCTGAACCGGGGATCGCACGTCACCTGGCGCACGCCGGCGAAGCTGGTCACCAGCCACGCCTCCGCCTCGCCGTAGGGCAGCCGGATCCGGCTGACCGGGCCGCGGCGTGCCAGCGCGTCCAGCGCGGGGTCGTACTCCAGTGCGTCGGCGAAGTCGAAGGGGCAGTCGGGAACCGCCGGGTCGTGGGACGACATACAGCCTCCTTAGCGCGCCGCCGGGCGCGTCGCTTCCGGGGGGCCGGTCCTACCCGTGCCGGCCGCTGAGCGTCGTCGCGGCGGCCCCGGGGGCGGGGGCGTGGTGGGCAGCCCCGGTCCTTCCCGGTCGGCCTGGTGCGAGAGCTGTGTTCACTATGCGGTACCGCGACCGGTCCCGCACCACGGGCGCCCGGGGGGCGCACCCGCTCAGACCGTCATCAGCACGTTGACGAGGACGATGACCACGGCGGCGACGACGGCCGCGACGACCACCCAGGGCCACATCGCGGGCTCCTCGGCCGGTTCGACCGCCGACCGGACCGTCGGCTCGACCTCGGTGGACTCGGACACGGTGGCTCCTCGCGGGGCGGACGGCGGACGGCCGGGCGTACGGGGGCTGTACCGGCTCCATCGTGGACCGGGCGGGCGCCGCGTTTCAGTCGGGGTGGCCACCGGAGGCGGGGTGGAGTTTCCTCCACCCCCTCTCCGCCCGGCCCGCCGCGGCACCGCATCGGCCGGACGGAGAGGGGAACTCGGTCGCCCGGGGCCCGGAGGCCGCCGATCGGCGGAGGAGGTGCCGTTGCCGTGGACGACTGGGAGATGTGGGAGATGCGTGACGAGGTACGGCTGTCACCGCGGGAGCGGCTGGCGCTGTTGCGGATCGAGGCGGACCTGCGGCGGGACCGGAGGTTCGCGCGCCGTATGGGCGCCGGCCCGCGCGAGGTCTGGCTGCCGGCGGCGGTGCTGCTGCTGACGGTCGCGTCGGTGTTCGTCGCCGTGATGGGCATCCGCACCTCGGACCCCGCGTTGCTGTGGTGCTTCGCGCTGCTGTGGCCGCTGACCCTCTTCCAGGCGTTCCGGCTGCTGTGCCGGGCTTCCTGCACCCGTCCCCGCACCGGTGTCAGGACGACCCGTGGCACGCAGCCGTGGCTGTGACACACGGCTCCCGGGCGCCGGCACTGGGCCGCATCCCTGAGCCGAACGGGTGAATCCAGAACGGCGCCGCCCGGCCCCCACGGGTCCGGACCGGCGCCGTTCTCCCTCGGCCCTGGCTCTCCAGGTCCGCTCTCAGCTCTCCTTGCCCCGTCCCGTCAGCGCGTCCCGCAGCCGGTCGACCAGACCGGCTCCGGGGGCCAGCAGCTTGTTGGCCGGGGGCTTGTCCGGTGCCGACGGGTGCGGACGCGTGGGCGCCATCTTCTTCGCCCGGCGGACCTTGTCGCCGAGGTCCATCAGCGCGTCCGGGGGACAGGCCGCCTCCAGCCGCGGAAAAAGGTTCTGCTCCTCGTCCGTCACATGGGACCGGATCTCGCTCATCAGCTGAGCCATCAGCGAGTCGAACCGCGGATCGTCCGCCTGGCAGCCCTCCAGATCCTTCATGATCTGCTCGGCCTTGGCGTGGTCCTCCAGCTCCTTGTCGGCCAGGGCGTCCCCGCCCGTCACGTGCTGGCGCACCGCCGGGTAGAGGTAGGCCTCCTCCGCGACCGAGTGGCGGACCAGCTCGATCGTGGCCTGGTCGCACAGGTCCTTGCGCTCCTGGGAGCCGGCCGGCAGCGCCTCGATGCGGCCGAAGATCTCCTCGACCTCGCGGTGGTCCGTGGTCAGCTCCTGGATGACGTTTCCGCCGTGACCCATGGTCGTTACCTCCTGCGTGGAACGCGGCGGCCCGTGAACGGCCCGCCGTCGCCGCAGAGAGTGCCCCGCGGCGGACGCGCTACACGGCCCGCCGCGCCCGGTCAGCGCATCGAGTGGCACGCGGCGGCCATCCGGCCCGCCCCGGACAGCGCCCACTCCCACCAGTGGTCCAGGATGTCCGGCGCCAGCGCGTCCGCCGCCACCAGCGCCGGCCACCGCAGCGCGCGGGCCTGGGCACTGACCTTCGCGCCGCCCGCCACCGGATCGACCGCGATCACCGGGGTGCCGGTGCGCAGACCCAGCACCAGGCCGTGCAGCCGGGTGGTGACGACCAGGTCGAGGCGCGCCACGAGGGAGAGGAACTGCTCCGCGGTGGCGCACAGCCGCCAGTCGCCCATGGCCAGCCGGGAGTCGGCCGGCACCCGCGCGCAGTCCTTGCCGGCCAGCCAGCCGGTGATCCGCTCGTTCACCTCCGCGTGCCGGCGGCGCGCCCCGTACTCCCCCTGGCCGTGGGAGAGGACGACTCCGGCCACGGGCGGCAGCGGTCCCGCCGGGGCGTCGGCCGCGAGATCGCGCCGGGCCGGGCCGGCGGTGCCGTCCCGCGCGACGATCACGTCGAAACCGGTGACCGCCGGGTCCGCCGGATCGACCACCGAGACCCCGGCCGCCAGTCGTCTGCAACACCCGAACCTTCCATGCAGAGCGGCCACTTGCGGCCCGTGCACCGGACCGCACACGAACAGCAGGGTGTCGTACGCCCGCGGCTCAGCCGTCTCCAGCGACAGCTCACCGGGCCGGAAGCCGGGGCTCCACGCCGTCTCGTGCCGGATGCCCGCCCTGGTCAGCGCGGCCGACATGCGCTGCTGCGCCAGCACGTCCCCGGCCGTCGCCTCTCCCTCGCGGAAACTGAACCAGCCGGTGAGCAGCAGCCGCCGCGGAGGCCGGCCGGGCCCGCGCAGCAGGCGCAGCACCGCCTCGGCGACATCGTCGTGCATCAGCGCCTCCAGCGTGGTAGAGGGGCGCAGGAGTCGCGCGAGTACCCCTGAGACCCGAGAATAAGAATCCAACGCGTGAACCCAACTGGCAGGGGAACTCAGCTGCCAGTGCCGTCCAGCAAGCGGCGGCGTGCCAGGCCGGTCCTCCCGATCAGCGGGGACCCGGGCCGGGCCATTCTCCTCCCATCGGGCCGACGAGGTCGGTCCCGGCGACGCGGTATGCGCCGAACGCCCAGGCAGGGGCGTTGTCCGGCGCGACGACGCGGACGAAGGAACAGCCCCATGACTGGTGACACACCGTTCTCCTGGCGGCGCGCCCTCGTGACCGGCGGCGCCGGCTTCCTCGGCTCCCATCTGTGCGAGCGGCTGCTGGATTCAGGTGTCGAAGTCGACTGCGCCGACAACCTGGCCTGCGGGCGGCGCGAGAACATCGCGCACCTGGAGGACCGGCCCGGTTTCCGGTACGTGCACGGCGACGTCTGCGCACCCGACTGCACCGGGCGGCTGGCGGGCCCGTACGACCTGGTCCTGCACTTCGCCTGCCCGGCCTCGCCCGCCGACTACCTGCGCATGCCCCTCCAGACCCTGGACGTGGGCAGCCTCGGCACCCGCAACGTCCTGGCGATCGCCGAACGCGACGGCGCCCGCTTCCTGCTCGCCTCCACCTCCGAGGTCTACGGCGACCCGCTCGTCCACCCGCAGCACGAGGGCTACTGGGGCAACGTCAACCCCGTCGGGCCGCGCAGCGTCTACGACGAGTCGAAACGGTTCGCCGAGGCCCTGGTCACGGCACACGCCGGCACCAGGGGGACGAACGCCGGGATCGTCCGGCTGTTCAACACCTACGGTCCGCGGATGCGGGCGCACGACGGCCGCGCCGTGCCCACCTTCATCTGCCAGGCCCTGGCCGGCGAGCCGCTCACGGTCACCGGCGACGGCAGCCAGACCCGCTCGCTGTGCTACGTCGACGACACGGTCGACGGCATCCTCCGGGTCGCCGCGAGCCGCTCCGTACGACCCGTCAACATAGGCGGCAGCGACGAGATCACCGTCGCCGACCTGGCCCGCCGGGTGGTCGCCCTCACCGGCTCCCGCTCCCCGATCGCGTTCGTCGACCGGCCCGTCGACGACCCCGGCCGGCGCCGCCCCGACACCACCCTCGCACGCGAACTGCTCGGCTGGTCGCCGCAGGTCCCCTGGGAGGAGGGCCTGAAGCAGACCATCGCCTACTTCGCGGCCCTGCCCCCGGATCCGGACCCGCGCGTGGAGGAACCGGCCCCGCGCCCCTGACCCCCGCATCTTCCCCGGCCCTGGAGACAGCGCATGCACGTCCTCGGTATCAACGCACTCTTCCACGACCCCGCCGCCGCCCTCGTCACCGACGGCAGGGTCGTGGCGGCGGCGGAGGAGGAGCGGTTCTCCCGCCGCAAGCACGGCAAGCGGCCCGTTCCCTTCTCGGCCTGGGAACTGCCCGAGCAGTCGGCCCGCTGGTGTCTGGAGCAGGCCGGCCTCACCCCGTCCGATCTGGACGCCGTCGCCTACTCCTACGACCCCGCACTGGCCCGCCCCGCCGACGAGATGGGGCTGCACGACCCCTGGGACCACCTGCGCCAGCAGTACGCCCGCCAGGCACCGGACTTCCTCACCGAGGCCCTGCCCGGACTCGACCCGGCGAAGGTGCGCTTCGTCCCGCACCACATCGCGCACGCGGCCTCCGCCGGGCCGGTCTCGCCGTACCCGGACTGCGCCGTCCTCGTCCTGGACGGCCGTGGCGAGTGCGGCTCCCACCTGGCCGGCCGCTGCGCCAACCGCGAACTGACCGTCATCGGCACCCAGCGGCTGCCGGACTCCCTCGGCCTGTTCTACGAGGACCTCACCCAGCACCTCGGATTCCTGCGCAGCAGCGACGAGTTCAAGGTCATGGCCCTCGCCTCCTACGGCACCCCGCGCTTCGCCGGCCGGCTGCGCGAGTACGTCCACGCCGGCGACGACGGCGGCTTCCGGGCCCGCCCGGTGCCCTGGGCCGAACTCGTCCCGCCGCGCCCGGCCGGCGGCGCCTGGAACCAGGACCACGCCGACCTCGCCGCCAGCGCCCAGCTCTGCCTGGAGGAGGCCATGCTGGCCCTCGCCCGGTGGCTGCGCGAGCGCACCGGCGAGGACGCGCTCACCATGGCCGGCGGCGTCGCCCTGAACTGCGTCGCCAACACCCGGCTGTGGCGGGAGAGCGGCTTCCGGCACGTGTGGGTGCAGCCCGCCGCCGGCGACGCCGGCACGGCCCTGGGCGCGGCGGCGTACGTCGCCGGGCAGAAGGACACACTGGAACCCATGCCGACGGCCGCGCTCGGCCGGGGCTGGAGCGACGCCGAACTGCGCGGGTGGCTGGAGCGGGCGGCCGTGCCGTACGAGGAACCCGCCGACATCGCCGAGACCGCCGCCCAGGCGCTGGCCGACGACGGGATCGTGGCCTGGTTCCAGGGGCGCAGCGAGTACGGGCCGCGCGCGCTCGGGCACCGCTCGCTGCTCGCCCACCCCGGCAGGGCGGAGAACCTGGAGCGGCTCAACGCGGTCAAGGGACGCGAGGAGTTCCGGCCCGTCGCGCCCATGGTGCTCGCCGAGCGCGCGGGCGAGATCTTCGACGGGCCGCTGCCCAGCCCGTACATGCTGTTCGTGCACGACGTGGCAGCCGGCTGGAGGAACCGCATCCCGGCCGTGGTGCACGTCGACGGCACGGCCCGCGTCCAGACCGTGGACCGCGCCCAGGAACCCCTGATGGCCCGGATGATCGAGGGCTTCGAACGGCGCACCGGACTGCCCGTCGTGGTCAACACCAGCCTCAACACCGCTGGACGGCCCATGGTCGACGACCCCCGGGACGCCCTGGAGTGCTTCGGTTCCGCCCCGGTCGACCTGCTGGTGCTCGGCCCGTTCGCGATCCGCCGTGGGAAGGCCTTCGCATGACCGACGCCCCCGCCTACACCGTCGTCGTCCCGACGATCGGCCGCCCCTGCCTCGCCGAGTGCCTGCGCGCGCTCGCCGCGGCCGACGGCCATCCGCCGCACGAGGTGGTCGTCGTGGACGACCGGCCCGCGCCCGACGGCGGCCTGCCCCTGGAACCGGCCGGGCAACTGCTCGACCGGGTGCGCACCCTGCGCACCGGCGGCAGGGGACCGGCCGCCGCCCGCAACGCCGGCTGGCAGACCGTCCGCACGCCCTGGACGGTGTTCCTGGACGACGACGTCCAGGTACTGCCGGACTGGTCCCGGCGGCTCGCCGACGACCTGCGGCAGGCCGGCCCCGACGTCGGCGGTGTCCAGGGGCGGCTGCGCGTCCCTCTGCCCCCGGACCGCCGGCCCACCGACTGGGAACGCACCACCAAGGGCCTGGAGAACGCGGCCTGGGCCACCGCCGACATGGCCTACCGCACCGAGGCGCTGAAGCGGACCGGCGGCTTCGACGAACGCTTCCCGCGGGCCTTCCGCGAGGACGCCGACCTCGCCCTGCGTGTGCAGCGAGGAGGCTGGTCCCTGACCCGGGGCACCCGGGTCACCCGGCACCCGGTCCGCCCCGCCCACTGGTGGGCCTCGCTGCCCGCACAGCGCGGCAACGCCGACGACGCCCTGATGAACCGGCTGCACGGCCGGGACTGGTGGGACCGCGCCCAGGCGCCGCGCGGCCGGCTGCCCCGCCACCTGGCGGTCACCGGCGCCGCCCTCGCCGCGGCCGGCTGCGCCCTGGCCGGGCGGCGCCGGGCCGCGGTCGCCTGCGCCGCCGTGTGGACGCTCGGCACCACCGAGTTCGCCCTCGCCCGCATCCTGCCCGGGCCGCGCACCGCCCGCGAGATCGCCGGGATGCTCGGCACCAGCGTGCTCATCCCGCCACTCGCCGTCCGGCACTGGCTGCGCGGGGTCGTCCGCCACCGGCACGCCGAGCCCCTGGGAGGTGCCGGGTGAACAGGCTGTCCGCCGTCCTGTTCGACCGTGACGGCACCCTCGTCGTGGACGTGCCGTACAACGGCGACCCCGACCGGGTGCGGCTGATGCCGGGCGCCGCCGCGGCCGTGGCGCTGGCCCGGTCCGCCGGGCTGGCGACCGGGGTGGTCAGCAACCAGTCCGGCGTCGGCCGCGGTCTGCTCACCGTGGACCAGGTGGTCCGCGTCAACGAGCGCGCCGACGAGCTGCTGGGGGGCCTGGACACCTGGGTGTTCTGCCCGCACGGCCCCGACGCCGGCTGCGCCTGCCGCAAGCCCCGCCCCGGCCTGGTCCGCACCGCCGCCGCCCGGCTGGGCGTGCCGCCGGCCGAGTGCCTGGTGATCGGTGACATCGCCGCGGACGTGCTGGCCGCCCGCGCGGCCGGCGCCCGGGGCGTCCTGGTCCCGAACGCGGCCACCGCACCGGCGGAGGTGGAACGTTTCGCCATGGAGAGCGCCCCCGACCCCCTCACCGCGGTCCGCGCGGCCCTGACGGAGGCGGGACTCGCCCCGCCGAGGCGCCCCCCGCACACCCCGCCCGCGCGGACGGCACCGGCCGCCGGCGGGATGCGGTGGTCCCGCGAGGGCACCGCGGTGGTCTCCGAGGGCCGGTGGTCCTCGGTGCGGAACGCGGCAAACCCTGCCGGGACGCGACCGCCGTCCGGCCGCGCCGCCCCGGCCTCCGGGGCCCGGCGGTCGGCCGCGCCGGGGGAGGCGGCTGTGGAAGGGTCCCTGTCGTCCGCGCCCGGGGAGGCGGCTCGGCGAGAGTCCCTGTCGTCCGTGCCGGAGGAGGCCGTGCGGGTAGAGGCCGTGCCGGGAGAGGCCGTTTCGCACCGGACGTCGTCGTCCGCGCCGGGGGAAGCGGCTCCGGGGGAGTCCCCGTGGTCCGTGCCGGGAGAGGCCGTTCGGGTAGAGGCCGCGCCGGGAGAGGCCGCCGCGCACCGGGCGTGGCCGTCCGTGTCCGGCGCGGTGCCCCCGGGAGGCGTCCGGGCGTTCGGGAGGTGGCCGGCGTGAAGTCGCTCGTCGTCCGGCTCGACAGTTTCGGTGACGTCCTGCTCGCCGGCCCCGCCGTGCGTGCCGTCGCCGCCGGGTCCTCGCACGTCACCCTGTTGTGCGGCCCGCGCGGCGCGGACGCCGCCCGCATGCTGCCCGGCGTGGACGAGGTGCTGGTGTGGGAGGCGCCCTGGGAGGGGTTCGACCCGCCGCCGGTCGGCCCCGCGGACGTCGACGCACTGCTGGCGCGCCTGCGTGCCGGGGCCTACGACACCGCGCTCGTCCTCACCTCCTTCCACCAGAGCCCGCTCCCCACCGCCCTGCTGCTCCGGCTCGCCGGCGTCGGCCGGATCGGCGCCGACAGCGTCGACCACCCCGGCCGGCTCCTCGACGTACGCCACCGGCGCCGCGACGGCCGGCACGAGGCCGAGGCGGCGCTGGACACCGCCGCCGCCCTGGGCTTCCCGCCCCCGCCCGGCGACGACGGGCGGCTGCGCGTCCTCCCGCCCCCCGACACCAGCAGTCTCACCGGCCACGGCCCCTACGTCGTCCTGCACCCCGGCGCCAGCGCCCCCGCCCGCGCCTGGAGCCCGCACCGCTGCGCCGAGGCGGTCGCGCTGCTCGCCGACGCAGGCCACCGCGTGGTCGTCACCGGCGGCCCGGAGGAGACCGGCCTCACCCGGCGGGTCAGCGGGGACACGGCCGTGGACCTCGGCGGCCGGACCTCCCCGCGCGTCCTCGCCGGCGTGCTGCGCATGGCCGAGGTCGTGATCAGCGCCAACACCGGCCCCGCCCACCTCGCCGCCGCCGTCGGCACCCCGGTCGTCTCGCTGTTCGCACCCGTCGTACCGGCCGGGCGCTGGGCGCCGTACGGCGTCCCCGTCATCCTGCTCGGCGACCAGTCGGCGCCCTGCGCGGACACCCGGGCCCTGACCTGCCCGGTGCCCGGCCACCCCTGTCTGGACGAGGTCACCGGACAGGACGTGGTGCGCGCGGCGCACAAGCTCATCCAGGAGCGGCAGTCATGAACATCCTCGTCTGGCACGTGCACGGATCCTGGCTCACCGCCTTCGTGCAGGGCCCGCACACCTACCTCGTCCCGGTCACCGGCGACCGCGGACCCGACGGGCTCGGCCGCGCCGTCACCTGGGACTGGCCGGAGAACGTCCGGGAACGCACACCGGAGGAACTGCGGGACTGCGACATCGGCCTGATGGTCCTGCAACGCCCGCACGAACTCGACCTCGCCGTGCGCTGGACCGGCCGCCGTCCCGGCGTGGACGTGCCCGCCGTGTACGTCGAGCACAACAGCCCCGACGAGTCGCCGGAGCGCCAGCTCCACCCGCTGGCCGGGCAGTCGGGGATCCCCGTCGTGCACGTCACCCACTTCAACCGGCTGATGTGGGACAACGGCCGGGCCCCCACCGAGGTCGTCGAGCACGGCATCATCGATCCCGGCCCCCGCTACACGGGCACCGAGCGGCGCGCGGCCGTCGTGGTCAACGAGCCCGTGCGCAGGGGCCGTACCACCGGCACCGACCTGCTGCCCCGGTTCGCCCGGACCGCGCCCCTGGACGTCTTCGGCATGCGCACCGAAGGACTCGCCGCCCACCTCGGCCTGCCGCCCGGGCGCTGCCGCACCCGGGACCTGCCGCAGCGCGAACTGCACCGGGAGATGGCCCGCTGCCGGGTCTACCTGCACCCCGTGCGCTGGACCTCGCTCGGACTGTCCCTGCTGGAGGCCATGTTCCTGGGCATGCCCGTGGTCGCCCTGGACACCACGGAGGCCCGTGAGGCGATACCCGAGGGCGCCGGGGTGGTCTCGAACCGCCTCGACGTCCTGGAGGACGCCGTACGGGCCTTCCTCGCCGACCCCGGGCTGGCGCGCCGCACCGGCGCGGCAGCCCGGGCCGCGGCCCAGGCCCGCTACGGAGAGCGGCGCTTCCTGGACGACTGGGAGCGCCTGATCAAGGAGGTCACCCGATGAGCCGCATACCGCACACCGCCGGGCGCGTCGCCATGGTCTCCGAGCACGCCAGCCCGCTGGCCGCGCTCGGCGGGCCGGACGCGGGCGGCCAGAACGTGTACGTGGCGCAGGTCGCCCGGCAACTCGCCAGAAAGGGGTACCGCGTCACGGTGTACACCCGGCGGGACTCGGCGGGCCTGCCGGACCGGGTGACCCTCATCGACGGCGTCCAGGTGGTGCACGTGCCCGCCGGGCCGCCCGCACCCGTCCCCAAGGACGAACTCCTGCCCCACATGAGCGACTTCGGGAACTACCTGGCCCGGCAGTGGGCCAAGAGCCCGCCCGACGTGGTGCACGCCCACTTCTGGATGTCGGGCCTGGCCGCCCTGGCAGGCGCCCGCGACCTCGGCATCCCGGTGGTGCAGACCTACCACGCGCTGGGCACGGTCAAGAAGCGCTACCAGGGCGCCGCCGACACCAGCCCCCCGCAGCGCCTCGCCATCGAGGAGGCCATCGGCCACGAGTGCGCCCGGATCATCGCCACGTGCAGTGACGAGGTGGCCGAACTGAAGGCCATGGGGCTGCCGGAGGACCGGATCAGTGTCGTGCCGTGCGGGGTCGACCCCGACCAGTTCGCCCCCGTCACCGGCACCCGATCGTCCGGCGCCCGCAGGCGGCTGCTGGCCGTCGGCCGGCTCGTGCCCCGCAAGGGCTTCGACCGCGCCATCCGCGCCCTGGCCGGCGTACCCGACGCCGAACTCCTCGTCGCCGGCGGCCCGGAGGCCGACCTGCTCGGTGCCGAACCCGAGGCCGAGCGCCTCTACGGCATCGCCGGCGAGTACGGCGTCCAGGACCGGGTCACGCTGCTCGGCGGGGTCAGCAGGGCCCGTATGCCCCGGCTGATGTCCAGCGCCGACCTGGTGCTGTCGCTGCCCCGGTACGAGCCGTTCGGCATCGTCCCGCTGGAGGCCATGGCCTGTGCCACGCCGGTGGTCGCCACCGCCGTCGGCGGCCAGCTCGACACCGTCGTGGACGGCAGCACGGGCGTCCTGGTCCCGGCCGACGACGACCACGACCTCGGCGCGGTCGTCCGCGCCCTCCTCGCCGACCCCGGCCGGCTCGCCCGGTACGGAGCCGCCGGCCGCGCCCGCGTGCTCAGCCACTACACCTGGGACCGGGTGGCCGACGGCGTGGCCGGGGTGTACGGCGCCGTGTCCGCCATCCACTCGCTCTCGGGAGTCGTCCGATGAAGAGTCCGACGAAGGGGCCGGCGGAGGGGCCGGCGCAGGGTCCGGCGAAGACCGGCACCGGCACGGCGCACGGGAACACCGCCACCGCCACCGCGCACTGCGACGACCTGGCCAAGGCCCTGGAGGCGTTCCGCGACCACGGTCCGCTCATCGAGCGCTGGGGCACCGAACTCGCCCGGCGGCTGGGCGCGGGCGCCCGGCTGCTCGTCGCGGGCAACGGCGGCAGCGCGGCCCAGGCCCAGCACCTTACCGCCGAACTCGTCGGCCGCTACCGCGACGACCGGCCACCGTTCTCCGCGGTCGCCCTGCACGCCGATACCTCCTCCACCACGGCGATCGCGAACGACTACGGCGTCCAGGAGGTGTTCGCCCGGCAGACCGCCGCGCACGGCCGCCCCGGCGACGTGCTCCTCCTGATGTCCACCAGCGGCGCCAGCGCCAACCTGCTGGCCGCCGCCGACCGCGCCCACCGGCTCGGCATGACGGTGTGGGCGCTGACCGGACGGGCCCCCAACCCGTTGCAGCTCGGCGCGGACGACACGCTGTGCGTCGACGCCCCCCTCGGCGCCACCGTCCAGGAACTGCACCTGGTCGCCGTCCACATGCTCTGCGAGGCCTTCGACCAGGCCGTCGAACGGGGGGAGGCCGACCACGGGGCGGCGGACACCGGCGCCGACGGCCGGCCGGGCGCCGACGGCAGACCCGGTGTCGTGGGGCGGCTCGTGGGCCGCGCCCGCACCGCCGGCCGGGCCGCACCCGGCGCGCCCGCAGCACCCAGGAAGGGACGGACATGACCGCCTCGCAGACCCCCCTGCTCGTCGTGGGCGACGCCCTGCTCGACCACGACCTGTGCGGCCGTGCCGAGCGGCTGGCCCCGGACGCGCCCGTCCCCGTCGTGCACGGCACCCGGCGCAGCTCCCGGCCGGGCGGCGCCGCCCTCGCCGCCTGCCTCGCGGCGGCCGACGGACGGCCCGTCACCCTGGTCACCGCCCTCGGCGCGGACACCGCCAGCGACACCCTCCGGGAGCTGCTGGCCGGCCGGGTCGGCCTGGTCGAGGTGCCGCTGGAGGGCACCCTGAGCAGCAAGACCCGCGTCCTGGCCGGGGACAGACCGCTGCTCCGCCTCGACGACGGCGAGGGCCGCGCCCGCGAGGCGACCCAGGAGGCGGTGTCGACGATCGCGGCGGCCGGGGGCGTCCTCGTCGCGGACTACGGCCGCGGTACCGCCGAAGTCCTCCGGGACGCCCTCGCGCACACCGCGGCCCCCGTCGTCTGGGACCCGCACGTGCGCGGCCGGCCCCCGGTCCCCGGCGTCCGCCTGGCCACGCCCTCGGCCCAGGAGGCCCGCGCCTTCGCCCGGCAGCTCGAACACGCCGAGCCCGGCGACGCGGCCGGGCTGCGCACCGCCGCACGGGACGCCCGCGTCCTCGTACGGGCCTGGCGTGCCCAGGCCGTCGCGGTGACCCTCGGCGAACGCGGCGCCCTCCTCTCCCACGGCGAGACCCCGCTGCTCGTGCCGACCCCGGCCGCCGCCACCGGCGACCCCTGCGGGGCGGGTGACCGATTCGCCGCGGCCGCCGCCGGCCTGCTCGCCGACGGCGCCCTCACCGAGGCCGCCGTACAGGGCGCCGTCCACGCCGCCACCCGCTACGTCGCCGAGGGCGGCGCCCGGGCGGTCGCCGTCCCGGACGGCCCGGAGACGGCCGAGGAGGCGCCGGGTGACGGCGACACCACCGCGGACGCCGTGCGCACGGCCGCGCGGGTGCGGGCAGCGGGCGGCACCGTGGTCGCCGCGGGCGGCTGCTTCGACCTGCTGCACGCCGGGCACGTCGCTCTGCTCCAGGCCGCCCGCCGGGCCGGGGACTGCCTCGTCGTGTGCGTCAACTCGGACGACTCGGTCCGCCGCCGCAAGGGCGGCAGCCGCCCGCTCGTCCCGGCCGCGGACCGGGTGCGGGTGCTGCGGGCCCTGGAGTGCGTGGACGCCGTGGCCGTGTTCGACGAGGACACCCCCGAACGCGTCCTCGCCGAACTGCGCCCGCACATCTGGGCCAAGGGCGGCGACTACGCCCGGACCCGGCTGCCCGAACAGCCCCTCGTGGAGAGCTGGGGCGGCCAGGTCCTCCTGCTGCCCTACCTCGACGGCCGCTCCACCACCGGCCTCGCCCGCCGCGCGGCCCTGGCCCCGGCGCCCATGGGCGGGGACACCCGGTGAGCGCGGCACGGCCTCCTTGGTACCGGGCGTCCGGTGCGGGTCCCGGACCGGGAGGCGGGACGGCGGGCGGGACGTGCCTCCGCGCACCCACGGCCGGAACGGTCCGCCGGCCGGGCCCCGGCACAAGCGTCCGGCCGACGCCCCGCACCGCCGGCCGAGACGTTCCCTCCGCGTTCGGCGCCGGGAGTGGAGGTGTTCTGTCCGCGTCCCGCACCTTTGGCCGAGGTGTTCCGCCCGCGCCCCGTACCACCGGCCGAGACGCCCCGCCCGCGGCCCGCACCCCCGGCCGGGTCCCGCCGCCCGCTCGGGTGGGCGGCGCCGGTGCGCGGAGCCCGGTCCGGCGTCCGTCCCCGGCTTCCGCACGCAACGGAGGACCCACTCGGTGACCCCCACCCCGATCCCTGCCGCGGACCGTCCGGCCGTCCTGGTCCTGCGCGCCCTGGGCCTCGGCGATCTGCTGGCCGGCGTGCCCGCGCTGCGGGGCGTCCGGCGGGCCTTCCCCGGCCACCAGGTCGTCCTCGCCCAGCCGCCGGGGCTCACCGAGCCCGCCGCGCGGACCGGCGCGGTCGACGCCGTGTTCCCGGCCGAGGCGCCGGGCCGCGGGGTGCCTGACCTCGGCCACTGGCCCGGCCCGCCCCCCGACGTCGCGATCGACCTGCAGGGCAGCGGCCCCGAGAGCCGCGACGCCCTGGCCGCCCTGCGTCCGCGCCGGCTGCTCGCCCACGCCTGCCCGGACGGCCCGCCGTGGCCGGACCAGGCGAACGAACGGGACCGCTGGTGCGCCTTCCTGCACCACTACGGCATCGCGGCCGACCCCCTGGACCTGCGGCTGCCCCGGCCCACCACCCCGTCCCCGGCGCCGGGCGCCGTCGTCGTGCACCCCGGCGCGGCCTCGGGGTCCCGCCGCTGGCCGGCGGAGCGGTTCGCCGCCGTCGTACGGTGTCTGCGCGCCGCCGGCCACCACGTGGTCCTCACCGGCGGCCCCGGCGAGGACGCCCTGGTCCGCTCGGTCGCCGAACGCGGCGGCGGGCGCGGCCGCGACGTGCTGACCGGCGGCCTGCCGTTCGCGGAGCTGTCCGCGCTGGTCGCCGGGGCGGCCCTGGTCCTCAGCGGCGACACCGGCCTCGCCCACCTCGCCGTGGCCCACGGGACCCGTTCCGTCACCCTGTTCGGACCGGTCTCCCCACGGCGGTGGGGGCCGCCCCCGAGCCCGGACCACCTCGCCCTGTGGAAGCCCGGCCCGCCCGGCGACCCGCACGGCCGCACCCCCGACGCCCGCCTGCTGCGCATCCGCGCCGGTGAGGTCGCCGCGGCCTGCCTGACACTCCTGCCGGACGTGCGCGCCCGGCAGCGGCAAGCGGGACCGGAGGTGACGCATGTCCACTGAGCAGGCCCCGGCCCGTGCGCACCGGCCCACGACCCCGGGCGACCCGCGCGTCACGGTCGCCGTCATCACCCGCGACCGCAGCGCCAGCCTGGTCCGCACCCTGGACGCGCTGGCGGCGCTGCCCGAGCGGCCGCCGGTCGTCGTCGTGGACAACTCCCGCGACGACACCACCCGCCGCGCCGTGGCCGGCCACCCGGCCATCGCCCGCCTGCTGCGGCCGGCCGCCAACACCGGTGCCCTCGGCCGCAACCTCGCGGTCCGGCACGCCGACACCCCCTACGTGGCCTTCAGCGACGACGACTCGTGGTGGGAGCCGGGGAGCCTCGCCCGCGCCGCCGACCTCCTCGACGCCCACCCCCGGCTCGGCCTGCTCGCCGCCCGCACCCTGGTCGGGGACGAGGCCGCCGAGGACCCCCTCAACGCGGTGCTCGCGGCCTCCCCGCTGCCACTGGAACCGGACCTGCCGGGCCGCCCGGTGCTCGGGTTCCTCGGCTGCGCCTGCGTGGTCCGCCGCGAGGCCTTCCTCAGCGCCGGCGGTTACCACCCGCTGCTCTTCTTCGGCGGCGAGGAGACCCTGCTCGCCTACGACCTGGCCGCCGCGGGCTGGGGTGTCGTCTTCGAACCCTCCCTGCGCGCGCGCCACCACCCCGACGACCACGGCCGCACCGGCCGCTCCTTCCTCGTCCGGCGCAACCACGTGCTGACCACCTGCCTGCGCCGCCCCTGGCCGGTCGCCCTGCGCGCCGGCACCGCACTCGCACTGGCCGCCGCGGCCGGCCGGCCCGGAGCGCGCCGCGCCCTGAAGGAGACCGTCGTCCGGTTCCCCGCCGCCCTCGCCCGCCGCCGGCCCCTGCCCCCGCGCGTCGAACACGCCGCCCGCCTGCTCGACCGCGACCCGCCCGGCCGTCCCCGGGAAGGCAGCGGACGATGACCGGGACGACCCCGGCACCCGTACCCGGGACGTGCGGACGGGGACCAGACGAGGACCACCCCGCGCCGGACGGCGGCCACCCCCGGCCGCCCGCCACGGGAAGGCGCCGGACGACGGTGCCCCCGATCCGCCGCCGCCACCACCCACGGGGAGGCGTCGGACGATGACCGGTACCGCTGCCGGGGCCCCCGCCCGGATCGCCCCCGACGACCGCACGACCGTCGTCCTGATCACCCACAACCGCCGTGACGAACTGCTGCGCACCCTCGCCCTGCTGCGCCGGCTGCCCGAGCGGCCGCCGGTCATCGTCACCGACAACGCCTCCTGCGACGGCACCGCCGAAGCGGTGGCCCGGGAGTTCCCGGAGATGACCCTGCTGCGTCCCGGACGCAACCTGGGCGCCATCGGCCGCAACCTGGCCGTGCAGCGGGTCCGCACGCCGTACGTCGCCTTCTGCGACGACGACACCTGGTGGGACCCCGGCAGTCTGCGCCGGGCCGCCGACCTGCTGGACGCCGGGCCCCGGCTCGCGGGCGTCACCGCACGGATCATCGTGGAACCGGACGGCACCGAGGACCCGGTCGTGCGCGAGCTGCGCGAGTCCCCGCTGTCCGGACCCGACTGGCTGCCCGGACCCGCCCTCGGGTCCTTCCTCGCCGCCGCCACCGTGCTGCGCACCGAGGCCTTCCGGGCCGGCGGCGGCTTCCACCCGGGCCTGTGGCTCGGCGGCGAGGAGGAACTGCTCGCCTGCGACCTGCTGCGCCAGGGCTGGTGGCTCGCCTACGCCGAGGAACTCACCGTCCACCACCACGCCTCCCGGCTGCGCGACAGCACGGCCCGGCGGGTCCTCGGACTGCGCAACACGCTGTGGTTCACCTGGCTGCGCCGCCCCCTGCTGCCGGCGCTGCGCCGTACCGGGCACCTCATCCGGACCGTCCCCCGGGACGCCGCCTCCGCCCGCGCGTTCGCCCACGCCACCGCCGGACTGCCGTGGGTGCTGCGCCAGCGCGACCCCGTGCCGCCCGACCTGGAACGCTGCCTCGCCGCGCTGGAACGGGCGCGCAGGGACTCACCCGCCCGGCGGTACGTCGGATGAGACCGCGGCGGTACGACACGCGCGGGGACGTCGTTGCATCCCCCGCACGGCGCGGGCACAGTGATGTCCCGGTCAAGACGCGGCCGGCTGATCCTTCCTCCCCCTCCAGGAAGCCCGATCCCCGTGGAAACCCGATCACCCAGGGAAGACGGTCAGCCGTCACCCGCCCGCGTCCGCCCCGGCGGCCCCGCCCCCCTGCTCCTGCAGACCGTGCACGAGCGCCGTCCCGGGCTCGGCGGCATCAGCGTCCTGAAGACCCGGGGCACGGTCGACGCCTCCAACGCCCGGCTGTTCTCCGAAGCCCTCGCCGAGCACGTGGCCCACGCCGGCCAGGCCGGTGAGCACCCCCTGCTGGACCTGAGCGAGGCGTACCTCGCCTGTGCCGACGCGGTCCGCTCCCTGGACCGGGCCACCGGGGCCCTCGCGCACACCGGTCGCGCCCTGTCCGTCGTACAGCCCAGACCGCACGTCCGGGAGGCGCTGACCTCGGCCGGCCTGCCGGGCATCCGGGTGCACGCCACCCTGGCGTCGGCCCTGGACGCCCTGACCACCCGCGAACCGGTCCGCGAACCGGCCGGGGACCGGGCGGGCTGGCCGGCGTACGAACCGGCCCGCCCGGAGTCCGGCGACCTCGGATGGTGACGGCCCGGCCCGCCGCTGGGCCGTACGGCGCGGTGCATGGCGCGGCCGCCGGCCCGGGGCCTACCGTGCGGGGTGGTGCGTAGGCCGGGAAGAGACCGATCGAGTTCTGTGGGACGTCCTGTCTGGGTGATGCGATGAAACCTTCTTCCGGCCGGCCCCCGGCACCGGCTCCCCTCGTGATCGAGTCCTCCGTCGTCGAGGGGCTGCCCGCCGAGGGCGCCCTCCTGCTGCGCATGTCGGGCAGCCTCGACGCCGACGGAGTCCAGGCCTGGTCGGAGGAGCTGCGCGGGCACCTGGAACAGGCGGACCGCGCCGGACTGCGCCCCGTGCTCGACATGGCGCACGTCCAGCTCGGCGGCGCCGCCGTGCTGCGCGCGCTCAGCGAGACGACCCGGGCACGCACCGGACGCCCCGACCTGATCATCGTCCGCGCCCGGCCCGGGGTCCGCGAGGCGGTGCACCTGGCCCGCCTGGACGGTGTCCAGCTGTACGCCACGCTGGACGAGGCGCTGCGCGAGCTGGCCCGCGCCGCCTCCCGGGTGGAGGAGCTGCCCGCCTGGCGGTCGCAGATGGCGGACCCGCTGCGGCCCTCGTACGAGGACCTGCACAAGGAGGTCCGCGCGCTGCGCGCCCGGGTGCGCACCGCGCCGGTGATCGGCATGGCGCAGGGCACGCTCATGGTCCGCTACGGGCTGCCGGACTCCGGCAGCGCCTTCCGGGCGCTGCGCGAGGCCTCGCAGCGGTTCAACGTGCCGCTGCGGGTCCTCGTCTCGGCCGTGGTGGTGGCCCGGCCCCCGGACGGCGACGTGTGGTTCCCGGGGCGGCGCTCGCTGCCGGTGCCGCAGCTGCGGACGCTGGCCCGCGGCGGCCGGGACCCGCGCTACCGCCGGCAGATGATCGACGCCGTCCTGCACGAGGCGCTGGCCATCGGGAAGGCGCCCGCCGGATACGTGCAGTTCGTGGACCCGGCCGTGAACGCCCTGATGCTGGAGACCCACTACGGCTGCGCGGAGACGTTCCTGGACCAGCTCGTGCGCGGCCGGGGCGACGGCACGGCCGACGCGGCGGCCCGGGTGCGGGGCCGCCAGGTGGGCGTGCCCGACGTCGCGGCGGACGGGCAGTTGTCGGACGACTGCCGGCGCGTGCTGCTGGCCACCGGGACCCAGGCCGTGCACAGCGTCCCGGTGCTCTCCTCCGCCGGCTCGTGCACCGGGGTGATCACCCTGCACTGGCCGGACGCCGGCCACCGGACGAGCGCCGCGCAGGCCGAGGCGTTCGCCCTGCTCGCCTCGGACACGGCGGCCTGGCTGAGCTGGTACCACCGCTCGGTGCTGCTGGACGCCCTCGAACACCTCCACCGGGCGCTGACCCGTCCGGCGCCGTGAGCCCGGTCCGCGCCGGTGTGCGTCACCCGCGTCCCCCTGGGAACCCGGGCCCCGTACGGAGCACGCACCATCACGCACCATCCGGAGGGAGTCCGGCGCATGTCCAATCCGCAGCAGCCCGAACAGCGGCGCAGTGACAAGGGTGGCGCCACCCCGCAGGACAGCGGCGAGCTGAAGGCCCGCCAGCCGGCCGGCCGGGACGCGGGCGGCCGCCCGCACGGCTCGGACAAGGCGGGAAAGGGCGGCAAGGGCGGGGGAGAGGGCGGCGGGGTGCCTCCGGCACAGCAGCCCGACCACCCCTGACCCCGCGTCCTGCCCGATGCATGCCGGACGGCCCCTGTGCGGGGCCGTTCGGCATGTCCGGCCGGGTCCGGGCGCCACGCGCTACGCTCCGGGGTATGCGGATCTCCGTCTCCTCCGACATGGACGAACCCGTGGCCCGTCTGCTGGTCGCGGAGCTGCGGCGCCGTGGCCACGAGGTCCGGGAGCACGGCGCGCTGCGGCCCGGGGCCGACGCGCGGTGGGCGGTCTGTTCGGAGGCCGCCGCCCGGGAGGTGGCCGAGGGCGCGGCCGACCAGGCGGTGGTGTGCTGCTGGACCGGTACCGGCGCGTCCATCGCGGCCAACAAGGTGCCGGGTGTGCGCGCGGCGCTGTGCGTGGACGCCGGTACGGCCGACGGGGCGCGGCGCTGGAACGACGCCAACGTCCTGGCGCTGAGCCTGCGGCTCACCTCGGAACCGGTGCTGAAGGAGATCCTGGACGCCTGGTTCGCGGCCGAGCCCAGTCAGGACCCCGAGGACCGGCAGAACGTGGCCCGCGTCGGACGCCTGGACGCCCGGCACTCCTAGGGGCGCACGGCGGTCCGGCGCGGGCCGGGACCAGTGGGGCCGGGGCTCAGTGGGCGCCGAGTCCTCCGCCGCCGAACGAGCCGCTGGAACCCTTGCTCCAGCGCGGACGCTCCTTCGACGCACTCGTCCGGGTGTCCATGTTGGTCAGCTCGTACGGGGTGAGCGGGCGGTCGCCCTTGGGGATGCGGGGTATCTCCGCGGACTCCCGGTTCTCCCGGACCTCGTGCACCGGCCCCTCCGGCGGCAGCTTGGGCTGTTCCTCGGGGCGGGGGCGCGGTGACTCGCGGTACCTGACGCGCGAGGTCATCCAGAAGCCGCCGGCGAGCAGCGCGAGCACGCCCACGGCCACGATGAACAGGAAGAGGCTCATCAGGCCGCTCGCGGCGGCCAGCTGCATCGATGCGGTGTTCATAGGACAGGAATACCCGGTCAGAACACGACGAACCCGGACACTATGGGTTACAGCGGATGTCCGGGCGGTGCCCGCCCGCCGGGCGGCGGGACAGTGGTTTGTGGCGGCCCGCCCCGGCTACCCGCACGGTGTGACATCGCCGACTTCGCAGCAGCTGTACCGGTTCCTGGAGGACCGTTTCACCTGTGCCCAGGCGTGCACGGAGTGCGCCCGGGCCTGTGCCGTGCGCGCGAGCCTGGTCGACCCGGACGGGAGCGAGCACCAGGAGCGGGCGCGCCGGCTGGGCATCATGTGCGCCGAGGCGTGCGACGCCACCTGCCGCGTGCTGTGCGAGGAGAACCGGCAGGACGAGGAGGCGATCCGGGTCCGGGTGGACTGGTGCCGCTCGGTCTGCCTGGAGTGCGCCCGCGCGTTCGACGAGCACCCCGGTGCGGAGTCGGCCGCGGCGGCTTGCCGGGCCTGCGCCGACGCCTGCGCGGACTTCCTGGAAACGCTCAGGTGACCGCCCCCGGCCGTCTCCGCTCCCGCCTCCGCCCGGGTCTCGGCATGCCTATCTGAGCCGCGCACCTGGGCGCTTCCGGCCCCGAGACGCGGCTGCTGAGGACGTGGACGAGCACGTCGCGCCGACTTCGCGGGCAAGGGGACCCCGGAGTTCGCCGTCGACATCCTCGACGCTCCGATTCCGCCGCACGGGGCTGGGCGAATAGGCTGCGCCGAGGAAGCCGGGTGTGACGCCCCGGCACACACATGCGTCGACAGGGGCAGGGGGTGACGTCCAGTGGCCGTGGGCACACGTGCGGGCAGGGGCGACCCCGGACTGTTCACCCCCGCCTCCGTGACCTGGCAGATGCACGGCGATCCCATGATGTGGGTCGCCGGGATCCGTGCGCTCTACCTCCAGGCGTTGCATCCGCGTGCGGTCCGGGGCGTCATGCAGAACTCCGACTTCCGGCGGGACGCCTGGGGGCGGCTGATGCGGACCGCCCACTTCGTCGGGACCACGACCTACGGCACGAGCGAGGCCGCCGAGCGGGCCGGGGCGCGGGTGCGGAAGATCCACAGCATGCTCACCGCGACCGACCCGGACACCGGCGAGCGGTACGGCGTCGACGAGCCGGAGCTGCTGCTGTGGGTGCACTGCGCGGAGATCGACTCCTACCTGCACGTGCTGCGCCGCTCCGGCTTCCCGCTCACCGACGCCCAGGCCGACCGGTACATAGCCGAACACCGCGTCAGCGCCCGCCTCGTGGGGCTCGACCCGCACACCGTGCCGGCGAGCCGGGCGGAGCTGGCCGCGTACTTCGAGGCGGTCCGGCCGGAGCTGGCCGCGGGCCCCGAGGCCCAGGACGTGGACGCCTTCCTGCTCCGGCCGCCGGCCCACCCCCTGCTCGTACCGGCACGCGAGCTGCTGTGGCGGCGGGTGGCCCTGCTGGCGTACGCGGCCCTGCCGCCGTACGCCCATGAGCTGTACGGCAGGCCCGCCCCCGCGCCCGCCGCCGTCACCCGCCGGCTGCGCGTCACCGGGTCCGTGCTCCGCCGGATCCCCGCGCGGGTGCGCTGGCAGCTCCCGCCGAAGCACATCCTGCGGGCCATGGCGCGGCTCGGCCCGCAGACGCGTCCGGCACCGCACAAGGTGCGGGCCTGAGCCGGCCCCGCCCCCCTCTGGCCGTCGTGGATCACCGCGTGCTACGAAGGACCATGTCCGCGAACGAGGGAACCCGCGCGTACGACGCCGTCATCGTCGGCGCAGGCCACAACGGCCTGGTCGCCGCCGCCTACCTGGCCCGGGCCGGCCGCTCCGTGCTGGTGCTGGAACGCCTGGACCACACCGGCGGCGCCGCCGTCTCCACCCGCCCGTTCGCCGGGGTCGACGCCCGCCTGTCGCGCTACTCCTACCTGGTCAGCCTGCTGCCGGAGAAGATCGTGCGCGACCTCGGGCTGGACTTCCGCGTCCGCTCCCGCACCATCTCGTCGTACACCCCGGCGGAGCGCGCGGGCCGGCCCACCGGCCTCCTCGTCGGGGGCGGCGAGCAGCGCACCCGGGAGGCCTTCGCCCGGCTCACCGGCGGCGACCGCGAGTACGAGGCCTGGCAGCGCTTCTACGGCATGACCGGCCACGTCGCCCAGCGCGTCTTCCCCACGCTCACCGAACCGCTGCCCAGCCGCGACGAACTGCGCCGCCGCATCGACGACGAGGCCGCCTGGCGCGCCCTGTTCGAGGAGCCGGTCGGCGCCGTCATCGAGCGGACCTTCACCGACGACCTGGTCCGCGGCGTCGTCCTCACCGACGCGCTCATCGGCACCTTCGCCGACGCCCACGACCCCACCCTCGTGCAGAACCGCTGCTTCCTCTACCACGTCATCGGCGGCGGAACCGGCGCCTGGGACGTGCCCGTCGGCGGCATGGGCGCGCTGACCGACGCGCTGGCCGACGCGGCGCGCACGGCGGGCGCGCGCATCGCCACCGGGCACGAGGCACTGCGGATCGACACGGACGGCACGACCGCCGAGGTCGTCTACCGCACCGCCACCGGCGAGGGCACCGCCGCCGCCCGGCACGTCCTGGTGAACGCCTCCCTGCACGAACTCGCCGTCCTCACCGGCGACCCGGCGCCCGAACCCGTCGAGGGCGCCCAGCTCAAGGTCAACATGCTGCTCACCCGGCTGCCCCGGCTGCGCGACCCCGGTGCCGACCCGCGCGAGGCGTTCGCCGGCACGTTCCACATCGCCGAGGGGTACCGGCAACTGGCCACCGCCCACGCCCAGGCCGCCGCCGGCGAGCTGCCCGCCGCCCCGCCCTCGGAGATCTACTGCCACTCCCTGACCGACCCCACCATCCTCGGCGCGGGCCTCGCCGAACGCGGCTACCAGACCCTCACCCTCTTCGGCCTGCACGCCCCGGCCCGCCTCTTCGACCGGGACAACGACGGCGTACGCGAGGAACTGCTGACGTCCACCCTCGCCCAGCTCGACGCCCATCTCGCCGAGCCCCTCGCGGACTGCCTGGCCACCGACGCCGACGGCCGCCCCTGCATCGAGGCGAAGACCCCGCTCGACCTCGAACGGGACCTGCGGCTGCCCGGCGGCAACATCTTCCACCGGGCCCTGTCCTGGCCGTACGCCGAGCAGGACGGCGGCCGTTGGGGTGTGGAGACCCGGCACCCCAACGTCCTGCTGTGCGGGGCGGGCGCGGTGCGCGGGGGCGGGGTCAGCGGCGTGCCCGGGCACAACGCGGCGATGGCGGTGCTGGAGCGGCACTGACCACCGGCCCCGGCTCAGTCGGCCGAGCCCTGCCAGCCCGCCGCCGCGATCCGTGCCGCGTCCGCCGGGCGTGCCCCGTCGAACAGCACCGTCCCGCCCGCGTCGACGCGCAGTCCGTCGACGTACGCGCCCCGGCCGACGTACCGCGCGTCGGTGGTGGACCGCCAGCGCAGGACCAGCCGGGGGTCGGCCGGCAGGTCCGCGGCCAGCCGGTGCCAGACGCGGCCCGACCAGCCGGTGACCGTGCCCGCCGGGTGGTCCTCGGGGTCCGCGTCGCGGCGGGTGGTGGTGAACGGGACCGGGTGCCAGGTGGCGCCGCCGTCCGTGGTGGACTCGAGGGCCACCAGGTCGGCACGGGGTTCGGTGTCCCACCACAGGGCGCAGCGCAGCCGGGCCGCGCCGGAGGAGGTGTCCAGCGCCGGCAGGGTGAGCGTGGCGGCCGTGGCGTCGGCCATGCCCGAGAACCAGGCCGTACGGCTCCTCGCCGGACGGACCGGCACCGCGCGGGCGAGGTGGTTCCCGGCGGCGACGCGGGGGGCGGAGCCGGACCGCCAGGAACGCACCGGGTGCACGGAGTTGCCGAGGACGACCAGGAAGGAGTCGGTCGTCGGGTCGAGCACGAGAGAGGTGCCGGTGAAGCCGGTGTGCCCGGCCGTGCGCGGGGTGGCCATCGCCCCCATGTACCAGTGCTGGTACAGCTCGAAGCCGAGGCCGTGCTCGTCGCCGGGGAAGGCCGTGTTGAAGTCGGTGAACATCAGCTCCACCGACTCGGGCCGCAGGATGCGGGCCCGGCCGTGGCGGCCGCCGTCGAGCAGCGTACGGCCGAGGACCGCGAGGTCCCACGCGTTCGCGAACACGCCCGCGTGACCGGCCACCCCGCCCAGGCTGTACGCGTTCTCGTCGTGGACCTCGCCCCACACCATCCCGCGGTTTAGCCCGGACCAGGGCCGGCGCGCGTCCTCGGTGGCCGCGATCCGCGGCTTCCAGGACGCGGGCGGGTTGTAGCGGGTGCTGTCGAGTCCGAGCGGTCCGGTGATCTCCTCGCGCAGCAGCACGTCCAGCGTGCGGCCGGTGATCCTCTCCAGGACGAGCTGGAGCGAGATGAGGTTCAGGTCCGAGTAGAGGTAGGCGGTGCCCGCCGGGTTCAGGGGCGCCTCGTCCCAGATGAGCCGGAGCTTGTCCTCGTACGCCGGCGCGTCGTACAGCGGGAGCCACGGGCGGAAGCCCGAGGTGTGGGTAAGGAGTTGACGGATCGTCACCGTCTGCTTCCCGGCGCGTCCGAACTCCGGGAGGTACGAGGCGACCGACCCCTCCAGTGCCAGCGCGCCCCGCTCGATCTGCTGCACGGCGAGGAGGGAGGTGAACAGCTTGGAGACGGAGGCCAGGTCGAACACGGTGTCCCGGGTCATCGGGAGCTGCTGTTCCGGCGGCAGTTCGACGCCCGTGTCGGTCTTCTCGTCGTACCGGGCGTAGCGCACGGCCATGCCGATCGGCTCGTGCAGCGCCACGGTGCCGCCGCGCCCGGCGAGCAGCACGGCACCCGCGTACCAGGGGTGCTTGGGGGAGGGCGCGAGGAACGCCTCGGCGTCCGTGACGAGTTGCCGCAGATGCGCGGGGAGCAGCCCGGCGCGTTCGGGTGTGCCGTGGCGCAGGGTGCGGTGGCGGCCGGAGGCGGGCGCGGCGGCGGCCGGGCCCGCCGGGAGCGCGCCGAGGGCGAGTGCGCCGCCCGCCGCGAGGGTGCCCGCGACGAGCCGGCGGCGGGTCGGTCCGCCGGCTCGTGCGCCTGCCACGTCGTCCGTCATCCTGCGGCCTCCCGCGTGAAAGAATCTTTCGGCGCCTGCCTTGCATCGTGAAACTTTCCTGTCAGGAAGGGGATGTGTCAACGGGGCGCGTGAGCTTCCGGGAAACCTGACGTCGTATCAGCCGGAGCACTCCCGATCCGCGCGTCGTGCCTCCCAACGTCGTGACGGGAACGACCGATTGCTCCCCCGAGCGGTTCGCTTCCGGGCCGTCCGGGTGCTTGACCCGCCCCGGCGCCGGACCCAGGATCATGAGGCATGACGCAGGGACAGGGCAGCACGGTCGACGGGGTGCTGCGGCGCAGCGCCCGTCGCACCCCGGCGCGGGTCGCGGTCGAGTACGCCGACCGGGCCTGGACGTACGAGGAACTGGACGAGGCCGTCTCCCGCGCGGCGGGCGTCCTGCTCGCCCAGGGCCTCGCCCCCGGCGACCGGGTCGGCTCCTACGGCCACAACTCGGACGCGTACCTGATCGGCTTCCTGGCCTGCGCCCGCGCCGGTCTCGTGCACGTGCCGGTCAACCACCACCTCGCCGGTGACGACCTCGCGTACCTCGTCCGCCAGTCCGGCAGCTCCCTGGTGCTCACCGACCCCGGTATCGCCGGCCGGCTCCCCGGCGACGCCCGCACGCTGCCCTTGCGCGACACCGGCGACTCACTCCTGGCGCGCCTGGCGACCACACCCCCGTACGACGGCCCCGAGCCACGCGCCGAGGACCTGGTGCAGCTCCTGTACACGTCCGGCACCACCGCGCTGCCCAAGGGCGCGATGATGACGCACCGCGCCCTGGTCCACGAGTACCTGAGCGCGATCACCGCCCTCGACCTCAGCGCCGGCGACCGCCCCGCGCACTCCCTGCCGCTGTACCACTCCGCGCAACTGCACGTCTTCCTGCTGCCCTACCTCGCGGTGGGCGCGACCAACCTGATCCTCGACGCGCCCGACGGGGACCGGCTGTTCGACCTGATCGAAGCGGGGCGCGTAGACAGCCTGTTTGCCCCGCCGACGGTCTGGATCGGCCTGGCGGGCCGCCCGGACTTCGCGACCCGGGACCTGTCCGGACTGCGCAAGGCCTACTACGGCGCGTCGGTCATGCCGGTGCCCGTCCTGGAGCGCCTGCGCGAGCGGCTGCCGGGGCTCGGCTTCTACAACTGCTTCGGCCAGAGCGAGATCGGCCCGCTGGCCACCGTCCTCGCGCCCGACGAACACCAGGGCCGGATGGACTCCTGCGGCCGGCCCGTGCTGTTCGTCGACGCCCGCGTGGTCGACGAGGACGGCAAGGACGTCCCCGCCGGCACGCCCGGCGAGATCGTCTACCGGTCACCGCAGCTGTGCGAGGGGTACTGGGACAAGCCCGAGGAGACCGCCGAGGCCTTCCGCGACGGCTGGTTCCACTCCGGGGACCTCGCCGTGCGGGACGCCGACGGGTACTTCACCATCGTGGACCGGGTGAAGGACGTCATCAACTCCGGTGGCGTCCTGGTGGCTTCACGCCAGGTCGAGGACGCCCTGTACACCCACGAGGCGGTCGCCGAGGCCGCCGTGGTCGGCCTGCCCGACGAGCGGTGGATCGAGGCCGTCACCGCGGTCGTCGTCCCGCGCGGCGAGGTGACGGAGGAGGAGCTGATCGCGCACGTGAAGGCGAGGCTCGCGCCGTTCAAGGCGCCCAAACGGGTCCTGTTCGCGGACGAGTTGCCGCGCAACGCGAGCGGCAAGATCCTCAAGCGCGAGCTGCGCGACCGCTTCGGCGGCTAGCCGGGGTACACGGCGTCCGGGCGGGCGTACGGCGTCCGGGTCCGGGCGCACGGTGCCCGGCCCGCGTGCACCACGACCGGACCGGTCGCTCACCGGCCGGCCGGGGCCTCGCCCGGCAGCAGCGCGTCCGCCAGCGACCGCCAGTGCGGCAGCGCCGACTCGCCCGGCCGCACGCCGATCACCTGTACGGCCACATGGTCGGCGCCCGCGTCGACGTGCCCGCGCAGTTTCCGCGCGATGGTGTCCGGGTCGCCCCAGAACACCAGGTCGTCGACGAAGCGGTCGCTGCCGCCGCCGGAGAGGTCGTCGTCGGTGTAGCCGAGCCGGCGGAACTTGGCGAGGTTGTACGGCGTCCGGAGATAACCGCGCAGATGCTCGCGCGCGAGGCCGCGGGCCCGAACCGGATCGGTCTCGAACAGCACGGCGTGCTCGACGGCCAGGAACGCGTCCGGGCCGAGGATCTCCCGGGCCTGTGCGGTGTGGGCCGTGTTCACGTGGTACGTGTGGGCGCCGGCGGCGCGGTCGCGGGCCAGCCGGAGCATCTTCGGCCCGTAGGCGGCCAGCAGTCGCCGGACCGGGGTCTTCGGGTAGGGGTTCGGCGACTCGATGGTGTCCAGCTCGTCCAGGTACGCGGACATGGCGGCCAGTGGCCTGACCCCCGGCCGGGGCTCACCGCCGAAGCCCAGGCCGAGTACGTGCCGGCCCGGGTAGGCGTCCGCCAGCAGCAGGGCCGAACCGTGCGTCCAGCGGGCCTCGCGGGACCAGATCCGGGCGATGCCGTTGACGACGGTCAGCCGCCCGGTGGCGGAGAGCAGCAGGCCGGCGTGGGTGAACGCGTCCCGGCCGAGTGCCTCGGGAATCCACAGCGCCCGCCAGCCCAGGTCCTCCAGCTCCCGGACGGAGTCCCGGATCCGCGCGGCCGGCTGGTGCTCGAAGTCGAAGGTGTAGATCCCGAACGTGCCGAGGTTCATGGGTGTGCTCCCTCGCAGACAATGTTTCGTCGATTCGGAATATCGCAGATTTTCGATATATAGCGCAAGGGTGACCGGCGCCGGTGGCGCGAACGGGCCAGTGGGAGGCGGTGGCTAGAGGGTCCGTCCCAGCTGGGCGACGAGGTCCGCGATGCGCTGCTCGTCCCGCTTGTAGTGGGTCCACTTGCCGACCCGCGTCGCCCGGACCAGGCCCGCGCGCTGGAGTTCCGCCATGTACGCCGACACGGTCGACTGGGCCAGCCCCGCCTTCGCCTGTATGTGGCTCACGCACACACCCACCTCGGCGGGATCCGCGATGGCCGCCTCCATCGGGAAGTGCCGCTCGGGCTCGCGCAGCCATCCCAGCATCTGGAGGCGCATCGGGTTGGACAGCGCCCGCAGCGCATTGACCAGGTCCGGGTCCGGAGTGGGGGCGGTGTCCGTCATGGCTCCGGAGTATAAGCGGCGGCCGACGTTTCGCAGTACGTCGATACGAACGCGCGGGTCGGCCGGGGGCGGTGCCGACGGCCGGGCCGGACCCGCCTCCGGGTGCCAGGTGCCCGGTCCCTACCCGGCGTCGCGCGTCCGCAGGTCCACGATCCGGCGGATCTTGCCCACCGAGCGCTCCAGTGACTCCGGCTCCACGATCTCCACCCCGACCGACACCCCGATGCCGTCCTTGACCGCCGCGACGATGGCCCGGGCCGCCGCCTCCCGCACCTCCGGCGGCGCGTCGGGGCGCGCCTCGGCCCGCACGGTCAGCGCGTCCATGCGCCCCTCGCGGGTGAGACGCAACTGGAAGTGCGGCGCCACGCCGGGCGTACGCAGCACGATCTCCTCGATCTGGGTCGGGAACAGATTGACCCCGCGCAGGATCACCATGTCGTCGCTGCGCCCGGTGATCTTCTCCATCCGCCGGAACGCCCGCGCCGTGCCGGGCAGCAACCGGGTCAGGTCCCGCGTCCGGTACCGGACGATCGGCATGGCCTCCTTGGTCAGCGAGGTGAACACCAGCTCGCCCCGCTCGCCCTCCGGCAGCACCTCACCCGTGATCGGATCCACGACTTCCGGATAGAAGTGGTCCTCCCACACATGGAGGCCGTCCTTGGTCTCCGCGCACTCCTGGGCGACACCGGGGCCGATCACCTCGGACAGCCCGTAGATGTCCACGGCGTCGATCGCGAACCGCTCCTCGATCTCCCGCCGCATCTGTTCGGTCCAGGGCTCGGCCCCGAAGACGCCCACCCGCAGCGAGGTGGAGCGCGGGTCCACGCCCTGCCGTTCGAACTCGTCCAGCAGGGTGAGCATGTAGGACGGGGTCACCATGATGACGGACGGTTCCAGGTCCCGGATCAGCTGCACCTGCCGGGCCGTCATGCCGCCGGACGCGGGGACGACCGTACAGCCCAGGCGCTCTGCGCCATAGTGCGCGCCGAGACCCCCGGTGAACAGCCCATAGCCGTACGCCACATGGATGACATCGCCGGGCCGGCCGCCGGCCGCCCTGATCGACCGCGCCACCATGTCGGCCCACATGGAAAGGTCGTTGTCCGTGTAGCCGACGACCGTGGGGCGCCCCGTGGTGCCGCTGGAGGCGTGCAGCCGGCGGATCTTCTCCCGGGGCACCGCGAACATGCCGTACGGGTAGTTCTCCCGGAGGTCCGCCTTGGTCGTGAAGGGGAAGTGCGCGAGGTCGGCGAGGCTGCGGCAGTCCTCCGGGCGGACGCCGGCCTTGTCGAAGGACTCGCGGTAGAACGGCACGTTCTCGTACGCGTGCCGCAGCGACGCGCGCAGCCGCTCCAGCTGCAGCGCCCGCAGTTCCCCGGGGCCGAGCCGTTCGCCCGCGTCGAGCAGGTCCGCCACATCCGCCATCGCGACGTCTCCCTCACCAGCAGCGCCATCCACCGACCGATCATTCGGTCGATGTGTCCCGGGTCAGTAAATGCAGCTCACGAGCCCTGAGGCAAGAGGGCGTCGAAGAATTTCCGGGCGGGGCCCGCAAGGCGTTGCGGTGCAGCCGTGGGCCCCGCCATGATCGGCGGCATGCCGGCCTTCACCGCGTCCGACGGCACCCGGCTCGCCTACCACCTGCGGGGGGAGGGGGAGCCGCTCGCCGTGGTGCCCGGCGGGCCCATGCGGGCCTCCGAGTACCTCGGGGAGCTGGGCGGGCTGACCGCGCACCGCCGGCTGGCCCTGCTCGACCTGCGGGGGACCGGCGACTCGGAGGTGCCCGCGGACCGGGCGACGTACCGCTGCGACCGGATGGTCGAGGACCTGGAGGCATGGCGGGACCACATGGGCCTGGAGCACATGGATCTGCTCGCCCACTCGGCGGGTGCCGTCCTGGCCATGCTCTACGCGGCCCGCCGCCCGCAGCGGATACGACGGCTGGTGCTGGTCACCCCCAACCCGTCCGCCCTGGGCCTGCGGGCCGTGCCCGAGGACCGGCTGGCCGCGGCCCGGCTGCGTGAGGGCGAGCCGTGGTTCGGGCGGGCGTTCCCCGCCTACCGCGCCTGGCTCACGGGCGGGGCGGACTTCGACGACGTGTTCCTGCCGTTCTTCCACGGCCGCTGGGACGACACCGCCCGGGCCCACGCGGACGCCGAGCCGCGACAGGTCAACGAGGAGGCGGGCGAGCGCTACTTCGCCGAAGGAGCCCTCACCCCCGACGCGACCCGGGAGGCCCTCGCCGCCCTGACCGCGCCCGTCCTCGTGTACGCGGGCGCACTCGACGGCTGGCCGAGCCCCGCCGTCGCCCGCCGCACCGCAGACGCCTTCCCGCACGCCGAGCGCGCCGTCCAGCCCGGCGCCGGGCACTACCCCTGGCTGGACGACCCGGAGCGGTTCGTCAGCCGGACGCTCGCCTTCCTCAACCGGTGACGGCTTCCCCTGCCGGAGACGGGGAGGGCGACGCGGTCGTTCTCGTGATACGAGCCCATGTGGCTGCAGAACCTGTGTTTCGCCACGGGGGGCGAGGGCTGGAAGCTCACCGAGTCCGGTGTGACCGAACGCGTCGGGGAGCTGCCCGTCGACATGCCGGGCGGCGTGCTGTCCACCGCGGGCGGACGGCGCCCGCAGGGTGCTCCGGCACGCGTACGGCGGCGGCTCCCCGCTCTTCTCGACGGGGGCTCGTGCGCGCCGAGCCCCCGACTCCTGACGGTCCCGCCGCGGCGGCCGGCCGGCCCGCCGGAGGGTTCTCCCCGCGTGCCCTGTCCGCCATGGCGACCGGTCGCTAGGCTGACCCGCGGACGACGAACCGGGAGGAGCAGGGACGTGGCCGAGAGCACCATCCAGCAGCCGCCGCTCGCGGGCTGGGACAAGCCCGAGCTGGACCTGAGCAAGGCCGAGTGGCAGTCCAGCAGCCGCGGTCTGGGCGACGTCCAGATCGCCTTCGTCGAGGGCTTCATCGCGATGCGCAACAGCGGCCGGGCGGAGAGTCCTTCCCTGATCTTCACCCCCGCCGAATGGGGCGCCTTCGTCTCCGGCGCCCGGGAGGGCGAGTTCGACCTCACCTGAACCGGGGGTGTTCCGGCCCGATTTCCGGACACGCGACCGGCAGGGCCCTGCCGGGGCCGGACCTGAGCCAGGCTGGCCCCAGCAAGGGGAAGGTCGTGTTCCGGAGGTGGGGCAAGGATGAACGCTGCGCCGGTCATCGCCGCGGTCGACGGTTCCGCGGACAGTCTGCGCGCCCTGGACTGGGCCCTGGACGCCGCCCGCCGCCGCGCGGCACCACTGCGCGTGGTGCACGTACGGCAGTACGCCGCCTGGGGCCAGGCCGACGTGCTGGTCGCCGGGCCGCCCGGGGCGGAGGGCGATCCGGTGCTCGACGAGGCGCGCGGCCGGCTCGCGGACCACGCCGCGCCACCGGCCGTGGAGTACCTCGCCGTGGAGGGCGTACCGGGTGCCGTCCTGCCCGAACTCGGCGCCGACGCCCAGCTGCTGGTGCTCGGCTCCCGGGGCCGCGGCGGCTTCGCCAGCCTGCTCCTCGGCTCCAACGGCCTCGCCGCCGCCCGGGACGCCGAGTGCCCGGTGGTCGTCGTGCCCCGGCCCGACCGGGAGGTGCACGGGGAGGGTCCGGCCGAACCCGGGCCGCGGGTCGTCGCCGGTCTGCACGTCGACAGCCCCGACGAGTCCGTCCTCGGCCTCGCGTTCGCCGAGGCCGCCCTGCGCGGCGCCCGGCTCCAGGTGATCGCCGCCTACCCGTGGCCGGTGCCGACCTGGTCGGCGCCCGCCCAGATGGTGCCGCCCCCGATCGACCAGGACGCCGTGGCGCACGAGACCCGCACCCTCGCCGAGGGCTTCCTCGCCCCGCACCGCGAGCGGCACCCCGAGGTACGCGCCGACGCCGAGGCGCTGCCGGGCGACGCGGCCGGCCACCTCGTCGCCGCCTCGAAGGACGCCGATCTGGTCGTCGTCGGCCGGCACCGGCGGCGGCTGCTCGCCCCGGCCCGCATGATGGGCTCGGTCACCCAGGCCGTACTGCTGCACGCGGCGAGCCCGGTCGCGGTCGTGCCACCGGCGCCACCACAGGAGTGAGGCCGGCAGAGTCGGTCGGCTCACGGATGCGGGCGGCGTGATCCAGTCCGCGTGATCCATGGCGGCGTCGGCCTAGCAGACCGCCCCGCGCTGCGCAATCCGTCCGGTGCCGACCGGCGATCCCACCGCTGTGGTGCGCCGCGCCATGGTGCCCGGACACACCCGAACCTATGGTTCCGGCACTCCCGGCTGGTCCGCCGCGCTCGGCGCGCCAGGCGCGCCCCCGCGTGGGAGCGGCCGGGACCCATGTGTCCACCGAAGGAGCCGCCATGCCACTGCCCCCGTTCAGCAGGGCACCCGGAGCGCCACCACGGGCCCGCCCGCTGCCTCGCCTCCTGCCCCGCCTGCTCGCCGTCCTCGCCGTCGTCCTCGGCACCGCGCTCGCCGGTCCCGCGCCCCGGGCCCACGCCGCCGTCACGCTCACCCGGGTCAGCGACTTCGGTTCCAACCCGGGCGCCCTCACCATGTACGTCTACCGGCCCGCCACCCTGCCGGCCCACCCACCGGTGGTCGTCGCCCTGCACGGCTGCACCCAGAGCGCCCAGGTCTACGCCGACAACTCCGGGCTGCCCCAACTCGCCGACCGCGACGGCTTCCTGCTGGTGCTCGCCGAGACCGGCACCGCCAACAACGCGAGCAAGTGCTTCAACTGGTTCCAGACCGGCGACAACCGGCGCGGTCAGGGCGAGGCCCTGTCCGTCCGGCAGATGGTGAGCCAAGCCGTCACCACCTACGGCGCCGACCCGCAGCGCGTCTATGTCACCGGCCTGTCCGCCGGCGGCGCGATGACCGCGGTCATGCTCGCCGCCTACCCGGACGTGTTCTCGGCGGGCGCGGTCGTCGCCGGCCTGCCCTACGACTGCGCCCGGGACAACAGCCCTTACACCTGCATGAACCCCGGCGTCGACCTGAGTCCGGCCGCGTGGGCCCAGCGGGTGCGGGACGCCTACCCCTCGTACGGCGGGCCGTGGCCGCGCGCGGCCATCTGGTACGGCGACCAGGACACCACCGTCGCACCGCGCAACGCCACCGAACTGCGCGACCAGTGGACGGCCCTCCACGGCCTGTCCCAGACGCCCACGCGCACGACGACGATCGGGCCGGACGCCACCCGGCAGGACCAGTACCTGGCCGCCGACGGCACGGTCGCCGTCGAGGTCGACCGGGTCCCGGGCATCGGGCACGGCACCCCGGTCGACCCGGGGACCGGCGGCGAACAGTGCGGAAGCACCGCGGCCCCGTACTTCCTCGACTCGATCTGCTCCAGCCGCTGGATCGCCCGGTTCTTCGGCCTGGACACCAGCGACCCGGGCGGCGGGGACCCGGGCGGCGGGGACCCGGACCCGGGCGGCGGCACCGCCGCCTGCTGGACGGCGAGCAACTACGCCCACGTACAGGCGGGCCGGGCCACCACCAGCGGCGGCTACACCTACGCCAAGGGATCCCAGCAGAACATGGGCCTCTACAACACGTTCGTCACCCACACCCTGAAGGAAGCGCCCCAGGGATACTTCACCCTCGCCGACACCGGCTGCCCCTGACAGGCGGTCAGCGACCGAGACGGGCCACCATGGTGGCCGACGCCGCCGAACGCGCCGTCATCATGGTGGCCCCACACATGTCCGGAACCCTCATACCGCCCCTAGCCTCCAGCGCGTCCCCAACCCGCCGGAGGAACCACATGCTGCCCCACCACACACCACCGCTCGGCCACCCCGGACGGCCCGGCCCCGGACGGCGCGCCCGGGCCGTGCGACGCACCGCGTTGACCGCGCTCTCGCTGGCCGCCGCCTGCTCCCTCCTGGTCACCCCCGCCACCGCGGCACCCGTCGGCCCGGATCCCATGGACGCCCACTGCGCGGAGCAGGCCCGCCTGCACGTCCCCGGGGCCGCCCGCCAGCAGGCCGACTGCCTGGACGAGCTGACCACCGCCGGGACCGTGGCCACCGGCCACACCGACCCGGCCGACTACGCGGGCCTCACCCCCAAGGACCTGCCCACCCCCAGCGGCGTCCCCGGCATCCAGATCGACGGCTACTTCCCGGACACCTCCACCACCAACACCAACCACGGCTGGCACCACGACTCCCAGTTCGTCATCCGGCTGCCCGACCACTGGAACGGCGGCCTGGTGGTCGCCGGCACCCCCGGCAACCGCGAGCAGTACGCGAACGACCGGGCCATCGCCGACTGGGTGCTCGCCCGCGGCTACGCCTACGCCGCCACCGACAAGGGCAACACCGGCACGGCCTTCTACCGCGATGGCCGCCGTCCCGGCGACGCCATCGCCGAATGGAACACCCGCCTCACCCAGCTCACCCGCGCCGCCCGCGCCGTCGTCACCCAGCGCTACCAGCGGCCCCCGGCCCGCACCCTCGCCACCGGCATCTCCAACGGCGGCTACCTGGTGCGCTGGCAGCTGGAGCACCACCCGGAGCTGTACGACGGCGGAGTCGACTGGGAGGGCACCCTCTGGCGCACCGACGGCCCCAACCTGTTCACCTTCCTGCCGGCCGCGCTGCGCCACTACCCGGCGTACGCCGCGGGCGGCCCCGGCGCGGCCGAGGCCGAGGCGGCGCTGCACCGGGCCGGCTTCCCGGCCGGCTCCGAGTTCCTGTGGCCGTACCACTACCAGGTCTACTGGGACCTCACCCAGCGGATCTACCGCGAGGAACTCGACCCCGGCTACGACGGTGACACCGAGGCCGGCACCCCGTACTGCGCCTCCGGCACCCCGGCCTGCGACGCCGACTACGCCTACCCGGACCGGCCCGCCGCCGTCCACCGGGCGGTCGACCGCATCGCTCTGACCGGACGCATCGGCAAGCCCTTGATCACCCTCCAGGGCACCCTCGACGTACTGCTGCCGATCAGCCAGGACTCGGACGTCTACGCGCGCATGGTGCACGAGGCGGGCCGCGGCTCCCTGCTGCGCTATTACCGCATCGAGGACGGCACGCACACCGACTCGCTCGCCGACGTCTTCCCCGACCGGCTCCGCCCGATGGTGCCCTGCCACCGCTCCGCCTTCACGGCCCTGGAACGCTGGCTCGCCGGGACCGCCCGCCCGCCCGCCGACCGCACCGTCGCCCGCCCCGCCGGCGCGGACCCCACCACCCTGCTCACCAGCTGCCCCCTGCGCTAGGTGTGCTGTCCCGGGACGGGTCCGAACGGCAGGGCGCAGTCGATCTTCCGGGCGCCCACAGGTCACCCGCCGGAGCCCGGGCACGTACCATGGCCGCATGTCGTTCCTCCGCCGCCGCAGCGCGACCCCTGCCGGACCCGACTTCGACGTGCTGGCCATGGACCCGGGCGACTGGCCGGGCAACCTCGGCGCGGGTCTGCTGCCCGCCCCCGACGGGACCTGCCAGGGCGTCTTCCTGCGTTACGACCTGTTCGGCGGACGCGGCCCCGCCATGATCATCGGCAACCTCCCCGCGGGCTCCCCGGCCCGTGACGTCGCCGAGGGGGAGATCCCCTTCGAGGTGGGGCAGCTGCTGCTGGCGCTGGAGAACGACGAGGAGGTCACCGTCGTCGGCGTCGAGGACACCCCGGTGCTCCAGGGCGACAACCTCCTCATCGTGCGGCGGCTGAAGCTCTCCGAGAGCCGGATCTCCTGCGTCCAGTTCGACCGCAGCGACGGCGTCCTCGTCACCATCGCCGCCTGGGACCGCCCGATCACCGACGACCTGTACGCCCTGCTGAAGCCGCTCCCGGCGGAGCTTTTCCAGCAGGGCTGAGAGCAGGGACGCGCGCGGGGTGAGGGCCGGGGTGAGACACCCCGGCCCTCACTGGTGCGCCGGCCTTTCGAGCGTCACGTCCGCCGCCCGGACGAACTCGACCCGGTGGCCGTACTGGATCTCGTAGTACAGGTCCTGGCCCACCACGACCCGGTGCGAGTCGGGCGTGAAGGTCACCGCGTAGTAGTACTCGCCCGGTACCTCGTCACCCACCACGTACTTCTGCCCGGCCGGGATCGTGTAGGGCAGCGGCACCACCGACTGGGCGGGGACGCCCGCCGGGTAGGCCTCCTTCTCCGGGTAGGCGCGGCCGTACACCGGGATGCTGGTCAGGCCGTCCCTCGGCCGCACCAGGAGGCCCCTCGCCGGCACGGCCGCCGGGTCCTTGAGGGGGTTGCGGAACCAGGCCTTCTGCCCCAGGTACCAGATGGCCGTCCAGTCGCCCCAGCGGTCCGCCACCGCGTACTGCTGGCCGGTGGAGACCCGTGAGGACAGGTCGTTGACCCCGTCCGTCGGGTCCGTCTTCAGGCCGATGTCCCTGACCAGCGGGGCGGTCACGTCATGGTCGGTGTACAGCCGCACCTCGCTGGACCCGTGCGCCGGGCACGGCTCGCCCTTGGTGGTGCAGCCGGTGTACACGGGCCGGTTCGAGGTGTAGTCGGGCAGGATCGTCACCACGCCGGCGTGCCGGCCGGCCGTGGGCCGGAACGGGTGGCCGAGCAGCTGGAAGTAGTGCTGCCAGTCCCAGTACGGGCCGGGGTCCGTGTGCATCCCCGGGACACTGGACGCGGTCGGACCGGGCACGTTGTCGTGGCCCAGGATGTGCTGCCGGTCCAGCGGGACGTCGTACGTCCGGGCCAGGTACCGCACCAGCCGCGCCGAGGACCGGTACATCGCCTCCGTGTACCAGGGGTCCGGCGAGACGAGGAACCCCTCGTGCTCGATGCCGATCGACTTGGCGTTGACGTACCAGTTGCCGGCGTGCCAGGCCACGTCCTTGCCCTGGACGTGCTGGGCGATCAGACCGTCGGTGGAGCGGATCGTGTAGTTCCAGGACACATAGGTGGGGTCCTTGATGAGGTTCATGACCCCGTCCCAGGCGCCCTCGGTGTCATGGATGACGATGTACTTGACGCTCTGCGACGCCGGGCGGTCGCCGAGGTCGTGGTTGCCGTAGTCGTTGTCGCCGAACTCCTCGTACGGCGCCGGGACCGACACGCAGGACACCGACCGGGGGCACTCGGTGCCGTCCGCGGACAGCGTGCGCAGGCCCGTCCGCCCCAGCCTGCTGCTGTCGGCGGTCAGCCGTGGCCGGGCGGCCAGGGACACCCGCTGGCCGTCGTCCGTGACGCGTTCCTCGCCGGTGCGCAGCACGTCGTACACGTCGTCGGCGTACGCGGTGGCGGTCGCGGTGTCGTCGGCGCCGGAGAACCGGGCCACCGCCCCGTACCAGTCGGCCGGGTCGGCGCTCAGCGGCCGGCCCAGCTCCTTCTGCGTGGCGGCGAGCAGGGCGGCGCCGCCCGCCACGTTCGCCGCCGGGTCGGTGCGCAGCTCCTCGGCGGGGATGCCGCTCAGCTCGGCCGCCCTCGGCAGCGTCTTCAGCCGGGCCGGGACCGCCGACTCGGCCGGCACGTCGGCCACGGGGTGCAGCGCGGCACGAGCGCTGTCGCCCCGGGCGTCCTCCGTTCCCTCGGCGAAGTGCTCCGTGGTGGCGAGCGCGGTCCGGGCGTCGGTGAGGTGCATCGGGCCGTAGCCGCCGGTCACGCTCGGCGCGCCACCGTGCGCGTCCCAGCGGGACTGGAGGTAGGAGACGGCCAGCAGCACGCTCTGCGGCACGTGGTAGTCGGCCGCCGCGGTGGCGAACGCGTGCTGCAGCCGGTGCGCGGAATCCGCGGCGGCGGGGGCCGGGGCGGCGCCGAGCAGGGGCAGCAACAGGGCCGCGGAGGCCAGCGGGACGGCGGTCCGCCGCAGACGTCTGTGGCCGGGTGTGGACGTGGGGGCGGTGGCGGGTCCTCGCAATGCGGCCTCCTGTGACGGGCAGGGCGTGGCGGGGCGTACGGCGCCGAGCTGGGTCAGTGGTACCGGCTTGCCGACGATCCGTCAATGATGCCCGGGGAAACGTGATTTCCCATGTCACGGAGGGTTTCCGGCGAGTTTCGCGGCGGCGGCGCCCGGGCCTGCGGGGCGTCACTGGCATACACCAGTGGATCCCGGAGTCCGGGCACGCTCACGAAGGTCCGCGGCACGCCGCCGCTCAGGGCGCACCGCGGAGCCGTCGCCCGGTCAGCGAGTACCGACCGCCGCGCGGACGGCCTTGCGAGCCATCTGGCAGTCGTCGTGCAACCGCCTGAGCAGCAGCCGCTGTTCCTCGCCGGACGGCATGGCACCGGGGTGAGCCGCGACCGGTGCCGCCGGGGCCGTGTCCTGCATCGAACGCTGCACGGCCGTCTCGTACGTACGGATCTCCCGGGTCAGCAGGAGCATCAGGTTCACCAGGAAGGCGTCCCGGGAGGCCGGGCCCGCCGACTGGGCGATCTGGCTGATCTGCCGCCGGGCCACCGGCGCGTCCCCGAGGACCAGCCACAGCGTCGCCAGGTCGTACCCCGGCAGATACCAGCCCGCGTGCTCCCAGTCCACCAGCACTGGACCGGCCGGTGACAACAGGATGTTCGACAGCAGGGCGTCGCCGTGGCAGAACTGGAGCATGCCGTGCCGGCCCACCTCTTGGGCGATGCCGTGCAGCAGCTTCTGCAGGTCGCCGAGGTCCCGGTCGGTGAACAGGCCCAGTTCGTGGTACCGGGAGATCCGGGCCGCGTAGTCCAGCGGCATGTCGAAGGTGCCCGCCGGGGGCCGCCAGGCGTTCAGCCGGCAGATCGCGCCGAGCGCGGCCCGGATGTCCGCGCGCGGCGGGGCCTCCACCGGATGCCGCTGGAACGAGGCCGTCCGGCCCGGCATCCGCTCGATCACCAGCGTGCAGTTGTCCGGGTCCGCCGCGATCAGCCTGGGCACCCGGACCGGCGGCCGGTGCCGGACGAACGAGCGGTATGCGGCTATTTCCTGGCGGCTCCGCTCCGCCCAGGCGGGCGAGTGGTCCAGGAGACACTTCGCGACGGCCGTGCTGCGCCCTGTCGTCCCGACGAGGAGGACGGACCGTCCGCTGCGCCGCAGGACCTGCACCGGGGCGAACTCCGGGCAGATCCGCTGCACCGAGGCGAGCGCGGTGCGCAGCTGCGCGCCCTGGGGGCCGGACAGGTCCAGCCTCCCGCTGAGCGGTTGGGTGCCGGGCTGGCCCGGGACCCGCCGGGCCCGGCCCGCGACCGGCACGGGACCGCCCGGGCGCGGTGCCGGGTCGAGGTAGGGCCCGCCGCCCGCCGGGCGGGGGCGCAGCGGCCGGGGCGGGGCGGACACGGAGGACGATGCTGCGTACATGGGAGAAACAGATCCCTTCGTGTGCCTGCGGTGCCTGCCTGTACGTCCGCGTCCCGAACTCGTGCTCAGGTCGCGTGCCCCGTGAGCGTGGTTCCGGGAGCGTGCGCCCACCCGGCCCGGCCGTCCGGGTACACCCTGGGGAGTGTGCCCGTCGTCGCCCGCCGTGCTCCGCCGTATACGGCCGTCATATGCGGGTGGCGACCGGGTCGGGGTGGCGCGTTCCTACCTGACACCCGATCGCCGGTGGCACACCATCTGGCGGACCCTGGCGAACCGTGGCGAATAGTCGCTCGGCAAGTTGCACCGGGCTACTGTCAACTCAGCCGAGAACCTGGGGGCTTGACGTGAGCGGACAACCCAACACCCGCCTTGCGGACCTGTTCGGCCTGGCCGGCTGGTCGAAGGGCGAACTCGCGAGGCTGGTCAACCGGCAGGCGGCGGCCATGGGCCACTCCCAGCTGGCGACCGACACCTCCCGGGTGCGGCGGTGGATCGACATGGGAGAGATCCCGCGCGATCCGGTGCCGCGGGTGCTGGCGGCCCTGTTCACCGAGCGTCTCGGCCGTGTCGTGACCATCGAGGACCTAGGTCTGGTGCGGCACGGGCGTACGGGGAAACGGCAGAGCGACGGGATCGAGGAACATCCCGACGGTGTGCCGTGGGCGCCCGAACGGACCGCCGCGGTCCTCACCGAATTCACGGGAATGGACCTCATGCTCAACCGACGCGGCTTGGTGGGCGCGGGTGCCGCGCTCGCCGCGGGATCCACACTCAGCAGCGCCATGCACGACTGGCTGCACACCGACCCGGCCCTGAGGGCCGACGCCCCTGTCCTCGACGACCCCTTGAACGCCGACCCCGCCGGATACGACCGCTACGAGGCCGCTCCCATCGGGTCCCAGGAGATCGAGGAGCTGGAGCGCTCGGTCGAGGTGTTCCGCGCCTGGGACGCGGCCCGTGGCGGCGGGCTCCAGCGCAAGGCGGTCGTGGGCCAGCTCAACGAGGTGGGCGGCATGCTCGCCTACCGCCATCCACCCCACCTCCAGCGGCGTCTGTGGGGCGTCGCGGCCAACCTCGCCGTCCTCGCGGGCTGGATGTCGCACGACGTCGGCCTGGAGCCCACGGCGCAGAAGTACTTCGTCATCGCCGCCCACGCCGCCAGAGAGGGCGGTGACCGGCCGCGCGCGGGTGAGGCGCTGTCCCGGGCGGCCCGGCAGATGGTGCACCTCGGCCGGCCCGACGACGCCCTGGACCTGATGAAGCTCGCCCGGTCCGGCGCCGGCGACCGTCTGCAGCCACGGACGAAGGCGATGTTCCACACCATCGAGGCCTGGGCGCAGGCGTCGATGGGCAAGGGCCAGGCGATGCGCCGCACGCTCGGGCGGGCGGAGGACCTCTTCGTCTCCGACCGGCAGGACGTGGAACCGCCGGACTGGATGCAGACCTTCAAGGACGAGGATCTGTACGGCATGCAGGCGCTCGCGTACCGCACGCTGGCGGAGTTCGACCCGGGCGCGGCCGCGCACGCCCAGCACTACGCGGAGAAGGCGCTCGCCCTGCGCGTCGACGGGCGGGAGCGGTCGAAGATCTTCGACCATCTGTCCATGGCGTCGGCCTGCTTCATCGCCGACGACCCCGAACAGGCCGACCGCTACGCCCGGCTGGCCCTGATGTCGATGGGCTCGAACTCCTCCCGGCGCACCTGGGACCGGCTGCGGCAGATGTACCGGCTGACCGCGGAGTACGCCGGCTACCCGAGGATCCACGAACTGCGGGAGGAGATCCGGCTCGCGCTGCCCAAGCCAAGGAGCAAGGGGGACGGCACCAGCGCACAGGCATAGGGGCCTGGGCGCCGACCGGCCCGGCGGGCCGCTCACATGGGGTGACCGTCAGGTCGTGACCTTGGCGACGAGCACGCACGCGTCGTCCTCGCGCCCTGCGCCACCGAACTCCTCGACGACCGTGCGCACACAGTCCTGCGCGGTACGCGCCGCGCCGAACCGCGGGGCGAGGCCGAGCAGCCGGTCCGCGGCCGCCGTCCCGCTGTGCCCCGACAGCAGCCCGTCGGTGTGCAGGAGAAGCAGGTCGCCCGGTCGCAGGGTGAGGACGGACTGTCCGTAGACGGCGCCCGAGGAGGCGCCGAGCAGGACGCCGTCCGGTGTGTTCAGCACGCGCCCCGTCCCGTCGCGGTACAGCAGCGGGGCGGGGTGTCCTGCCTGCGCCCAGACCAGGGTGCGGGTCTCGGGCCGGTAGCGGCAGCAGACGGCGCTGCCGAGGGCGGGCTGCACGGTGGTGTCGAGTAACCGGTTGAGCAGGGTGAGCAGGTGACCGGGCTCGGTGCCGGCCATCGCCATCCCGCGTACGGCGCCGAGCAGCGTGGCCATGCCGGAGGCGACGGCCACGCCCTGTCCGGTGAGGTCGCCGACGCTGAGCAGCGTCTGACCGTCGGTCAGTTCCAGGGCGTCGTACCAGTCACCGCCGAGCAGCGTGGGGGCGGCGGCCGGGAGCCGGTGGGCCGCCAGGTCCAGCGCGCCCGGCCCCTGGCGCGGGAGCCGCAGGGAGCCGCGCCAGGGCGGCAGCACGGCTTCCTGCAACTCTGCCGCGATCCGGTGTTCGGTCTGCTCCTGCCGGCGGTGGCGGTGCAGCGAGTCACGGGTCTCGCGCACCGTGCGCTGGCTGCGGCGCAGTTCGCTGACGTCGCGCAGCACGGCCCACATGGAGGTCGTCCCGCCGTCGGCGCCGAGCACCGGCTCGCCCATCATGTGCACGGTCCGCACGGAGGCGTCGGGCCGTACGACACGGAACTCGCCGTCGATCGGCTTGGCGTCGACCAGGCAGTCCGTGACCATGGCGGTGAGTTTCGGCCGGTCCTCGTCCAGGACCAGGCTGGGCAGCTCGTCCAGGGTGAGGGCCGGACGGGCCGGGTCGAGGCCGAGGATCCGGTACAGCTCGCCGGACCAGGTGGCCTCGTCCGTCAGCAGATCCCACTCGGCGCTGCCGACGCGGCTGAGCAGCGAGCCGCTCGGGGCGGCGGCCGGAGCGGGCGGCGCGGGCGGCTCCGGGGGCGCTGTCGCGGGCTCGGCAGGAGCGGGCTGCGGGCCGTCCCGCAGCTGGGCCAGGTGGGCGTCCAGATCGTCGAGTTGGTGCAGGGCGAGGTCGCACAGGGCGCGCTGCCAGCGTTCCTCGGGGTCCGCACCGTCGCTCCGGGTGTCCCGCCGTACGGCGTCCACGTCGCCTTTGAGCCGCCGCGCCTGCGTGATCAGCGCTTCGACCGAGCCGCGCCCGGGCGGCTGGGCGGCTGGGCGGTCCGCGGAGACTGGGGACGGCATGACGCACTCCGATGGGGGACGGTACGACGGGGACGATGGGGGACCGCTACGACTGTCGCACAGCCCGCGACGCCCTGTAAGGGATTCGGCAACACACGATACGGTGGTGCTTCCGGCATATGCCAGAGTCTTCCCGGAGGGTTCCGCGGGGACGAATGGCGTACGCGGCGGGGCGGTCAAGTCGTAGCATCGATACGCGAGTTGAGCCAGTCGACACGCTCCGTCCCCAGGGCTCAAGCGCATGTTCGTCGCATGTGTGTTCCATGGCGATGCCAAGCGGCCGGTACCTGCCGAAGTCTGACCGGAATTGGCGGCATGCGACGGGGCCGCGCCGACTCCTTAAGAGCATGGACATCACCGTCGCACAGCTCGCCGAGGCCCGGCTCGTCACCGCCCAGGACCAGGAGGTCCCGGTGTCCGCCACTCTTCGTTACACCGCCGACGACCCCCTCGCCGTGTTCGTGGACTTCCCGGCCGAGGCCGCGCTGAACGGCGAGGAGGTCACCTGGACCTTCGCGCGCGCCCTGCTCGACCAGGGGCTGCGGGCCCCGGCCGGCCACGGGGACGTGCAGATATGGCCGTACGGCCGGACCCGGACGGTCGTGGAGTTCCACTCGCCGCACGGCATGGCCCTGCTGCTGTTCCCGGAGTCGTCGCTGCGCCGCTTCCTGGTGCGCACGTACGAGGTGGTGGCGGGCGGGCAGGAGGACGTGGCGGACGTGGTGGAGCGGGGGCTGAGCGCGCTGTTCGGCGGGGTGTGAGGCGGCGGTTCCCCGAGCGGTGGCGGCTGGGTCGCCGGCCGGCCGCGCCCCGGCGTCAGCGGCTCGCGGTGGCGTACAGGTCCGGACGCGGGGCCAGGTCGACGGCCGCCCGGCCTCCCGTCTCCAGCGCCCGGACCCCCGCCTCGGCGACGGCGGACGCCGCGTAGCCGTCCCACACGTCCGGCCCGGTGACCTCCCGCGCCGGGTCGCGTCGACCCACGCCTGCACCTCGCGGTCGTAGGCGTCGGCGAAGCGGACGAGGTAGTCCTGCGCCACCTCCTCCCGGGCGCCGCCCCGGGTGGTGACCACCATGGTGTGCTCGTCGCCGATCCGGGCGCTGCCCGCCTCGCACACGGCCTCGCAGCGGACCTGGTAGCCGAAGCCGCTGTTCACGAAGACCTCCACGTCCACCAGCGCGCCGCGCCCGGTCTCGAACAGCACGAACTGCGGGTCGAGCAGGCCCTCGGGCGCGCCCGAGGCCGGCGTGGGCCGCAGCACGGTGACCGCCGTCAGCTCCTGCCCGAGCAGCCAGCGGGCCGCGTCGATTTCGTGCGAGACGGAACTGTTGACGAGCATGGCGCTGGTGAAGCCGGCGGGGGAGGAGACGTTGCGGTGCGTGCAGTGCAGCATCAGCGGCCGGCCCAGGCCGCCCCCGTTCAGCAGCGCCTTCAGCCGCCGGTACTCGGCGTCGTAGCGGCGCATGAAGCCGATCTGGGCCAGCCGGCGGCCGAGCGCCGCCTCGGCCTCCACGATCCGCAGGGCACCGGCGGAGTCCGGCACCATGGGCTTCTCGCACAGCACCGGCAGCCGCCGCGCGAAGGCGGCGAGCAGCGCCTCCTCGTGCGCGGGGCCGGGGGAGGCGATGAGGACGGCCGCGACACCGGGCGCGTCGAGCGCGGCGAGCGGGTCCGTGTGCACGCTGACCCCGTCGAGCCCGGCCACCGCTGACGCGGCCCGCTCGGCATCGGGGTCGGCCACCGCCGCGACCCTGGCTCCGCTGACCACCCGGTCGAGCCGTCGTATGTGATCGGCCCCCATGTGCCCGGCACCCAGTACCGCCACACCCAGCAGGTCACCCATGCGTGTGCTCCCTTACGCCGACGATCACGCCGTAGCGTACGCCGACGCACGGGGGCCCTTCGGGGTCAGTACCGCAGCACTCCCGCGATGCCGTGGGCGTCGCCGAGCGCGCCGTCGGGCACGAAGCGCACCTCGGCGCCCGTCTCCAGGCACTGCTCGACGATCTCGTCCACGATGTCGTCGCGGGCGTCCAGGTCGCCGGGCTCGGCCGGCACCAGATGTTCGCCGAGATCGCGGACGGTGGCCCGGAAGTCCTCCTCCACCGCCAGCAGCCGCACCCGGCCCTCCCGGGCGCTCTGCCACAGCTCGTCCAGCCCGGCCGCGTACGTGCGGTGACCGCGCGCCGAGACCAGCTCCTCGACCACGGCCGTGGTGTCCTTGCGGGACTCCTCCTCCAGGACCGGGCGCAGCGCCTGCCAGACCGCGTCGGGGCCGGCGTGTCCGAGGCCGCCGCGCGGGACGTGGACGGCGCACGCGGCGACGCTGCCGACCTCGCCCAGCAGCGACAGCGCCGCCTGCTCGCCGATGACGTAGAGCGGCCGGGGCTGTTCGCGCAGGACCGTGCTCATGGCGGTGTCCGCCTCGCGCAGGAACTGGCGGGTGCCCTCGTCGCGGAAGGTGCTCGGCAGATCACCGATGCGCATCTGGCGCTCCGCGTCGAAGTTCTCCCGCCTGCGCTCCAGCGGGAAGCCGCCCCAGCGTTCCTCCACGACGCGGTCCGGGCCGCCGCTCCACAGGGTGACGCGGTCCGCGGAGACGGACAGCACCCAGTAGGGCCGCTCGGCGGTGTGCGCGGCAACCAGGTTGCGGGTGAGGAAGGTGTCGGACAGCACCACCCGCTCGGGGACGGTCCGGGCCAGGGACCAGACCTGGTGCTCACCCGGCGCCGCGAAGATCACCAGGCCGTCCTCGGCATGCGTCAGGTCGACCTCCGCGAGGGCGCGGTCGAGCTGTGCCACGACGTCGGCGCGCCGCTCACGGGTGACGGCGGGGTCGGACTCCAGGCGCCTGCGCGCCTCGGTCAGCGCGTTGCGCAGCCGGACCGGGTCCTGGCCGCTCCCGCGTTCGCGACGGTGCGTCGGGGTCAGAACGGAGACTGCCGGATAGGGGCGCGGGCGCCGCAGTTCGGCAAGGGTCACGGGACTCAGTGCGTGCTCCATGACACGACGATAGGGCGGATTCACCATTACGGCATTCGGGCTAATCCGGGCCCCGGTGCCCCCGGCCGACCGCCGTCGGCGGCCCCGGTGAACGGCGGTGACACGGAGCCCGCGGCCGGTGACCGCGGAGCCCGGCCGGGCCGGTCCGGGTGCCGGGCTCGTTTCTGACCGCGAAGGCGTAGCGTGGGCGTACCGCCTGGGCCGCTTGAGGAAGTTTTTTCCTGTGGCCGGTTCTTTTCGCCCCGTGCCCGGTGGCGGGCCTGTCCGCGGATTTCGCTGAGGCAAAACGCGGCCGAAACCGTGGGGCGGATGTCCCCGCCGTGTTACGGCCGCGTTGACTCGGCCGACCGGCTGGCGGACGCTCGTCATATAGGTGCTCGATACAACTGGTTTGCCGGCCGAACTCCCGCGGCCGCGAAAGCGCAGCTGAACGCGGGGCCGACGGGCAGCCGGAGGCAGGAGGTAGCGCATGTGCGGCATCACCGGGTGGGTCTCCTTCGACCGTGACCTGACGGCCGAGGCCACCACATTGCATGCGATGACCGAGACGATGGCCTGCCGGGGCCCGGACGACCGCGGCACCTGGACCGAGGGCCCCGCCGCCCTCGGACACCGCCGGCTCGCCATCATCGACCTCCCCGGCGGCCGGCAGCCGATGTCAGTGCCGACCCCCGAGGGCACCGTCGCCCTCGTCTACAGCGGGGAGGCCTACAACTTCACCGAGCTGCGCCGGGAACTGACGGACCGCGGTCACCGCTTCACCACCGACTCCGACACCGAGGTCGTGCTGCACGGCTACCTGGAGTGGGGCGACGCCGTCGCGGAACGGCTCAACGGCATGTACGCGTTCGCCGTGTGGGACGGCCGCGCCGACAAGCTGGTCATGATCCGCGACCGCATGGGCATCAAGCCGTTCTACTACCAGCCCACCGCCGACGGCGTCCTCTTCGGCTCGGAACCCAAGGCGATCCTCGCCAACCCGCTGGTCCGGCCCCGCGTCACGCTGGACGGCCTGCGCGAGCTGTTCGTCATGGTCAAGACGCCGGGCCACGCCTTCTGGGACGGCATGCGCGAGGTGGAGCCCGGCACGGTCGTCACCGTCGACCGCTCCGGCCTGTCCACCCGCGTGTACTGGAGCCTGGAGACCCGCCCCCACACCGACGACCGCGACACCACCATCGCCACCGTGCGCTCGCTCCTCGACGACATCGTGCGCCGCCAGCTGGTCGCCGACGTGCCGCGCTGCACCCTGCTCTCCGGCGGGCTCGACTCCAGCGCCATGACCGCCCTGGCCGCCCGGCAACTCGCCGCGCAGGGCGAGAAGGTGCGCAGCTTCGCCGTCGACTTCGTCGGCCAGACCGACAACTTCGTCGCCGACGAGCTGCGCGGCACCCCCGACACGCCCTTCGTGCACGACGTGGCCCGGCTCGCCGGCACCGACCACCAGGACATCGTGCTCGACGCCGAGGCCCTCGCCGACCCCGCCGTCCGCGCCCAGGTCATCCGGGCCCGTGACCTGCCGTCCGGCCTCGGCGACATGGACAGTTCCCTGCTGCTGCTCTTCCGCGCCATCCGGGAGAAGTCCACGGTGGCCCTGTCCGGCGAGTCCGCCGACGAGGTCTTCGGCGGCTACCTCCAGTTCTTCGACGAGGAGGCGCGCCGCGCCGACGCCTTCCCGTGGCTGACGACCATGAGCCGCCACTTCGGCGAGGACGCCGGCGTGGTGCGCGCCGACCTCGCCAAGTCCCTCGACCTGGAGAGCTATGTCGCCGACGGCTACCGCACCGCCGTCGCCGGCATCGACCGGCTGGACGGCGAGAGCGACTTCGAGTACCGGATGCGGCAGATCAGCCACCTGCACCTGACCCGCTTCGTGCGCATGCTGCTCGACCGCAAGGACCGCATGAGCATGGCCGTCGGACTGGAGGTCCGGGTGCCGTTCTGCGACCACCGGCTGGTCGAGTACGTCTACAACACGCCCTGGGCCCTGAAGTCCTTCGACGGCCGGGAGAAGAGCCTGCTGCGGGAGGCGTCGGCGGACGTGCTGCCGCGTTCGGTGTACGAGCGGGTCAAGAGCCCGTATCCGTCCACGCAGGACCCCCGCTACGCCCGCGCCCTCCAGGAGCAGGCCAAGGACCTGCTCGCCCGGCCCTCCCACCGCGTCTTCGACCTCGTCGACCGGGACCGGGTCCGGCAGGCCGCCGAACGCGAGGCGCCGGTCAGCACCCAGGCGGCCCGGCGGGGCCTGGAACGCACCCTGGACCTCGCGGCGTGGCTGGACCTCTACTCGCCCGAGCTGGTGCTCGACTGAGCGGTCAGCCGAGTCCGATGGCACGGTCGGCGGCCGCCGCCGACCGCTGCCACCACGTGGTCACCGGCTCCCACACCAGCACCCGGCGCCCGGTGCCCAGCCGCCCCGCGGTGAACGAGCGGCCCCAGTGCTCGGCCGACGCCGCCACCCCGACCCCCACCACCCGGCGGGCCTGCGGGTCCGCCGGGTCGGCGATGGTCCGCACGTCGGCGTACGCCGTGCTGCCGGCCGCCAGCCGGTAGCCGCCCGCGCCGCCCTCCGGCACCGGCAACGCGATCCCGTCCAGGTCCCCGAAGCTCACCGTGGGCACCCGGTCGACGACGCACGCGCGCGGGCCGCGGTTGGTGACGCTGGTGCGCAGCACGGTCGGGTGACCGCTCACGGCCTGCGCCCGGATCGTCAGCGTCTTCTCCGCGCAGCGGGCGGGCCGGTCCGGGCCGGTGGCGGCCTGGCTCTGCGGGGCGGTCAGCAGCAGGGCCGCCACGGCGGCCGAGGCGGCGGGTACGGCGATGACGGCGCGCATGCGCATGACGGGCTCCCTGTCACGGTCAGGTACGGGATGGGGCGGGACACGGCGGCCTGGGCGCGCCTTGTCGTGGGGGACGGCCGGGGCGGCCGGGAGGTTGCCCCGGTGCGCGGCGTTCACCCGGATGCGCCACAGCCGGTGCCGGCCGGTGCGGCGGCGACCGGCGGCCGGTGGCGTGCGGCCCTCAGCCGCCGCTGCCCGGGGTGACACTCTGGCGACCCGCGTCGGCCGGGCAGGAGCTGCCGTTCGCGGGCAGCGAGCCGTACAGCAGGAAGTCGTTGACCTTGCGGTGCACACACACGGAGGACGAGTACCCGGTGTGGCCCTCACCCTTGTTGTCGAGCACCACCGCCGACGGGCCGAGCCGCTGCGCCGTCTCCACGGTCCACTGGTACGGCGTCGCCGGATCGCCGCGCGTGCCGACGAGCAGCATCTTCGCCGTGTGCACGTCCTTCACCCGGTCGCGGATGAAGTCGGTGCCCTTGGGCCGGCCGTAGCACAGCAGCAACTGGGTGAGCCGGTAGCGGCCGAAGACCGGTGACGCCTGGTCGTAGACGGCCCGCAGGTCCTTCAGGTCCCTGGTGAGCCGTGCCGCGGTGGGCCGGTCGGGGTCGTCCGCGCAGTTGATCGCCATCAGCGCCGCCGGCAGGTTGTCCGCCGGGACGTCCTCGGTGTCGGCCAGCCCGCCGTCCGTCCGGTGCCGCTCGCGGGGCAGGCCGATGCCGCCCGTGGCGAAGGCCAGGACGCGCCGGGTGTCGCCGTCGTCGATCAGCGAGGCCAGCGCCCGCTCCAGCGAGGGCCACAGCTCCCTGCTGTACAGGCCCTGTCCGATGGCGCCCACCAGGTCCTGGCCGGAGAACGAGCCGCCGAAGTCCGTGGGCACCGGGTTCTCGTCGAGCGAGCGCACCAGCCGGATCACCTGGTCCCCGGCCCTGCGCCGGTCCTGCCCGAACGGACAGCCGAGATCCGTCGTACACCAGTCCAGGAAGTCGTCCAGTGCCGTCTGCTGCCCCTCGGCCCCCGCCACCCCCTGCTCGGCCGGCGACTCGGTCAGCGTGTCCACGCCGTCCAGGACGACCCGGCCGACCTTGCCGGGGAACTGCGCCGCGTACACCGCGCCGAGCCGGCTGCCGTAGGAGAAGCCCAGGTAGTTGAGCCGGTCGTCGCCGAGCGCCTGGCGGATGACGTCCAGGTCGCGGGAGGCGTTCACGGTGCCGATGTGCGCCAGCACCGGGCCGGAGGACCGGGCGCACCGGTCGGCGGCCTGCCGCAGCTGCTTGAGCAGCGTCTGCGGACGGCCGGCGTCGGTGTCCCCCTCCGTCCAGGCCGAGGCGAGGGCGTCGCCGTCGCCGCAGCTGACGGGGGAGGACCGGCCGACCCCGCGCGGGTCGAAGGTGACCACGTCGTAGCCCTTGGTCAGGTCCATGAACTGCTTGCCCTCGGCGGCCAGCGCGGGGACGCCGGCGCCGCCCGGACCGCCGAAGTTCAGCAGCAGCGAGCCCCGGGACGTCCCGCTGGCGCGGTAGCGGGCCAGGGCCACGTCGAGCGTGCCGTCGCGTGGTCGCGCGTAGTCGAGGGGGACGGTGACCTTCGCGCACTGGAGGTCGTCGGGCGTGTCCGTCCCCGGACAGGCGGTCCAGGTGAGCTTCTGCCGGTAGAACCGCGACAGGTCGGGCTGCGGCTGGTCGGCGGCAGCCGCGGGCAGCCCGGCTCCGAGCAGCGCCAGGACGAGGGCCGAGGCACCCGCGCAGCGCCGGACGGCGGGCCGTGTGGACAGCTTGGCCAGCATCGTTACGCCTCCCGGGGCGCCCGCCGGGACCGGGGACGGCGCCCTCGGATCAGGTTAAGCGGGCCCCGGACGGCCCGCCTCCGGGCGAGCGGGGCGGCTGCGGCCGGTGTAATCTGCGCGCCCTCCATGCCCCTGTTGGTGATCTTTCGGCGGCTTCACATGCAGTTCGATAACCGTGCCGCTCGATGGGGTGAAAGACCGATTAGCCATAACTCCGATTGGTTCGACTCCGTTTTAGGTGGTGCGGGTGAGTGCTCGCGATGAAGTCTGGAAGGCAGGGAACCTATGAGACGGGCTACCCGAAACGGTGTGATCGCCGTCGCCGCCGCCTCCGGCGCGATGGCCGTGGCGCTGCCGGTGTCCACCGCCTTCGCGGCGGGCGGGTCCGACGCCCGCGGCTCGGCGGCCGGCTCGCCCGGGCTGGTCTCCGGCAACGACATCCAGCTGCCGGTGCACGTGCCGGTGAACGTCTGCGGCAACACGGTGGACGTCGTCGGGCTGCTCGATCCGGCCGCGGGCAACGCGTGCGCGAACACCGGCGGCAGGAGCGGCGGCACGGGGAAGACCGAGGCGGCGACCGCGTCCGGGGGCGCCTCCGCCCACGGTGGCGCCGAGGACTCGCCCGGGGTGCTGTCGGGCAACGGCATCCAGCTCCCCGTCGATCTGCCGGTCAACGTCAGCGGGAACAGCGTCGACGTCGTCGGCATCGGCAACCCGGCCCACGGCAACCAGTCGGTCAACGGCCCCGGCGAGGAGCCGACCCGGCCCCCGCGGACCCCGGCCCCGACGCACCGGGCGCCGAAGCCGCCGGCCCCCGTCCGGTCGCACCCCGCCCCGCACCCGGCGACCTCCACGCTGGCGCACACGGGAGCCGACGTGACGGCCCCCGCCGTCGCCGGCAGCGCCGCGCTCCTGCTCACCGGAGCGATCCTGTACCGCCGCTTCCGCCCGGGCCGGGCCCACTGACCCACCCCCACGCGGCCCCACCGGACCCCGGCCCGGCGGGGCCGTGCCGCGTCCCCTCCTGCCCTCGCCTCTCCGTACCCGAGAGTCTTCCAACTCCCCGCCCCAGCGGCGCAGTCCAGCCGCACCGTCCGGTCCCCCCGTGGCGCGGCCCGTCTTGATCCGGAAGGATGCTGCGGGCGGCCGGCGGACGCCCCTGCCGTGCGGACAGCCCCACCCCGACGGAGAACGGAGCGCAGCGATGACCCCTGCCACCCCCCACGACCTCGTCGTCACGCGGGCCACTCTCGACGACTGGCCGGTGATCAGCGGGTGGGCGGCCGCGGAGGGATGGAACCCCGGGCTGTCCGACGGGCCCGCGTTCTTCGCGCAGGACCCCGAGGGGTTCTTCCTCGGCCGGATCGACGGGGAGCCGGTGTCGGCCATCTCCGTCGTCAACCACGGCCCCGACTACGCCTTCCTCGGCTGCTACCTGGTCCGTCCCGACCTGCGCGGCCAGGGACACGGGCTCACCACGTGGAAGACCGCGCTCGCCCACGCCGGGAACCGCACCGTGGGCCTGGACGGAGTCGTCGCCCAGCAGGCCAACTACCGCCGGTCCGGCTTCCGTCCCGCCCACCGCACCATCCGCTTCACCGGCACCGCCCCCCACACCGGCACCCCCGCCGGTGTCCGCCCGGCCGGACCCGCCGACCTGGCCGCGCTCACCGCCTACGACAGCGCCTGCCACCCCGCGGACCGCCCCCGCTTCCTCGCCGAGTGGCTGCGCACGCCCGGCCACCGTGCCGTCGTCCGGGAGGAGGGCGGTCGCCCGACCGGCTACGGCGTGCTCCGCCCCGGCCACGACACCCTGCGCGTCGGCCCCCTCTTCGCGGACACCGCCGACGACGCCCGGGTCCTGTTCGCCGCCCTCACCGCCGAGGCGGCCGGCAGCGAGGTGGCGATCGACGTCCCCGAGCCGAACACGGCCGCCGTCGCCCTCGCCGAAGAGGCGGGCCTGCGCCCCTCCTTCGAGACCGCCCGCATGTACACGGGACCGGTGCGCGCGTACGCCCGGCAGCGGGTGTTCGGCGTCACCACGCTCGAACTCGGCTGACCGTCAGGCGCGTTCGGCGTTCCCGGCGTGGAAACGGCGGTGCAACCGCCCTACCTCGTCCACCAGTTCCGGTACCGGCCCCTCCACCGCCACGTCGGGCGCGATGTCCCGCACGGGCAGCGTGCGCACCGGCGGCGCGGGCACACCCAGCTCGGCCAGCAGACCGGAGAGCTGGACGGAGGAGACGACGTACACGATCCGGCCGAGTCCCACCCAGGCGTGCGCCGCCGCGCACATCGGGCAGTGCTCGCCGGAGGTGTAGACGGTCGCCGCCGCCCGCTCCCCGGGCGTCAGGTGCGCGGCCGACCAGCGGGCCAGCTCGAACTCGGGATGCCGGGTGCGGTCCCCGCCCGCCACCCGGTTGCGGTCCTCCGCCAGCACGGTCCCGTCCCCGGCCACGAGCACCGAACCGAAGGGCTCGTCACCTGCGTCCAGCGCCTCCTCGGCCAGCTCCACACAGCGGCGCAGGTACCGCAGCTCACTGTCCCGTACCATCGGCCCACCTCCTCACGGCATGATCTCCGGCGGGGCACGTTACGGCCACCTCGGCCGCCCCCGCCAGCGCGTTTGCCTCAGTGGCAACGGCCGGCCGCCGCGCCGGGAAGGCGTACCGGCGCCCGGCCGCGACCGTGGCGAGCGCCAGCAGCACCGGCGGCAAGGCGGTCCAGGGCAGGGCCCCCGCGCCCGCGGCGTCCAGCGCCAGACCGCCGGTGAACGACCCGGCCGCGATGCCCGCGTTGTACACCGTGGTCTGCAACGAGGTCGCCACATCGGCGTCGGCCGGCCCCGACACGTCGACGAGCGCCGTCTGGATCAGCGTGGGCGCCCCGCCGAAGGCCACACCCCACAGCGCCACCGCGCCGGCCAGCAGCCAGGGCACCCGGGCGCCCAGGCCCATCACCGGCAGCACGGCCGCGACCAGGGCGAGCGCCGTGAGCAGGGTGGGACGCGGCTTGCGGTCGACCAGCAGGCCGGTGAGCCAGACGCCGGCCACCGTGGCGCAGCCGAACACCGCGAGCAGCACGTCCGTACGGCCGTATCCCGCGTGCGCGGCGAACGGGGCGACGTAGGTGTACATCACCTGGTGCCCCAGCAGCAGGAACAGCGTGACGGACAGCACCGGGCGGATCCCGGGGCGCACGGCGACCCGGACCAGGGGCAGGCGCGCGTGCGGGGGTGCGCCCGGGAAGCGGGGCACCCGCAGCCGTACCCAGCCCACGAGCAGCACGGCGAGCACGGCGAGCGTGCCGAACGCGGCCCGCCAGCCCACCGCCCCGGCCAGCGCGGTACCCGCGGGCACGCCCAGCGCCAGGGCCAGGGTGATCCCGGCGAGCACCACCGCGACGGCCCGGCCGCGCCGCTCGGCCGGCACCATGCGGGCCGCGTACCCGGCGAGCATCGCCCACAGCGTGCCGCCCGTCGCCCCGGCCAGCAGCCGGGCCGCGACGGTGAGCGGGTACGACGACGACACCGCGACGAGCGCGTTCGCCGCGGCGAACCCCAGCAGCGCGCCGCACAGGACCGGCCGCCGGGGGAGCCCCCGCAGGGCCGCGGTCAACGGGATCGCGGCCACGAACGAGGCCGCGGCGTAGGCGGTGACGAGGAAACCGATCCGGGACTCGGCCACCCCCAGCGGGGGCGCCATCGCGGGCAGCAGGCCCGCCGGGAGGAGTTCGGTCAGTACGGCGGTGAACGCGGCGCAGGACAGGGCGAGCAGCCCCGACCACGGCAGGCGGCCGCCCTTGACCTGGGAGGACAGGGTCATGCCACCATGGTCGAAGCCTCACATCAGTGTGAAGGTCAAGCGCGGCTCCGGGAGGCCGGCATGCGGATCGGTGAGCTGTCCCGCCGTACGGGCGTCCCCGCCCGGCTGCTGCGGTACTACGAGGAGCAGCACCTGCTCCATCCGGAACGCGCCGGCAACGGCTACCGCAGCTATCCGGAGTCCGCGGTCGCGCGGGTGGGACAGATCCGCGGCCTGCTGGACTCCGGCCTGACCACCGAGATGATCCGCGCGATCCTGCCGTACCTGTGCGGTCCGGGGCATCTCGTGCCGGCCCCCGAGGACGTGCCGGCGGAGACGGCCGCCCTGCTCCAGGGGCACATCGACCGCATCCAGTCCCGCATCGACTGCCTGGCCCGCAACCGCGACCGCCTCACCGCGTACCTGGCGGCGGTACGGCCGGACGGCCGCTGACGTCCCGTCGGTTGCCGCCGGACCGGCTGGTTAATCCTTTGTCCCGGCCCGGCCGCCGTGCTGAAGTGGGGCCATGGATCATGCCTCAGTGCTCGCTGTGTACGACCGTGACCTGCGCGAGGGTGCCCGGCCCGACGGACCCGGGGCCCGGATCGAGCGGGCCGGCGGGGTGGTGCGCCAGGTCGCGGACGCGCCCGGCTGGAACGGCGTGCTCTGGTCCGCCCTGGACGCGGCGGACGCGGACCGGGCCGTCCGCGACCAGATCGCCTACTTCGGCGGTCTGGGACTGGACTTCGAGTGGAAGCTCTACGCCCACGACGAGCCGGCCGATCTCGGCGACCGGCTGCTCGCCGCCGGATTCCGGGCCGAGCCCGCGGAGACACTCATGGTGGCCGAGGTGACCGAGCTGCCGCTGGACACCGCGCCACCGGCCGGCGTCCGCTTCGTCGAGGCCACCGATCCGGCCGGCGTCGACCTCGTCGTGGACGTGCACGAGCGGGTCTTCGGGACCGACGGCGGCGGGCTGCGGCACCGGTTGCTCTCCCGCCTGGCCACCGACCCCGGCACGGTCGTGGCCGTGGCCGCCCTCGCCGGCGGCGAGCCGGTCGCCGCCGCCCGCATGGAGCTGGTGCCCGGCACCCGGTTCGCCGGGCTGTGGGGCGGCGGCACGGTCGCGGCCTGGCGGGGCAGGGGCATCTACCGCGCCCTGATCGCCCACCGCGTCCGCGTCGCCGCCGCCCGGGGCTACCGCTACGTCCACGTCGACGCCTCGTCCATGAGCCGCCCGATCCTGGACCGCCTCGGCTTCCACGCGCTGACCACGACGACGCCGTACCTCTACGGGAACTGACTCAGCGCCGGGCCCGGCTCCGGTCCAGCGCGGCCACTCCGACGGCCGCCAGGGCTATCTGGATGAGCCACTCGATCCAGTCGGGCCCCTTGGTGTCGGCGACCCCCAGCCCGGCGGCGATCGCCGAGCCCAGCAGCGCGGCCACGATGCCGACGACGACGGTCCACAGGATCCCGATGTGCTGCCGCCCCGGGACGACCAGCCGCCCCAGCACACCGATGACGAGGCCGATGACGATGGCGCTGATGATGCCCGAGATCTCCATGGCCGACCCTCCTTGACGGTCTTGTTGATGATCCCCGTTGATGTGGCATGTGCCCGCTGTAAGCGGAGCCACTCCGCCCCGGTTGTCCCCGGAAGCCTCTGTTCACGGCCCTTCATGCCATGTACCTTTCAACCGTTCGACGCGTGTAGAACCTCACGCCGGTTCTACGCGCGCAGACTTGGCGCCCGCACCGCCCGCTTCCCCACCCCTTCACGGAGGTTCGACGGATGCCCGGATCCGGGAGATCCCGCCCCAGATTCACCACCGCCCTGGCCGGCCTCGGCCTGCTGGTCACCGCAGCCGCCCTCCAGGCCGGCACCGGCACCCCCGCCCACGCGGCGACCACGCACCGCGTCCTGTTCGACAACGCCCACGCCGAGACGGCCGGCAACGCCGACTGGATCATCTCCACCAGCCAGCCCGACCCGCTCGGCCAGGACTCCACCCCGTCCGCCGAGACGGACTGGACCGGCGCGCTGTCCTCCTGGGGCGTGGCGCTGCAGAAGACCGGCGGCTACAGCCTGAAGACGCTGCCGTCGGGCTCCAGCCTCGCCTACGGCGGCACGTCCGCGACCGACCTGTCGAACTTCGACACGCTGGTCCTGCCGGAACCCAACACGCTGTTCACGAGCGCCGAGAAGACGGCGATCATGAACTTCGTGAAGAACGGCGGCGGCCTGTTCATGATCTCCGACCACACGGGCGCCGACCGCAACAACGACGGCTACGACGCGGTCGAGATCCTCAACGACCTGATGACGAACAACAGCGTCGACTCCACCGACCCGTTCGGCTTCTCCGTCGACTCGCTGAGCATCAGCTCCGACCACCCGGCCGCGATCAGCGACAGCACCGACCCGGTGCTGCACGGCTCCTTCGGTACCGTCACCAAGAGCCTGATCGCCAGCGGTACGACCGCCACGCTCAAGCCCGCCGACAACCCGTCCGTCAAGGGCCTGCTCCACCGCACCGGTTACTCCGGCAACACCGGTGTCTTCTTCGCCACCAGCACCTTCGGCAGCGGCCGGGTGGCGTTCTGGGGCGACAGCTCCCCGATCGACGACGGCACCGGCCAGTCCGGCAACACGCTGTACGACGGCTGGAACGACTCCTCCGCCAACGACGCGGCCCTCGCCCTCAACGCCACCGAGTGGCTGTCCGGCGCGAGCGGCAGTGGCGGCGGCGGTGGCGGCGGTGGAGGTGGCGGCACCTGCACGTCCGCCCAGCTCCTGGCCAACCCCGGCTTCGAGTCCGGCGCCGCCTCCTGGACCGCCTCCAGCGGTGTGATCACCAACGACACCGGCGAGGCCGCCCGCACCGGCTCCTACAAGGCCTGGCTGGACGGCTACGGCTCGGCCCGCACCGACACCCTCGCGCAGTCGGTGACCATCCCGGCCGGCTGCACGAGCGCCACCCTGAGCTTCTACCTCCACGTCGACACCGCCGAGACGACCACCACGACGGCCTACGACACCCTCAAGGCCCAGGTCCTGGGCAGCGGCGGAACGGTGCTGTCCACCCTCGCGACCTACTCGAACCTGAACGCGGGGAGCGGCTACACCCAGCGCAGCTTCAACCTCGCGAGCTACGCCGGCCAGACCGTGACGATCAAGTTCACCGGCACCGAGGGCTCCACCCTCCAGACGTCGTTCGTCCTCGACGACACCGCGCTCACCGTGAGCTGAGCCGGGACGGGGGGGTGGGCCACGCGGGTCCGCCCCCCTGTGCGGTGTCAGCCCGCCGGCACCGTCCGCTCCGGCGTGTTCCACCCGGAGATCCGCACGGCCGGTGCCGAGCCGCGCAGGCCGGCCGTCCGGTAGGTGGCGGTCAGCGTCACCGACTCGCCCGGCCACAGGCTCACCTCGTTGTCCGACCAGCGCACCGGCAGCACGGGCTTGCCGTGCTCGTCGACGAGGTGCACGTCCGTCAGCAGCGCCGGGGTCGCCCCGCTTCCGCCGTGGCGCAGGGTCACGGTCGTGGTCGCCGTACCGTCCGAGGCCCGCGTGGTCGCCGTCGCCGTCACCGGGACCCGCGCCATCGAGGTGAGCCCCTTCATGTCGGCGTAGCTCGTCGTCGGCGTGTGGTACCAGGTGGTGCCGTTCCAGTCGAGGCTGTCGGGCCGGGTGGAGAGCCAGTACACGTTCCGGCTGACCTCCCTGCCGTCCGCGTCCGTCAGCACCAGCCGGAGCAGGTACGTCCGCGCCAGCCCGCTCACCGAGGACGGCAGGGTGAGCGGTGTGCCGTGCGCCCCGCCGCCGCCCACCGCGACACCGGTGACGGTCCTGTCGTACTTCCGGGTGCCGTCGGGATCGAACAGCGTGGCCCGCGCGGTGAGGCCCTCGGCGGCGGCGGGCCGGTTGTTCACCACCACGACCGAGCGGTCGTCGTAGGAGTACTGGATGTGCAGCGGCTCGTTCGCCTTCTTCGCGCCGTAGTAGGAGCCGTTCTGGTCGAGGTAGCGGTCGGTCAGCTGCCAGTGCAGGGACGTCCAGCCGCTGTTGAACATCCAGTGGATCACCCCGGTGGCGGGCCGGTCCCGGTCGGTCGCGTTGCGTCCGTACGCCTCGAACTGGGCGCGGACGTTCTCGTACTGGGCCAGCTGGGCCTTGCGGACGTAGTCGGTGAGGCCGGTCGGGGCGCCGTAGCGGCCGGCGAGGGCGTCGTCGTAGATCTTCAGCGTGCCGAAGACGGGGGACGGCGAGCGGTGGTACTGCCTGGCGTCCGGGTCCTTCCACAGGGTGTCGAGTTCGGCGGGTGTCATCATCCGGCGCAGGGTGTCGAGGGTGGGGATGCTGGGGCCCGCGCTGGTCTCGGAGTTGAACCCGGTCGCCCCGCCCTCCCGCTTGGCGTACCAGTAGCCGGGCGGTACCCAGTCGTAGGGGCCGGTCATCTTCATGCCCGAGCTGCCCAGCCGGGGGGAGGACCGGTCGGAGGCGGAGGAGACCACGGGGGTGGGCCAGTCGGCGGACTCCAGGGCGTCCAGGTAGGTCTTCTCGATCGTCGCGTCGGGGGCGAAGTCGCTGCCGATCAGGAAGGAGACGACGCTCGGGTGGTCACGCAGCCGCGCGGCCTCGGCGGCCATGGACGCCCGGGCGACCGGGTAGTCGGCGTCGGTCCACCGGTCGCCCTTCTCGCTGCCGTTGACCTGGCCCTCCCATTTGTCGCAGCACTCCCAGCCCGGCAGGGTGAGCAGGCCGTAGCGGTCGGCCAGGGCGAAGAACTCGTCCGGTTCCAGGTGTCCTTCCAGGCGGAGGGTGTTCAGGCCCAGGTCCAGGGCGTACTTCAGGCGGTCCTCGACATAGGCGGGGTCCCAGCGCAGGAACTCGTCCGGGGACCAGCCGCCGCCCTTGATCAGCAGCCTGCGGCCGTTGATCCGGTACTGCCGGGCGCCGTGGGAGTCCAGCGGGGCCTTCACGTCCCGGATGCCGAAGGTCTCGTGCGCGGTGTCCGACGTGGTGCCGGCCACGGTGGCGGTGAGGCGGAGGTCGTACAGCGGCTGCCCGCCCATGCCGGCCGGCCACCACACCTTGGGGCCGGTCAGGTGCAGGCCGGGGGTGCCGGCGGGGGAGAAGGTGACGGTCTTCGTCTCGTGCGCGGCGAGCGGCACCGTCGTACGGAAAGCGGTCCCGGCGACGCTGCCGCCGACCTCCGCCGTGACCGGCGCGTCCGTGTCGTTGCGGGCCTGTGCCTTGACCGTCAGGTCGGCCGTGCCGAGCTTCGGCACCGCCAGCTTCGTGACCACGTGCGCGTCGCGCAGGGCGACCGGGCCGCCCCTGCGGACCAGCACGTCCCGGACGATTCCCATGTTCTGGTCGGGCGGCGGCTGGAGCCAGTCGATCCAGCCCATGGTCAGGTCCTTGAGCGGGTCGTTGGGCCGGACGCGGAACGCGACCGTGTTGGTGCCGGACCTGACCAGCGGGGTGATGTCGAGCTCGTGGCGGGTGTAGGCGCCGGTCACCTCGGCGGCCTTCGCCACCCGCCGGCCGTTCACGTAGACGTCCGCCGCCGAGACGACCCCGCTGAAGTCGAGGGAAGTGCGCTGCCGGGTGTCCCGGACGGTGAAGTCGGCGCGGTACCACCAGGGCACCTCGAAGTCGGCCCGGGGGATCTTCCGCTGGTCGGTGGAGTGGAACGGGTCGCCGTAGACCCCGTTCGCCAGCAGTGCGGCCAGTACCGTGGAGCGCGGGCCCGCCGGATACCAGTCCCGCGCCCGATAACCGGGGGAGGACACGGCCGCCGCCGAGTCGCCCACCTTCGCCGTGGACTGGACGGCGTAGCCGGACAGCGGGGTGCTGCTGCCGGCGGCGGAGGGCACATGGGTGATCGGGGCGGGCCGGTGGGGTTCCGCCGTGTCCCGGGGGCCGGCCCAGGCGCCGGCGGTCAGGGAGCCGACCAGGGCGATGAGTGCGGCGGTCATGGGGAGCCGGCGGGCGGGGCGAGGGAACACGGCGGTCTCCAGCCTCGTAAAGTTAGGAAACTTTACTAACTCCGGCCACGCTAGGGCGCGCCGTGGACCGTGTCAACGACCCCCGCCGCGGTGGCCGTTGAACGGGTCAGGTTCCGGCCGTACGGCGTTCGAACACCAGGTCGCGGGCCGTGTCCAGGGCCGTCGCCACCGCGCCCAGCAGCACGGCGTCCTCACCGAGCCGGCTCGGCGCGATCCGGGGCCGCAGCGGGGTCAGCGCGCGCAGCCGCTCCCGCACGGGCCGCAGCAGCAGGTCGACGCTGTGCCCGACACCACCGCCGAGCACCACGAGGTCCGGATCCAGCACGGCGGCGGCCGCCGCCACGGTGTGCGCTATCCGCTCGCCCTCCAGCTCCACCGCCCGCACCGCGCCCGGATGTCCCTGCCGGGCCGCGTCGAACACGGCCTTCGCCGTGAGCTGCCCGCGCATCCCGAACTCGCGGGCGGACTCCACCACCGCCACCCCCGACACCGCGTCCTCCAGCCGCTCCTGCTTCTGCCGGCCGTGCCACGGCAGGAAGCCGATCTCCCCGGCCAGCCCGTGCGCGCCCGTGAACAGCCGGCCCTCGCTGACCACCCCCATCCCCAGGCCGGTGCCGATCAGGATGTACGCGAAGAGCCGGCTGCCCGCGCCGACGCCGTAGGTGTACTCGCCGAGCGCCGCCAGATTGGCGTCGTTGTGCACCTCCAGCGGCACGCCCAGCTCCGTGCGCATGCCGTCCACCAGCCCGGCCCGCCCCCATCCCGGCAGGTGCATCGCGTAGCGCACCCGCCGCCGCTTCTCGTCGTACACCCCCGGCGTGCCCACCACCCCGTTCACCACCTGAGCCGGGTCCACGCCCGAGTTGGCGATCACCTGGCGGGCGGTGCCCACGACCAGGTCGGTGAGGGCGGCCGAGGCGCGCGCCCGGTTGCGTCTGTCGGCCCGCGCCACGACCGTGCCGTCCAGGTCCACCACCGCCACGCGCAGCCAGCCCCGGCCGATGTCCACGCCGAGCGCGTACCCGGCGGCCGGATCGGGTGCGTAGAGCACGGCGGTGCGCCCGCGCTCCGGGGCCTGCGTGCCGACCTCGTGCACCAGCCCGGCCGCCGCCAGCGAGGCCAGCGCGCTGGACACCGTCGGCTTGGACAGGCCGGTCTCCCGGGCCAGTTGGGCGCGCGAGGCGGAGCCGAGGGCACGCAGCCGGTCCAGCAGCAGCCGTTCGTTGGTACGGCGCAGCCGCCGGCGGCTCCAGGGCTGTTCCGGCTGCTCTACGACGTCGCTGGCGGGCATCGCACCATTCTCGTGCATTCCTGTCACACACTTGACGCCTCTAGTAAGGCTCCTTAACTTTATCCGCCAGTCACCCTCCGCCGGGCGTCGCGCGCCCGTCGCGTCAGGAGTCCCCATGTCCGGTAGCCCGCCACCCCCGGGTGGTTTCGTCCGCCGTGTCGGCCTGTTCCAGGCCACGGCGATCAACATGAGCCAGATGTGCGGCATCGGGCCGTTCGTGACGATCCCGCTGATGGTCGCCGCGTTCGGCGGCCCCCAGGCCGTCATCGGGTTCGTCGCCGGCGCGGTCCTGGCGCTGTGCGACGGCCTGGTCTGGGCCGAGCTGGGCGCCATGCTGCCCGGCTCCGGCGGCAGTTACCTCTATCTGCGCCAGGCCTTCCAGTACCGCACCGGCCGGCTGATGCCGTTCCTGTTCGTGTGGACGGCGATGCTCTTCATTCCGTTGATCATGTCCACGGGCGTGGTCGGCTTCGTCCAGTACCTCGGCTATCTCGCCCCCGGCCTCGGGCAGACCGCCGGTGACCTGATCGGCCTAGGCGTCATCGCCCTGGTGGTGGTCCTGCTCTGGCGCGGCATCGAGCACATCGCCCGGATCACCGCCGTGATGTGGACGGTGATGATCGCCTCGGTGCTGCTGGTGATCGTCGCCGCCGCCACTCATTTCAGCCCACACATGGCCTTCACCTATCCGGCGGGGGCTTTCAATGTGATGAGCAACCACTACTGGCTCGGTTTCGCGGCGGGCCTGACCATCGGCATCTACGACTACCTCGGCTACAACACCACCGCCTATATGGGGGCCGAGATCAAGGAGCCCGGACGTACGCTGCCGCGCTCCATCCTCTTCTCGATCCTCGGCATCATGGCGATCTACCTGCTGCTCCAGATCGGCACGCTCGGTGTCGTGGACTGGCACCGGATGACCGACCCGAACGACATCGCCTCCTCCTCGGTGGCCTCCGCCGTGCTGGAGGAGACCTGGGGCAAGGGCGCGGCCGACACGGTGACGGTGCTCATCCTGATCACCGCGTTCGCCTCCGTCTTCGCCGGCCTGCTCGGCGGCTCCCGGGTGCCCTACGACGCCGCTCGGGACCGGGTCTTCTTCCGCCCGTACGCGAAGCTGCACCCGAGGCACCGCTTCCCGATGCTCGGCCTCGCCACCATGGGCGTGATCACCGCCGTCGGCTTCCTCATCGGCCGCCACACCGACCTCGCGACCCTGATCCAGCTGCTCACCACGGTGATGGTCATCGTGCAGGCGCTGGCCCAGATCGTCGCGCTGACGGTCCTGCGCCGACGCCGGCCGGACCTGCCCCGCCCGTACCGGATGTGGCTGTACCCCCTGCCGAGCGCCGTCGCCTTCGTCGGCTGGTGCGTGATCTACGGCTACGCCGACGAGAACTCCCCGGGCCGTCATCCCCTCGAGTGGTCCCTGGCCTGGCTGGCCCTCGGCGGTGCGGCCTTCCTGGTCTGGGCGCGGACGGAGAAGGTGTGGCCGTTCGGCCCGAAGGAGATCAGCGAGGAGACCGGCACGGAACCCGCGGGGGCGCTCACGGCAACGCCCTTGGCGTGAGCTAGAGTTACCCTATCGCGAGCGCACCTCCCCGGCCGGACCGCTGTCCGCCGGGGAGGCTTCGGTTCATGACCGACATCATGAGCGCGGACGTCACCGTCCGCCCCGCGACCCCCGAGGACCGGCCCGCCGTGGAGCGGCTGTGGCTGATGTTCCGCCACGATCTGTCCGAGTTCACGGGCCTCCTGCCCGGCGCCGACGGCGCCTTCCGCAGCGAACGCGTGACGTACGCCTTCACGCGGCCGGGCTGGGCTCCCTATCTGCTGACCTGCGAGGAGCGCCCCGCCGGGTTCGCCTTCGTCCGTGGGCTCGACGCTCCGGCCCGCGTGCTGAACAGCTTCTTCGTGGTGCGCGGCGCCCGGCGCCGGGGCATCGGGCTGCGGGCCGCGCGCGAGGTGCTGACCCGGCACCCGGGGCCGTGGGAGATCGCCTTCCAGCAGGACAACCCGGCCGCGGTGGGCTTCTGGCCCCGCGTCGCCGAGGACCTGGCCGGCGGCGCCTGGACTCGCGAGCCACGGCCGGTGCCGGGGCGCCCGGACCTGCCGCCGGACCTGTGGATCTCCCTCACCGTCTCCGGCTGACAGCGCCGGGCCGCCGGACTTCCTCGGCGTGCGGGTCATTGCCGCCCGGCACCCGGCCGTCCTGAGGTCCGCCGGCCTGATCGGCACGGTGCGGCGGGGGCGGACGACCTGACGGCCGCCTGCTGGGGGCACCGCAACGTCTCCGGCCGGCGGCCCGGCTTCCGCCGGGAGCACGCGCGCACCGGCGGTTCCGGCACCGCCGACGTGGTCGGCCGGGTCGTGGAGAGCGAGCCGCCGACCGGTCCGGTGACCACGTGGGCCGCCCCGGGCCAGGCGGGGCAGGAGGAGCGGCACTCCCGGGTCACCGAGATCCGCCCGCACGAGGACATCGTCCGGCTGACCGTCACCCACCAGGACCCGGAGGGCGAGGGCGAGCGCGCGGACGCGGGAACGCGGAACCGGTCCGCCGGGGCGGACCGGCCCGCGTTCTTTCCTTCCTTTCCTCGGTCTCTTCTTCAAAGACTCGAGACGGTTCTTTCAGGGCCCTTCCGGTCCGCTACGGCCTCGGGGCGCTCTTCGCCGCCGTACCGGCGCACACCAGTCCGAGGACGAGGGCCAGGGCTCCGATGACGATGTTGCTGATGATGACGCCCGTGTCCGGGGCCCTGCCCACGACCCACGGAGCAATGATCATCCAGATGCCCAGGGCGCACATGGCCCAGCTGAGGCCGTACATGCGCTCGGGGGCCCGGGTGAATCCCAGCGCCAGCAGGCCTATCGCGATGCCCATGATCAGGTTGTGGGTCCTGAGGGCGGGCTGGCCGGCCGCGTAGTGCAGGATCCACGGGGAGGCGGCGCAGTACAGGCCGAGCAGGAAGACCGGCCCGTCCACGAGCGCCACGTCACGACCGCCGAGCATGCGGGAGTAGCGGTCCCGCATTTCGGAGACATCGGGATGGCTCGATATGTCACCCCTGTGCAAGTTGGCCATGAGTCGTCTCCTTTGACTTTGCAGGCCAGACCGCGTCTGGTGCGGCATGCGACAAGCTCTGCATACTCCAGTTTGCCCTTATTTGTTCCTTATGTGTAGGGCTTGGGGCGTATGGGGTGCTCGACCCTGCCCCTCAACCGCGGCTCCGCGCCCGTCTGAACCGGGCCAGCCCGTCGGCGAGGTCGACGATCGGCTCGGGATACGCGGCGACGAGCCCGCGGTCCGGTCCCGCCAGCCTCCACGGCTCGTGCGCCGCCGCGCCCGCCACCTCCCTCAGCTCGGGCACCCAGCGCCGGACGTACACCCCGTCGGGGTCGTACCGCCTGGCCTGGATCAGCGGGTTGAGGACCCGGTTGGGGCGGGTGTCCGTGCCGGTGCCCGCGATCCACTGCCAGTTCAGCTGGTTGTTGGCCAGGTCACCGTCGACCAGCCACTCCAGGAAGTGCCGGGCCCCGACGCGCCAGTCGACGTACAGCGTCTTCGCCAGGAAGCTCGCCGTCAGCAGCCGGGCCCGGTTGTGCATCCAGCCCTCGTGGCGCAGCTGGCGCATCCCCGCGTCGATCACCGGCCAGCCGGTACGGCCCTCCCGCCACGCCTCGATGTCGTCCCGCGCGGTCCGCTCGGAGCGCCAACGGTCGTGCCGGGTGCGGTAGTCGGCTGCGGCGGCGCCCGGCCGGGCCGCCAGCACCTGACGGTGGAAGTCCCGCCAGGCGATCTGCCGTACGAAGGCCTCCGCTCCCGGACCGTCCGCGCGGCGCGCCCGGTGGACCAGCTCCACGGGGGACACCGTGCCGAAGTGCAGGTGGGGGGAGAGCCGGGAGGTCGCGTCCCCGGCCAGGTCGTCGTGCCGGTCGGCGTAGGCCGTCAGGCCGGAGCGGAGCCAGCCGGCGAGCCGCTCGCGGCCGGCCGCCTCACCGCCCTCCGCCAGCCCCGGCGAGGTGCCCGGCAGCGAGGCCCGGGACGGCAGTTCCTCGGAACCGATGCCGGGCGGCACGGGGACCGAGCGGGGCGCACCCAGGACGTCCCGCGGCCGATGCCGCGACCACTGCCGGAAGTACGGCGTGAACACCGCGAAGTGGTCCGAGGAGGCGGGGGTCACCTCGCCGGGCGGCACCACCGTGGTCACGGCCTCGTGGACGTGCAGCCGCCGCCCTTCGGCCTCCAGGGCGCGCCGCAGCCGCCGCTCCCGCGACCGGGCGTAGGCACTCGCGTCGGCCGCCATGTGCACCTCGTCGGCGTCCGCCTCCGCGGCCACCGCGCAGACCTCCTCGACGACGTCGCCGGAGCGCACCACCAGCCGCCCGCCACGCTCACGCAGCCCGGTGTCCAGGTCCCGCAGGCAGTCGGCGAGGAACGCCAGCCGATTGGGCGCTGCGAAACCCGCGTCCGCCACGCCCCGGTCGCGGACGAACAGCGGGACGACCTGGCGGGGGCCCTCCAGCGCGGCCCGGAGCGGTGGGTGGTCGTACAGGCGCAGGTCGGCGGTGAACAGGACGACCGAGACATCCATGGCGCGGCTCCGGAACGAGGAGGACGGAGGAAGAGGCGAGGAAGAGAGAACGAGACGAGGGAGCGAGGACGAGACGAGGGAGCGAGGACGGGAGAGGGGGACGGGAGAGCGAGGCGAGGACGACAGGGCAGGGGGGACAACCGGGCACTTCCGGTCCGGCGGGCCCGCCGGACGCGGCGTCAACGGGTGGCGTCCGGGCCCTGCCGGGCCGCCGCCCGCGCGATGTTGCGGGCCATCCCGCCGAAGACCACGGCGTGGAACGGCGAGACGCTCCACCAGTACGCGTGGCCCAGCAGCCCGCGCGGGTGGAACAGGGCCCGCTGCCGGTACCGGCTGCGACCGTCACCGGCCGGTTCCGCGCACATCTCCAGCCAGGCCAGCCCGGGCAGGCGCATCTCCGCCCGCAGCCGCAGCAGGCGACCCCGCTCGATCTCCTCCACCCGCCAGAAGTCCAGCGAGTCGCCCGTCCGCAGGCGCTCCGCGTCCCGTCGGCCCCGGCGCAGGCCCACCCCGCCGACCAGCCGGTCCAGCCACCCCCGAAGGCGCCACGCCAACGGGAAGGAGTACCAGCCGTGCTTTCCGCCCACGCTCTCGATCACCCGCCACAGTGCGTGCGCCGGGGCGTCCACCATCGCCTCGCGCCGGTCCGTGTACAGGCTGCCGCCGGCCCAGTCGGGGTCGGTGGGCAGCGGATCGCTGGGCGCCCCGGGTACGGCGGCTGAGGACCAGCGGGTGGTCACGCGCGCCTCGCGCACCCGGCGCAGGGCCAGCCGTACGGCCTGGTCGAAGCCGAGCGGATGCCCCGGCGGGTCGGGAAGGTACCGGGTGATGTCGTGTTCGCGGCAGACCACCTCGTGGCGCAGCGACTCCGTCAGCGGACGCGCGAGGGACGCCGGGACGGGCGTGACGAGTCCCACCCAGTGGCTGGACAGGCCCGGCGTGAGGACCGGCACGGACACGATCAGCCGCCGCGGAAGCCGCGCGATGCGCGCGTAGCGGACCATCATCTCCCGGTACGTGAGGATGTCCGGACCGCCGATGTCGAAGGCCCGGTTCACGTCGTCCGGCAGGCCCGCGCTGCCGACCAGCAGCCGCAGCACGTCCCGTACGGCGATGGGCTGGATGCGGGTGCGCACCCAGCTGGGCGTGACCATCACCGGCAGCCGTTCGGTGAGGTAGCGCAGCATCTCGAAGGAGGCCGAACCCGAGCCGATGATCACGGCGGCACGCAGCACCGCGGTCGGTACGCCGGAGCGCAGCAGGATGCGGCCCACTTCCGCCCGGGACCTCAGGTGCGGGGAGAGCCGGTCCGCGGGCACCCCGGACGGCGTGAGACCGCCGAGGTAGACGATGCGCCGTACACCGGCCGCCTGCGCCCGTTCCCCGAAGACGCGGGCCGCACGGCGGTCGATGTCCTCGAAGCCCTCGCCGCTGTTCAGCGCGTGCACCAGGTAGTACGCCACGTCGACGTCCCGCATGGCCCGGGCGACCGAGTCCGCGTCCGTGACGTCTCCGCGCACCACCTCCGCCTCACCCGCCCACGGGTGGTCGCGCAGCTTCCCGGGGGAGCGGGCCAGGCAACGCACCCGGTACCCGGCGGCCAGCAGTTCGGGCACGAGCCGGCCGCCGATGTAGCCCGTGGCCCCCGTCACCAGGCAGCGGGGCCGGTCCGTCGAGTCGTCGTGGTTCATCCGTGCAGGTCCTCCGCGTCGGTGGTCTCCCGGTCATCACTTCCCGCGGGGCCCGGCGAGCGGATGCGTGTCCTCCCCTCGGCCGAACCTCCCCACCGGACGCGGTGACATGTCCTCAGCGATCCGGGGCAGCCGGACCGGTACAAGCCGCACATACCGTTCGGTCAGTGACGCAGGAGGTGCCCGCCGCCATGAGTGCCAAGGTGCTGGAGCGATTCCCCGCAGGGTCTCCCCGTGGGTCGTGGCCCGCGGAGGAGTACGCCGCCGCCCGACGTGCCGAGGGCGAACCGGCGACCGTGGTCATGGACTTGCAGTCGGACGCGTTCCTCGTCGTGGTCGAGGCGCGGGAGGACGACGGCCGAGCCTGAGCCGTCCGGTCGCGCGGGAGCCTTTCCCTGGTTTCCTGCCCGGCCCGCCTTCGCTTGTCCGGTCCGCCATACGAGACCGGCCGGGATTTCCTTGACGGCCGTCGCCGGGTGCTGCGACGATCACGGCATGACGATGCGACTGGACCTCACGCGGCGACGCCATGTCGACCTCGCGCGCGTCTCCAGTGCCTCCTGTCGCCCCACGGTCTGATCCGCGCCTTCCCGCCGGTCCCGTCGGGCCCCACCGCGTGCCTGACCCGCCTGCTCCCTCCGCCCTGCCGGGGCCGGAGTCCGGCGTGCCCGACATCGCGCCGGGCACTTCCACGGCAGAGCCCCGCAGTACCGCCGTTCTTCGGTCCGCGGAGTGCGCGCAGTTCGCGGGTTCGCGGAACGTGCGGTTTCGCGGAGTGCGCGGGTTCGTGGAGTTGACCGAGTTCCGCATGCCCGGAACGCCCGCGGAATCCGCCTGCCGGTTCACCGCCTGACCGCCGAGCCGGAGTCCGCTCCATCCGACTTCACCGGGCGCCCGTTCCCGTGCGCGCGTGCCCGGAGCACCCCAGAAACGAGGCACCCATGGCCACCGTCCTGTCCGTCTCCGGCAGCCCTTCCGCCTCCTCGCGCACCGGCCGTCTGCTGCGCCACCTGGACCAGCGGCTCACCGCCCACGGCCACGAGGTGATCCCGCTCGACGTCCGTACCGTCCCGGCCGAGGCCCTGCTCGGCGCGGACTTCCGGCACCCCGCCATCGTCGAGGCCACCGAACTGTTCGCCCGCGCCGACGGCGTCGTGGTCGGCACCCCCGTCTACAAGGCCTCGTACTCCGGCGTCCTCAAGGCGCTGCTGGACCTGCTCCCGCAGTACGCGCTCACCGGCAAGACCGTGCTGCCGCTCGCCACCGGCGGCTCCACGGCCCATGTCCTCGCCATCGACTACGCCCTGCGCCCGGTGCTGAACTCCATGGGCGCCGCGCACATAGTCCAGGGCTGGTTCACCCTCGACAAGGACATCACCGTGCGGGAGGACGGCTCGGTGACGCTCCCGCTCACGACCGCCGAGGCCCTGGGACACGTGGTGGACCAGTTCGCCGCTGCCCTGGACCGCACCCCGCTGCTGGCGGCGGCGAGCTGACGGCCCCGGCCGCCGGGCACCCGCCCCCGCCCCGCACCCCGCACCCCGGCGAGGCGCACCGCGCCGCACCGCTTCACCCGGCCGCCCCGGCACGGCCTGCTCTGATCGGAGACCCCGCGTGTCCCTCACCTTCCACTGGTTCCTGCCCACCAATGGCGACAGCCGCCATGTCGTGGGCGGCGGCCACGGCAGCCCGGCCACGGAGTCCGGGCGCGACCGGCCGCCGACGGTCGCCTACCTGAGCCAGATCGCCCGGGCCGCCGAGGACCTGGGCTTCGCCGGTGCGCTGACGCCGACCGGCGCCTGGTGCGAGGACGCGTGGCTCACCACCGCGATGGTCAGCCGGCACACCGAGCGGCTGAAGTTCCTCGTCGCCTTCCGGCCCGGCTTCGTCTCGCCCACCCTCGCCGCCCAGATGGCGTCCACCTTCCAGCGGCAGAGCGGTGGACGGCTGCTGCTCAACGTCGTCACCGGCGGCGAGAGCCGGGAACAGCGCGCCTACGGCGACTTCCTGGACAAGGACGCCCGCTACCGCCGTACCGGTGAGTTCCTGGAGATCGTCCGAGGGCTGTGGGAGGGCAAGACGGTCGACCTGCGCGGGGAGCACCTCCGGGTGGAGGAGGCGAGGCTCGCCCGGCTGCCCGACCCGGTCCCCGAAGTGTACTTCGGGGGCTCCTCGCCCGCCGCCGGCAAGGTCGCGGCCCGGTACGCCGATGTGTACCTCACCTGGGGCGAGCCGCCCGCCCAGGTCGCCGGGAAGATCGCCTGGATCCGGAAGCTCGCCGCGGAGCACGGCCGTGCCCTCCGCTTCGGGATCCGGCTGCACGTCATCACCCGGGACACCTCGGCGCAGGCGTGGGCGGAGGCGGACCGGCTGCTCGAAGGCTTCGACGCGGAGACCGTACGGGCCGTCCAGTCGGGCCTGGCGCGCAGCGAGTCGGAGGGCCAGCAGCGGATGCTCGCGCTGCACGGCGGCAGCCGTGACCGCCTGGAGATCCACCCCAACCTCTGGGCCGGCATCGGCCTGGTGCGCGGCGGCGCGGGCACGGCGCTGGTCGGCAGCCACGAGGAGGTCGCCGAGCGCATCGAGGAGTACCACGCCCTCGGTATCGACGAGTTCGTCCTGTCCGGCTACCCGCACCTGGAGGAGGCGTACTGGTTCGGCGAGGGCGTCCTGCCCCGGCTCGCCGCCCGAGGACTGTGGACACACCCTGAGGGCAGGGCTGCCGCCTCCGCGCAGGTGCCGTTCGCTGGCTGAGCGGGCGACGGGCGGCAGGCGGCCCCGGGTCGTGAGGAGAGACTCGGGGTCGTGAGGAAAGATCGGGGGTCGTGAGGGGAGAACCCGGGCGCAGGCAGCCGGCCGGCAGCCGCTGCTCCTACCGGTCCTGCTCCCCGGTGGTGGCGGGTGCCGCGCCCAGCGTCCGCAGATGTGCCGCGCGCGATTCCGCCGTCTGGCCCTGCACCAGCAGGAACAGTCCCTCCCGGGCCAGGCGCTGGGCGCGGCTCGTCAGGGCCATCGCACGGCCGCCGCCGGCCACCACCGCCGCCGTGGTGGCCGCGCGCAGCACCTCGTACGCCTCCGCGCGCACGGCCAGCCGCTCCCCGGCCCAGTCGTCCACGCCTTCCCCGGCACTCCCTCCTCGCGGCGCCGGCCCGTGCCCGGCCCCCTCGGTGCCCGCCCCGCCCGGCCCCTCGCCCCGCGCCTCCGGGACCGGAGCGTCGGCCAGGGCGTACGCCCGTTCGCGAAGGCCGGACAGGCGGGAGCGCAGCGGGGTGGCCGTTGCGTCGTCCAGGAGGGACAGCGCCGCCCCCGCCACGCCGAAGACCGCCGGGCTGACGGCCAGGGTCCTGACCCGGTCGCCGGCGGCCCACCGGGCGTACGGCGTGCGCAGGGCCACCGCCTCCGCGGGCAGCCGGAAGCCGTCCAGCTCCAGCGACACCGTGCGCGCGGCGGTGAGCGCCGCCAGCCGCATCGGCGCCGACGCCCGCAGCCCGGGCTGTTCGCGTGCCTCCGCGAAGGCGAACAGCGCCTCGCCGGAGTCCGTCACCCCGGCCAGCAGCAGCACGTCGTTCAGGCCCCACCCGGTGTACCAGGGGACGGTGCCGTCGAACCGCCAGCCGGTGCCCTCCCGGCGGACCCGCAGCGGGCGGCGCGGATACGACCGCAGGTGCGCGTACGCCACCCCGGACAGCAGCTCCCCGCGGGACAGCGGGCCCAACAGCCTGTCCCGCGCCGCGGGTTCACCGCGCACCAGCGTCTGCACGGGCGTGTGGTGCTGGGTCTGCACGAACCAGGTCGCACAGCACGCGCCGGACAGGATCTCCGCGGTCTCCCGCAGCACGGCCGGCGGCGCTCCCGCGCCGCCGTACTCCGCGGGCGCGGCCACCCCGAGCAGCCCCGACCGCTTCACCGCCTCGATGTGGCTCGCGGGAACCCCTTCCTGGTCGACCCGCTCGGCCTCGGGGAGCAGCAGGTCCGTGGCGAGCCGGCGGGCGCGGACGACGAGCGGGTGCGAGGTGAGGTCCATGCGGGGGATTCTTCCGCTGTTCCGGCGCTCCGGAGATTTTTTCCGCGACCCTGGCGCGCGGTGTCGATCCGGGGCCCGGCCCTTCGTGTAGGAGGTGACACAGAGCCCGCCACGGGCCCGACGCCTTGGAGGACGTCATGAAGCACTACCTGCTCAGCGTGGTCCAGCCGGCCGGCGCGACCCCGCCCGGTCCCGAAGCCCTCGCCGCGATCGTGCGCAACGTCGAGGCCTTCAACGACGAGCTGCGCACCGCGGGCGCCTGGGTGTTCGCCGGTGGTCTGCACGGCCCGGAGACCGCGACCATGCTCCGCCCCCAGGACGGTGACGTGCTCGTCACCGACGGCCCCTACGCCGAGGGCAAGGAGTACCTGGGCGGTCTGTGTCTCATCCGGGCCGCCGACCTGGACGAGGCCCTGGACTGGGGCCGCAAGGCCGCCCTCGCGACCACCCTGCCCATCGAGGTACGGCCCTTCGTGGACCAGCACTGAGGCCGGAGCGGCACCGGCGGCCGGGATCCCCGGCACCGAGGCCGTCTTCCGCCCGAACGCGCGTACCTGGAGCGGCGGCGACAGGGACGGGAGACAGAGGGATGGGAGACGGAGGGACGGGAGGCACCCCCTGGCCGGTGCAGGTTGTCGGGATGTCAGCGGGCGCCGGCCTGTACCGACGGCACGCTGCCGGTCCGGCCGGGTGCCGTGTGCGAGACTCCGTCGATGACTCCCGACGACACGATCAGCGCGGACGCGTCCGGCACCTGGAAACTCGGCGACCTGCCCGTCCACCGGATCGGCTTCGGCGCGATGCGGCTGACGGGCAGCGCCGCCTTCCACCATGGCACCCCGAGCGACCGGGAGCGGTCCCTCGCCGTCCTGCGCAAGGCGGTCGACCTGGGCGTGAACCACATCGACACGGCGGCCTTCTACTTCTCGTCGCTGCGGTCCGCCAACGAACTCATCAACACCGCGCTGTCCCCGTACCCCGACGACCTGGTCATCGCCGCCAAGGTGGGTCCCTACCGCGACTACCACGGCGAGTGGGGCACCTCCGCCCGGCCCGACCAGCTGCGCGGGCACGTCGAGGAGAACCTGCGCCAGCTCGGGCGGGACCACCTCGACCTGGTCTACCTCCGCCGGATGCGCCAGGACTCCATCGCCGAGCACTTCGGCGCCCTCGCCGAGCTGCGCGAGGCCGGTCTGGTCCGGCACCTCGGGATCTCCGGCGTCGAACCCCGGCACCTCGCCGAGGCGCTGGAGATCGCGCCGGTGGTGTCCGTGCAGAACCGGTACGCGGTGGACCGGCCCGATCCCGTCGACGACGAGGTGCTGCGGCTGTGCGGCGAGCACGGCATCGCCTTCGTCCCCTTCTACGCCGTGGCCGGACGGGCCGGGGAACGCGGTGCGACGACCGCCCACGACGACGCGGTGTTCTCCGCCGCCCGGGCCCACGGCGTGAGCCCGGCGCAGGTCCGTATCGCCTGGACCCTGCACCAGGGCCCGCACGTCCTCGCCATCCCCGGCACCGGGAACCCCGGCCACCTGGCCGAGAACGTCGCGGCCGGCGCGCTGCGGCTGACGGAGGAGGAGCTGGCCCGGCTCGACCAGGCCCGTGCGCAGGCGGGCTGAACGCGCGGGGGACCGACCGCACGCAGGCCGGCTGGCCGAGGGCCGGTGTCGCACGGTGAACGGGTCGGTGGCGCGCGGGCCGCACCCGGACGCCTGTTCCTGACGGACCGCGGCCGGGACCGGTGCCGGGCTGACTACGATGGCGTGGACGCGCCGCTGGGCCGCGCACGAAGACGACGACCGCACACGAAGACGACCGCACACGGAGACGGGTGAGGAACCTCCCCATGACCGACGCCAAGGACGAACGCCGGCCGGCCGGCGAGCTCGAAGCGAGCGTCCTGGCCGCGCTCTGGGCCGCCGGCGCACCCCAGACCCCCGGCGAGGTCCAGTCCAGCCTGGGCGCGGACCTCGCCCGTACGACGGTGACGACGATCCTCACCCGCCTGCACGACAAGGGCGTCGTCCACCGGCGGCGCCAGGGCCGCGGGTACGCCTACTTCCCCGCCCAGGACGTCCAGGACGCCCACGGCCTCACCGCCCGCCGGATGCACAGCGAACTGGACCGGGACAGCGACCGCGAGACGGTCCTCGCCCGCTTCGTCGCCCAGCTGAGCCCGGACGACGAACGCGTCCTGCGCGACCTGCTCGAATCCGACGGCCGATGACCGCCCTCCTGCTGCTCCTGCTGCCGCTGCTGCTGCCGTGCGCCCTGCCGCCCCTGGCCCGCAGGGCCCTGGACCGGCTGGCCCCGGCCGCCGCGCTGTGGTCCGTCACGGGCTGCGCGGTGCTCCTCGCCGGCTGTTCGACGCTGGCACTCGGCATGTCCGTCCTGACCGGGCTGCTGAAACTGCCGCTCTTCGCCGCGCTCGGCGAACTGGTCCATCCGCTGCGCACCGCCTCCGACGCCTTCGTCGTCCCGGCCGCCATCGCCTCCGCCGGCGCGCTGGCCGGGTGCGGCTGGAGCCTCGTCCGCGCGGCGCTGGACCAGGCCCGTGCCTTCCGGGCGGCCCGGGCGGAGGCCGCGTGCGGAGCCGTCGCCGGTGACCTGTGCGTGATCGACTCGTCGCGCCCCGACGCGTACGCCCTGCCGGGCCGGCCGCACCGGGTCGTCGTCACCACGGCGATGCTGCGCAGCCTGGACGGTCCCGAGCGGGAGGCGCTGCTCGCCCACGAGCGGGCGCACACCGCGGGCGGCCACCACTACGCCCTCGCCGCCGCCGAACTCGCGGCGCACTGCCACCCGGCGCTGCGCCCGGTCCGCGCGACGATCCGGCTGGCCGCCGAGCGCGCCGCCGACGAGGCCGCCGCCGTCTCGGTCGGCGACCGGCGCCTGACCGCCCGCGCCATCGCCCGCGCCGCCCTCGCCGGGCAGGCCGCCCGGTCCGCACGCCCCGGCATCGCCCCCGGCGCGGCCACGGGTCCCGTCCCCCAACGCGTCCAGGCCCTGCTGACCGCCCCGAGCGCCCGCACCGCCCGCGCGGTCTCCGCACTCCTCATCGCCTGCACCGCCCTGTCCTGCGTGGCCTCGGCCACCGCGACGGCCGACGTCCACCACCGCGTGGAGGTCGCGCAGGGCGAGGAGAGCCCCTGACGCGACGCCCGCGTGGCGGTCCGCGGTCCGCTGCCCGGCCACCCCGTCGCAACGCGCGTAGACCGAGACTGGCGCCGCATAAGTTTTACGTATAACCTCACCGGCTAACCACCCCCACCGGAAGGTCGCCATGCGTCGCGTCGCCCTTGTCACCCTCGTCGTGCACGACTACGACGAGGCCGTCCGCTTCTACACCGAAGCCCTCGGGTTCCGGCTCGTGGAGGACGCCCCGCGTCCCGACGGCTCGCGCTGGGTCGTCGTGGAGCCGGGGGGCGACGGACCCGGACTGGTGCTGGCCCGGGCGAAGGACGACGCGCAGCGGTCCCGCGTCGGCGACCAGACCGGCGGGCGCGTCGGCTTCTTCCTGCACACCGACGACTTCGCCCGCGACCACGCCCGGATGACCGCCGCCGGCGTGACCTTCCTGGAGGAGCCGCGCCACGAGCCGTACGGCACGGTCGCCGTCTTCCAGGACCTGTACGGCAACCGCTGGGACCTGCTCCAGCCCGCCGGCCACTGACCCACCACCGCACCGCCTGCCCCAGGACCCGAGGAAACGAAACGCCCATGACCGCGTCCCGCATCGACACCGAGACCCTCCGCCGGCTCCCCAAGGCCGTCCTGCACGACCACCTCGACGGCGGCCTGCGCCCCGCCACCGTCGTCGAGCTCGCGGCCGCGGTCGGCCACACACTGCCCACCACCGACCCGGACGAGCTGGCCGCCTGGTACGTCGAGGCCGCCAACTCCGGTGACCTGGTCCGCTACATAGCCACCTTCGAGCACACGCTCGCCGTCATGCAGACCCGCGAGGGCCTGCTGCGCACGGCCGAGGAGTACGTCCTCGACCTCGCCGCCGACGGCGTCGTCTACGCCGAGGTCCGCTACGCCCCCGAACTGAACACGAGCGGCGGGCTCGCCCTGCGCGAGGTCGTGGAGACCGTACAGGAAGGTCTCGCCGCCGGGATGGCCAAGGCGGCCGCCGCCGGCACCCCCGTCCGCGTCGGCACCCTGCTGTGCGGCATGCGCATGTTCGACCGGGTCCGCGAGGCCGCCGACCTGGCCGTCGCCTACCGCGACGCGGGCGTCGTCGGCTTCGACATCGCCGGTGCCGAGGACGGCTTCCCGCCCGCCGACCACCTCGACGCCTTCGAGCACCTGCGCCGTGAGAACGTCCCGTTCACCATCCACGCCGGCGAGGCGTACGGTCTGCCCAGCATCCACCAGGCCGTCCAGGTCTGCGGCGCCCAGCGCATCGGCCACGGCGTCCGCATCACCGAGGACATCCCCGACCTCGCGGGCGGCAAGCTCGGCCGTCTCGCCTCCTGGGTGCGCGACCGCCGCATCGCCCTGGAGATGTGCCCGACCTCCAACCTCCAGACGGGCTGCGCGACCTCGATCGCCGAGCACCCGATCACGGCCCTGAAGGACCTCGGCTTCCGGGTCACCCTCAACACCGACAACCGTCTGGTCTCGGGGACGACGATGACCCGGGAGATGTCCTTGCTGGTCGAGGAGGCCGGCTGGACGGCCGAGGACCTGCGCACGGTCACGGTGAACGCCCTCAAGAGCGCCTTCATCCCGTTCGACGAGCGCAACGCCCTCATCGAGGACGTGGTCCTGCCGGGTTACGCGTCCGCGCTCTAGAGGAGCCCCCTGAGGTAGGCGGCCTGTCCGACGTGCTGGAGGTCGTCGGACAGGACGCTCACCAGGCGCACCCCCAGCGTCACCGGGGGGTCCCAGCGCTCGTCCACGACGCGTTCCAGGTCCTTGGCGGCCAGCCCGCGCAGGCAGCCGAGGGTCTGTTCGTGGACGGCGTCGTAGTACCCGGTCAGCAGGTCCGCCGACTCCACCCGTACCTTCGCGACCTTGGCGGGGGTGTGCGCGTACCCGGTGTCGTGTCGTGGCAGGTCCAGGCCGAAACGCTTCTCCCAGCCCTGCGCGAGCCACACCTGGTCCAGGTCGAAGGCGTCGGCGATGTGGTCGTCCTGCACCCGTGTGAGGTGCCAGACCAGCCAGGCGACGGAGTTGGCGCCGGCGGCCGGGCGGTGGTGCAGCTCCTGTGGGCCGAGGCCGTCGAGGGCGGCATGGACTTCTTCCCGGATGCGGCCGTAGCCGTCGATGAGGATGTCCTTCGCATGCATACCGTCCACCATCGCAAATCAACGGCGCGCACGCGCCCGGAACCCGGCTTCCGCTCAGGCCCGCGCCGCTTCCGCCGGGAGACGGCGCCGAGCCGGCCCCCGTGCGTGGCTCCCGGCCGCCGTCACCGCTCCTCGTCGGCGGGCGCGGACAGGACCCCCGTCTCGAGCAGGGTGACCAGCGCCCGCGCGGCCGGGCTCGTGGCCCGTTCCGGCGGCAGCAGGGCGACCGTCTCGTACTCCGGCTCGCCCGCGCCCTTCACCGGCAGCGCCGTGAGCGCCGGCCGCTTGTGCCGGAAGTGCCGGGGTACGACGGCGATCCCCAGGTTCTCGTCCACCAGGTCCAGCAGGCTGTGCACGTCGTTGACCTCCAGTGCGACCGTGCGCCGGACGCCGGCCGCGGCGAACGCGGCGTCGGTGGTGCGGCGCGGACCCCAGTCCGGGTGGAAGTCGACGAAGACCTCACCGGCGAGATCCTCCGCGCCGAGCACGGCGGGGGCGGAGGCGAGGCGGTGGCTCGGGTGGCACAGCACCGTCATGGGCTCGCTGGTCAGCGACACCGAGCGCAGCTGGTCGGTGTCGGCCTGGGTGCGGTAGGCGAAGGCCAGGTCGAGCCGCCCGGCCGCGACCTCCTCGGCCAGCGCGCCGGAGCCGGCCTGCCGCAGCCGGATCTCCACGTCGGGGTGCCGGCCCCGGAAGGCCGCCAGCAGCCGGGCCACGTGCACACCGGCGATGCACTGCTCGGTGCCGAGGGCCAGCGTGCCCCGCAGCACACCCTGTACCGCGGCCACCGCCTCGTGCGCGGAGCGCACCTGTGCCAGGATGCGTTCGGCCTCTCCCAGCAGCGCGCGCCCGGCCTCGGTGAGCGTCACCCGGCGGGTGGTCCGTACGAACAGCGGCGCCCGCAGCTCCCGCTCCAGCGCCCGGATGGACGCCGACAGGCCCGACTGGGACACCATCAGGCGTTCCGCGGCCCGGGTGAAGTGCTGGTCCTCGGCGACCGCGACGAAGTGCTGGAGATGGCGCAGTTCCATGATTGAGAAGCCTATCCGCTGAATTCCATCGGATTCTTCTGTTGGACCGCTGCCCGCCGTCCGGGGAAGAGTGGCACCGGTAGATCGTGTGCCAACCCCTCTGGAGTCGCGTTGTACACCGCACACCCCGACCGCTACGCCGACATGCCCTACCGGCGCACCGGACGCAGCGGCCTGAAGCTCCCCGCCCTGTCGCTCGGCCTGTGGCACAACTTCGGGCCCGACCGGCCCGTGGAGACCCAGCGGGCCATCCTCCGCCGCGCCTTCGACCTCGGCGTCACCCACTTCGACCTCGCCAACAACTACGGCCCGCCGCCCGGCGCCGCCGAGTCCGCCTTCGGCGAGGCGCTCAAGGCGGACTTCGCCGGTTACCGCGACGAACTGGTGATCTCCACCAAGGCCGGTTACCTGATGTGGCCCGGCCCGTACGGTGAGTGGGGCTCGCGCAAGTACGTGCTGTCCTCGCTGGACCAGAGCCTGAAGCGGATGGGCCTGGACTACGTCGACGTCTTCTACTCGCACCGCTTCGACCCGGACACTCCCCTGGAGGAGACGATGGGCGCCCTGCACACGGCGGTGCAGCAGGGCAAGGCCCTCTACGTCGGCGTCTCCAACTACTCCGCCGAGCAGACCCGCGAGGCCGCCCGCATCCTCGGCGAGCTGGGCACCCCGCTCCTCATCCACCAGCCGCGCTACTCGATGCTCGACCGCCGCCCCGAGGACGAGGGCCTGCTCGACGCCCTCGACGAGCTCCAGGTCGGCTCCATCGTGTACTCCCCGCTGGAGCAGGGCCTGCTCACGGGCCGCTACCTGGACGGCATCCCCGAGGACTCCCGGGCCGCGAGCGACAGCCCGTTCCTGAACTCGGACGCGGTCACGGAGGACCTGGTCGCCCGGCTGCGGGCGCTGGACGAGATCGCCAAGTCCCGCGGCCAGACCCTGGCGCAGCTCGCCCTCGCCTGGGTGCTGCGCGGCGGCCGGGTGACGTCCGCCCTGGTCGGCGCGAGCAGCCCGCGGCAGATCGAGGACAGCGTCGCGGCCATCGGCAACCTCGACTTCGACGCCGAGGAGCTGACGCGGATCGACGCGATCGTCCGGCCGTAGCGCCGTAGCGCCCGACGGTACGGGGAGCGGCCGCGACGAACCGCGGCCGCTCCCCTCGTCGTACCGTCACCCCCTCGCCTCTCCGGAGGCGGCGCGGGCCCGGTCAGGCGCCCGCCGGAACCCGGTCCAGGAACCCCAGCACCTGCCGGATGCGGCCCTCGCCGTCCAGCGTGACCACGTCGAACCCGGCCACCGGCGCCGAGCCGTCCTGCTCGTTCACCAGCTCCCACCCGAAGCGCGCGGTGTCGTGGTGGCCGTCGACCGCGCCGAGCGGACGGAACACGAAGCCGGGGAACTGCTCGTGGGCCGCCGCGATCACAGCCGCGATCTGCTCGTGCCCGCGAACCTCCACGAGCGGGTCGGTGTAGCCGCCGTCCTCGGTCCACGCGGCGGCGACGGCCTTCTCGATGTCCTCGCGCCGGGTGGCGTTCCAGGCCTCGAAGTAACGGGCGGCGGCGTTCTCGTGACGGTCGGTGTGCGTGGTCATGGCGAAGCTCCTCCATCGAGGTCGTCCGTGCTGGTCAGTCCCGGATGCGGGGTCCGCCGATCCGGTGTGACCACCATGCGGGAGGAGCGGGTGCCGGGTCGATTACCTCCGGGGTCATGGCCGGGGCGCGGGACGGCCCGTCGCATTCCGGCCAGAACGGGCGCTGAATATGCCAGCAGACTGGCCGGAAAGACATGGTGACAGTGGTTCAGTAGTGAACATACTCGACTGTGAGGACTTCACTTCCAGCGAGGTCCCGATCACGCACCGCACACGGCCGTACCGCAGGCGAGCCGCACCGAAAGCGAGGCCAGCCGCCAGGCGAACGACGCGACGGGGAGTGCGCATGCACGACGAGTTCCTGTGCCATGTCACCGCGTACGGCACATGCGGCGGGCAGCGCATCGGAGTGCCCCTGGGCACCTACCGGGCGCCCACCCTGGCCCTCGCCCTGTGGTGGCTGCGCGACCGCGCCAACTGGATCGCCGACCGGCTCGACCCGCGGCCCGAGGCCGGGCACTTCCCGCCGAGGGCGCTCGTGCCGGTCGCGGACACCGTGCCCGACGTGCCGGCCGTCCTGCGCGCGTGGTGCGGCGACCCGGCCCAGCAGGAGCTGGTCGCCGACGAGCTGGCCGCGGGGAGGCTGGTGCGGGTCGCGACAGGCGACGACACGACCGAGTACGAGCTGCTCGCGGAGTCCGTCGACGCCCTGCGCATGCAGCGGACCGTCCCGGCCCTCGTGGTACCCGTCGCCTGACCGCTTGCCGGACCGGTCGCCCCCCGCCGGGCCGTGAGCCGTCGTCCCGGCCCCTCCCGGCCCCTCCTGGTTTCGCGTGAGAGGCGTGCGCCGTGACCCTCGCCACTGTGCGCGGTGGGCGAACGCATCAGGTGGACTGGCGGGCCGGGCCCGGGGTACGAGGACTGGTGCAACAGCGACCGGACCGGACCGGGTTTTCGAGAGAGACAGCATGATCAAGCACCTGGGCGGGGCAGTGATACCGACTGGTTTCGACGTACCCGTGGAGCCGCTGCGGCGCGCGGCACACTACACCGGCGAACCCGGATGCATCGCCGAGGCCCGTGCCTTCGCGTCCCAGTTCCTTCAGCAGCTGCGCACCGAATGGTGCGCCACCGCCGACGGCCGGGCCGACGGCGAGCTGCTGCTCATGGTGAGCGAACTGGTCACCAACGCCGACCAGCACAGCAACGGCCCGTACATCCTGGAACTGGAGGGCACGGACGCTTCGGTCGCGGTGTCCGTGTACGACAGCAGCACCGCTCTGCCCCGCCGTTACCCGAAGGACCCCCAGCGCGTCGGACGGCACGGGCTGGAGATCGTGCACGCCCTGGCCTCGGAGGTCACCGTCGAGCGGGTGCCTGTGGGCAAACGCGTGCGGGCCGTCTTCCCGCTCCGGCGCGAGGGCGAAGGACGGCCCCCGACCGGCTGAACCGGGTCGTGGACGACGCAACGGCAAAACCGAGAAGCAGGGCCGGCGCCTGGGCGCCGGCCCTTTCCCGGGTGTCAGGCGCAGCCGAGTTCGCCCAGCATCCCCTGCCGCAGCCGGGTGATGATCCGCTTGATCAGCCGGGACACGTGCATCTGGGAGCAGCCCAGCCGCTCCCCGATCTCGGCCTGGGTGGCCTCCTCCACGAACCGCATGTGGATGATCTGCCGGTCCCGGTCGCTCAGCTCCGCCATGAGCGGGGCGAGCGCGTGGAAGTCCTCGACGAGGCGCAGGCCCTCCTCCTCCACACCGATGAAGTCGGCGAGCACGGCCTCGCCGTCCTCGGGGCCGTCGCCGGTGAGCGCGGCGTCCAGGGAGGCGGAGTTGTAGCCGTTGGAGGCCAGCTGGGCCTCGACCACCTCTTTCTCGGAGAGGTTCATCAAGGTGGCCAGCTCGGCGACGGTCGGGTCCCGGTCCAGCCGGCTCGACAGCTCCTCCCTGGCCTTGGCCAGCTCCACCCGCAGCTCCTGGAGGCGGCGCGGCACATGGACGGCCCAGGTGGTGTCCCGGAAGAACCGCTTGATCTCGCCGACGATGTACGGCAGCGCGAAGGAGGTGAACTCGACCTCGCGTGCCAGCTCGAACCGGTCGATGGCCTTGATCAGACCGACCATGCCGGTCTGGACGATGTCCTCCATGTCGTCGCCGCGGCCGCGGAACCGTCCGGCCGCGAACCGCACCAGCGACATGTTCATCTCGATGAGGGTGTTGCGCGCGTACTGGTACTCGCGCGTCCCCTCCTCCAGCTCGGTCAGCCGGCGGAAGAACTGGCGGGAGAGCTCCCGTGCGTCCCGCGGGGCGACGGACGCGGGGTCCGCGATGCCAGGCAGTGCTCCTTCGCCCGTCCTGTCCTGCTCGGTCTCTTCGACGACCTCTGCTTGCGACCGGATCCCGGCGGCGGTTGTCATTGCCTCTCCCACGAAAGTCACGGTTCGACGTCTACCCGTACGGCAGCCGGTCGGCCCCCGGTCACAGGTCACGTCCCCGCGGGTACCCGATGTACGGCGGGTCATTCCTCCCGCGGAGCCGCTCACGGCGCGAGTACCCCCGGTGACGGCACGCATGCGTGCGCCGCCCGCAAGTGGCGCGAAACAGCCGCTGCGCGCCGGGTTTCCCTGAGGGCGGAACGCCGCGCGCCCTTGTCCCTCACCGTACCGCTCCTAGGCTGACGGGATGAGCAACCCGCTGAGCGAGGAAGCCCGAGTGATCCCCCTGCGGCCGGCGCCCGGCCGCCCGGACGTGCCGGACGGCGCACCCGCGCCCCCGGAGCCGCTGTGGCGGGATCTGGTCGGCGTGGTGCTGCGCCGGGAGCGGCAGGCACAGGAGCGCACGCTCAAGGACGTGGCCGACGCGGCCCGGATCTCGCTGCCCTACCTGTCGGAGGTCGAGCGGGGCCGCAAGGAGGCGTCGTCCGAGGTGCTGGCCGCCGCGGCCCACGCGCTCGGCCTGGGCCTCGGCGACCTGCTGGCGCTGGCGCACGGCGAGCTGACCCGGCGCACGGCCGGGCGGCGCCGGCCCGCCGCCGTACCGCAGCGGCCCGCCACCGCGCCGGACCGGACGTACCGGGGGCTCTGCCTGGCTGCCTGACCGGGTGCCGCGGGGGGCCCGGCCGCCCGCCCGCGGCCGGGCTTCCTTCCGGCGGTCGCGGGGCGGACCGATGAGTTTCGCGCGGGGGAGCGGTCTTCCTGTGTACGACGGCGTTCCACGCCCGGTTCCACCCCCTCGTTCACGCCCCCAGGAGGCGCTCATGACCACCGGCGGATTCACCACGTGTCTCTGGTTCGACGGCCAGGCGGAAGAGGCCGCGCACCACTACGTGTCCGTCTTCAAGGACGCCGCCCTCGGGCGCGTCGTCCGCTGGCCCGAGGGCGGCCCCGGACCGGCCGGCTCGGTGCTGACCGCGGAGTTCACGGCCAACGGCCAGCGGTTCGTCGCGCTCAACGGCGGCCCCGAGTTCGCCTTCAACGAGGCGGTCTCCTTCCAGGTCCTCTGCTCCGACCAGCAGGAGATCGACCACTACTGGACGAAGCTCACCGAGGGCGGCGGCGAGGGGGGACCCTGCGGCTGGCTCAAGGACAAGTACGGCCTGTCCTGGCAGGTCGTCTACGCCCGGCTGCTCGACATGGTCGCCGACCCCGACCCGGAGAAGGCCGCGCGCGCCACCAGGGCCATGATGGGCATGGGCAAGCTGGACGTCGCCGCGCTGGAGAAGGCGTACGCCGGCGAGTAGCGGGAGTCCGGCCGGCCGCCGTCACCGTCGCCCGGCCTCGGCGAGGATCTCGGCGATCACATGCCGGGAGTTCTCCGCCAGGGCCGGGTTGGTGTGCCAGTAGTACGGCAGCTGGATCAGCGAGACGGACAGCGCCCACCCACGCCCGCGCGCCCACTCCGCGTCGTCGGCGCCGACGGCCTCGCGGAAGGTGTCCCGGGCGGAGGCGGGCAGCAGGTTCCAGGCCACGATCAGGTCCACGGCCGGGTCGCCGACGCCGGCACAGCCGAAGTCGATGACCGCGCTCAGCCCGTCCCCGTCGACCAGCACGTTTCCCGGGGAGAGATCCCCGTGCGCCCAGGCCGGCGGGCCCGGGTGGGCCGGGGCCCGCAGCGCCTCCTCCCACCGGGCCGCCACGGCCGCCGTGTCGATCCGGTCGGTGAGCCCGCCGAGCCGCGCCAGCGCGGCCCGGGTCGGCTCGTCGCGGGAGGCGAGCGGCACACCCCGGGAGGCGGCCGGCCCGCCCCGCGGGTCGATCCGGCGCAGCGCCGCCACGAACGCCCCGAGCCGCCCGGCCAGGCGCTCCGGCTCCGCGACGGCGCCGGCGACCGGGTTCCGCCCGTCCAGCCAGCGGTACACCGACCAGGGCCACGGGAACTCCTCGTCGGGCGCGCCGAGCCCGGCCGGCTCCGGCGTGGGCACCGGCAGCAGCGGGCCGAGACGGGGCAGCCAGCGCTGCTCGTGCATCACGTCGGCGACGGCGCCGGGATGCCGGGGCAGCCGTACCACCAGGCCGCCGCCCAGGCGGAACATGGCGTTCTCCGTGCCGGAGGAGTCCAGGCGCCGTACGGGCAGCGCCGCCCACTCGGGAAACTGCCGGGCGACCAGCCGGCCGACCAGCGGCGGGTCGACACCGACCTCGCCCTCACGCATCGTGACCGTGTTCACCGGACTCATCACAGCGGGAAGCGGGCCCCGCTGTCGACCGGATTGCGGCTCCCGGCTCGGCGCGCGGGCCGGACCCCCGGTGGCTAGCGTGAACAAACGGGACAGACCACGTCAGGAGGGCCGCCAGCATGGCCGTGCAACCCGAGGGAACGCCCTGTTGGGCCGATGCGATGTTCAGTGACGTCGAGGGAGCCAAGCGGTTCTACGGCGACGTCCTCGGCTGGACCTTCGGCGAGTCGTCGTCGGAGTACGGCAACTACACCCAGGCCTACGTGGACGGCAAGGCAGTGGCGGCGGTCGTCCCGCCCATGCCCGGCCAGGAGGGCCAGTCGCAGTGGTGCCTGTACTTCGCCTCGCCGGACGCCGCGGCCACCGCGGAACGCATCCGGGAGAACGGCGGCGAGGTGCTGATGGAGCCGATGCAGGTCGCCGACTTCGGCACGATGTGTCTGGCCCGGGAGCCCAGCGGGGCCGTGTTCGGCGTGTGGCAGGCGGGCACCCACGAGGGCTTCGAGGCGACGGCCACGCCCGGGGCGTACTGCTGGGCCGAGGTCTTCACCAGGGAGCCGGAACAGGCGGACGCCTTCCTCGCCGCCGTGTTCCCGTACCGCATGAAGGAGATCGAGGACGACGCGGTGGACTTCCGGATGTTCGACGTCGGCGAGGACACCGTCCTCGGCCGGATGCGGATGACCGACGACTTCCCGCCCGAGGTGCCGTCGTACATCAACGTCTACTTCACCGTCGACGACTGCGACGCGGCCGTCGACCGGGCCGTCAAGCTCGGCGGCATCCTGCGCTTCGGGCCGATGAGCAGCCCCTTCGGCCGGTTCGCCGCGCTCAGCGACCCGCAGGGCGCGAACCTGTCGGTGATCGACATCACCACCACCGAGGGCGAGATGCCGAAGGTCAGGGACGTCTGACCGGGCACGGAGGAGCGCCCCGCACGGCCATGGCATGATCGGGCACATGCGTGAACGTGTGGTGGCCGCGTGCGACGGGGCTTCGAAGGGAAACCCCGGACCGGCCGGATGGGCGTGGGTGGTCTCGGACGACGAGCGGACCCCCGCCCGCTGGGCGGCGGGCCCGCTCGGCCGGGCCACCAACAACGTCGCCGAACTGACGGCCCTGGAGCAGCTGCTCGCCGCCGTCGACCCGGACGTGCCGCTGGAGATCCGGATGGACTCCCAGTACGCCATGAAGGCCGTCACCACCTGGCTGCCCGGCTGGAAGCGCAACGGCTGGAAGACCGCCGCCGGCAAGCCCGTCGCCAACCAGGACCTGGTGGTCCGCATCGACGAACTGCTCGGCGGCCGGTCCGTCGAGTTCCGCTACGTCCCCGCCCACCAGGCCGACGGCGACCCGCTGAACGACTTCGCCGACCGCGCCGCCAGCCAGGCGGCCTCCGTGCAGGAAGCGGCCGGCAGCGCGCTCGGCTCCCCGGAACCCCCGCCGTCGCCCGACACCCCGGCGGGGGCCGGTGCGGCGCGCGGGAAGGCGCCCCGCCGCGCCGGCGGCACCGTGTCCGCACGCACCGGCGGCGGTGCGCCGGGCCGCACCATCAAGGCGAAGTTCCCCGGCCGGTGCCTGTGCGGACGGTCCTACGCGGCCGGCGAGAAGATCGCCAAGAACGCGCAGGGCTGGGGCCACCCGGAGTGCCGTGCCGCCGAGGCCTGATCAGGCGTCGTCGAACGTGTAGTACCTGGTGTGGTCCAGCAGGTCCGCCGGGCGCACCGTGTTCCACGGCTTCATGGTGTCGTCCAGGTCCACCACGTCCGGCGTGCCGCCCGCCGGCACGTAGGCGGCACCGGGGTGGCGCCGCTGCCACCGCGACCACAGCTTGTCGACGTAGGCGTGGTGCAGCCAGAACACCGGGTCGTTGGGGGAGACCCCGGTGGCCATCTGACCGCCGACCCAGACGTGGACGCGGTTGTGCAGGTTGACCCCGCGCCAGCCCTCCAGGTGGTTGCGGAAGCCGTCCGAGGCGCTGTTGTACGGCGCCATGTCGTACGTCGCGATGGACAGCACCGACTCCACCTCGGCGGGCGTCGGCAGCTCGCGCACGCCCGTGCCGAGCGAACGGCGCAGGAACGTGCGGCCGTCGACCCGTACGGTGACCGGCCAGTTGCCCGTGGACGCGGCGAACGGTCCGTCCGTCACCCGGCCGTCGCCGCTGCGCCCGGTGCCGCCGAGGAAGTCCGGTGCCCACAGCGAGGCGCGCACGGTGCGGTCGGCGCTCCAGTCCCAGAAGGGCAGGGCGACCGAGGAGTCCACGGACTGCAGCGCCTGCTCGAAGTCGAGCAGGAACCTGCGGTGCCAGGGCAGGAAGGAGGGGGAGCGGTGGCCGGTCCGCTCGCCGCTGTCGGTGTCCGCCATGATGAACTCGTTGTGCGTGCGCACGAAGTCGTCGTAGCGCCCACTGCGTTTGAGTTCGAGGACGGCGGCGACGAATCGGCGCTTCTCGTCGGCGGTCAGGGTGGCCTGGTTCTTGCGTACGGTCATGGTGCGCGGTGCTCCGGAAGTCCTCGGCGGGGCGGTCAGTTGGCGGGGAGGGGCAGCAGCGGCGCGCCTTGCAGCTCGTCCACCGCGGCACGGGCCGCGGCGCGCGGGGTGGCCACCGGGGCGTAGTGGCTGACGACGCTGATCCAGCTGCCGTCGGCGTTCCGCATCACGTGCAGCCGCACGCCGTCGACGAACACGGCCGCCGCCGTGTTCGTGAGGGTGCCCGCCGCCGCTCGCCGGACCGCCCTGTATCCGGCGGCCCCTGTAGACCTCGTCGAAGGAGCCAGGGGTGGCGGGCGCGTGGCGGCCGGCGGCCGTCGCGGCGGGCGCGGCGAGGGCGGCGGCCGAGGCCGTCGCGGCGACGGCGGCCGCCGCGGTGAGCGCGCGGCGCCGGGTGATGTCGGGCATGCGGGGTCCTCCCGAGGAGTGGTCCGGTGGTGGCGACACATGCCTATCGGGAGATCGGCGAGTGGAAGAAACCGGTCGGAACCGGTTGGCTGTGATCCGGACAATCGGTGACATGTGGTACGGAGTTGAACCAGGACGATCTTGCCGTGCCGGCCGTCCGGTCCGCATCGGAACGGGGAATTCCTTGCCGGGCCGGCCGGCTTCCCGGCGATCCTTCCCGGCCGCCGCCCGCCCCGGTGGCGCGGCTCACTGCGCCAGACTGACGCGATCCGGCACGCCCGCGCCCTGCTACCCTCCGGTGCCGATCGACCACGTCCGGTGACTGTCAGGGGTGTGCGCGTGAAGGTCGTCTGTGTCGGAGGCGGGCCCGCCGGTCTGTACCTCGCCATCCTGCTCAAGCGGCAGGACCCCGCCCATGACGTCACCGTCCACGAACGCAACCCGCGGGGGTCCACCTACGGCTGGGGCGTGACGTACTGGCGCGGCCTGCTGGACAGGCTCCAGGCCCACGACCCCGCATCGGCGCGGGCGATCGAGGAGCACTCCGTCCGCTGGAGCGAGGGCGTCGCCCACGTGGGGGACCTGACGACCCGGCACCACGGCGACGAGGGCTTCGGCATCGGCCGGCACCGCCTGCTCGACCTGCTCGCCGCCCGGGCCCGCGCCCTGGGCGTCCGCCTGCAGTACGACAGCGAACCCACCGAGCCGCCCGCCGACGCCGACCTCGTCGTCGCGGCCGACGGCGTCCACAGCGCCCTGCGCACCCGCCGGGCCGCCCACTTCGGCACCCGGATCACCCCCGGCCGCAACCCCTACATCTGGCTCGGCACCAGCAAGGTCTTCGACGCCTTCACCTTCGCCTTCACCGAGACCGAGCACGGCTGGATCTGGGCCTACGGCTACGGCTACAGCGGCGAGCACAGCACCTGTGTCGTCGAGTGCTCCCCGCAGACCCTCACCGGCCTCGGACTGGACCGGGCCGACGAGGACCAGGGCATCGCCGTGCTGGAGAAGCTCTTCGCCGGTGTCCTGGACGGCCACCCCCTGACCGCGCGCCCCGGCGCCTCCTGGCTGACCTTCCGCACCGTGACCAACGAGACCTGGCACGACGGCAACCTGGTCCTGCTCGGCGACGCGGCCCACACCACCCACTACTCCATCGGTGCCGGCACCACCCTCGCTCTGGAGGACGCCATGTGCCTCGCCGGCGCCCTGGGCGCACACGCCGCCCTGCCCGACGCCCTCGCCGCCTACCAGCGCCGGCGCCAGGCCGAACTGCTGTCCGTGCAGAGCGCGGCCCGCCACAGCGCCCAGTGGTACGAGCACCTGCCCCGCTACATCCACCTGCCCCCGCACCGGATGTTCGCCCTGCTCGGCCAGCGGCACTCGCCCCTGCTGCCGTACGTCCCGCCCCAGCTCTACTACGGCCTGGACAAGGCGGCCGGACAACTGGAGGCGCTGCGCCGGCTCAAGCGCTGGCTGGGCCCGCGCGCCGCCCGCGCCCTGCACGCCCGCGCCACGGCCCGCCGGAACTAGGTGTGCTGTCCGGGACAGCACGCCCAGGGCCTCTCGTCCGGATCACGCGCGTCCGAACGAAAGACCTCAGCCCCGTTCGGGTCAGGAGACATTGGTGAATGCCTATTCACTCGATAAGGTGAATGAGTATTCGCCCCGTCACCGTGCCGCCCGCAGGAGCGCCGATGGACCAGCCCGCCCCGATATCCCCGCCGCCCCGGCTGCGCGACCGGCTCACCATTCCGGTGCTGGCGTCCGGCGGCATCCTCATGGCGGTCATGCAGACCGTGGTCGTCCCGCTCCTGCCCGACCTGCCCCGGCTCACCGGCGCGTCGGCCGCCGCCGTCTCCTGGACGGTCACCGCGACCCTGCTCTCCGGCGCCGTCCTCACCCCCGTCCTCGGCCGGGCCGGCGACATGTACGGCAAGCGCCGGGTGCTCACCGCCGCGCTCGCCCTGATGACCGTCGGCTCCGTGATGTGCGCGCTCTCCTCCGACATCGGCGTCCTCATCGCCGCCCGCGCCCTCCAGGGCGCCGCCGCCTCCGTGGTCCCGCTGTCCATCAGCATCCTGCGCGACGAACTCCCGCCGGAACGCCGGGGCTCGGCGGTGGCGCTGATGAGCTCCACCGTCGGCATCGGCGCCGCGCTCGGCCTGCCGCTCGCCGCGCTGGTCGTGCAGTACGCCGACTGGCACACCATGTTCTGGCTGACCAGCGCCCTCGGCGCGGCGGGCGTCACGGCGACCTGGTGGGCGGTCAAGGAGTCGCCGGTGCGCGAACCCGGCCGGTTCGACGTCCCCGGCGCCCTCGGCCTCGCCGCCGGCCTGGTCTGCCTGCTGCTGGGCGTCTCCCAGGGCGGCACCTGGGGCTGGGGGAGCGCACGGGTCCTCGGACTGTTCCTCGCGGCGGCCGTCGTGCTCGCCCTGTGGTGCCTGCAGCAACTGCGCACCGCCCGGCCCCTGGTCGACCTGCGGCTGGTCGGCCGGCCGCGGGTGGGCCTGTCCCATGTGGCGGCCCTGCTGACCGGGTTCGCCTTCTACGCCAACTCCCTGGTCACCGCCCAGCTGGTGCAGGCGCCGAAGGCCAGCGGCTACGGCCTCGGCCTGTCCATCGTCGCCACCGGCCTCTGCCTGCTGCCCGGCGGCGTCACCATGCTGTTGTTCTCCCCGCTGTCGGCCCGCATCTCGGCCGCGCGCGGCCCCCGGATCACGCTCGCACTGGGCGCCGCCGTCATCGCCTGCGGGTACGCGCTGCGCATCGCCGACAGCCGCGACCTGTGGATGATCATCCTGGGCGCCACCGTGGTGGCGACCGGCACCACCCTCGCCTACTCCGCGCTGCCGACCCTCATCCTGCGCGCCGTGCCGGCCGCCCAGACCGCCTCCGCCAACGGCGTCAACGTCCTCATGCGGACCATCGGCCAGGCCGTCTCCAGCGCGGCCGTCGCCGCCGTCCTCGTCCACCACAGCAGCCCCCTCGGCGGCGTCCCCGTGCCCAGCCTCCACGGCTACGAGCTGGCCTTCGCCATGGCGGGCGCCGTCGCCCTCGCGGCCTGCGCGGCGGCCCTGTCCATCCCCGGCGACGGCCCCGCGCCCGGTGCCCGGCGGGCCCGCGGCGGCACCCGGGGCGCCCGCGACGAGGCGATGGAGGGAGCATGAGGACCATGACCACGCCGTCCGGTGAGGCGCCCGCACCCGCACGCCGGGACGCCGAGGCCACCAAGGCCGCCATCCTGAGAGCCGCCCGCCACCTCCTGGCCCGGCACGCGCACGCCGACATCACCCTCAAGGCCGTCGCCGAGCGCGCCGGGGTGAGCCCGCCGCTGATCCTGAAGTACTTCGGCAACAAGGACGCCCTGTTCGCCCGCGTGATGTCCTTCGACACCGACGCCGACGCCCTGCTGGACGCGCCGCTGGACGCACTCGGCCGGCACATGGTCCGGCACGTCGTGTCCAGTCAGCGCGAGCGGGGCGCCGACCCGCTGCTGCGCATCGTCTTCGCCCCGCTGCACGGCGACCACGGCGACGTCCTGCGCGCCAACTTCCGCGCCCAGGTCACCGAACGCCTCGCCGCCCGGCTCACCGGCGCCGACGCGGGCCTGCGCGCCGAACTCGCCGTCGCCGCCCTGGTCGGCCTCGGCGTGATGTACGGCATCGCCCGCGGCCCCCACCTGCGCGGGACCGACGCCGACGACCTCGCCGAGCGCTACGGGCCCGCCGTCCAGGCCCAGCTGACGCCCGGTGCCGGGCCGCGGGACCCGGCCGGAGCGTGCCCCCGGCGGTGACCTCGCCGGCCCGGTCCCGCAGGGCCGCGCGGCGGGGGCTCATCGCGTCCGGGAGCCCGGGGAGTTCCGCCGCGGCCGGCGCCGGGGCGGCCGCCGACGCGGGCCCGCCGGCCGGATGACAGACTGACGCCATGGACGAACGCGTAATCGGCAGGTCGGGTCAGTGGGCATCGGTGGTCGGGCTCGGCACATGGCAGCTGGGCGCCGACTGGGGCGAGGTGGACGACAAGGAGGCGCTGTCCGTCCTGGAGGCGGCGGCCGAGGCCGGGGTGACCTTCTTCGACACGGCCGACGTGTACGGGGACGGGCGCAGCGAGGCCACCATCTCCGCGTTCCTGCGCGGCCGGCCCGATCTGCACGTGCTGGTGGCCACCAAGATGGGCCGCCGGGTCGAACAGGTCCCGGAGAACTACGTCCTGGACAACTTCCGCGCCTGGAACGACCGCTCGCGCCGCAACCTCGGCGTCGACCGCATCGACCTGGTGCAGCTGCACTGCCCGCCCACCCCGGTCTACTCCTCGGACGCGGTGTTCGACGCCCTGGACACGTTGGTCGAGGAGGAGCGGATCGCCGCCTACGGCGTGAGCGTGGAGACCTGCGCCGAGGCGCTCACCGCCATCGCCCGGCCGAACGTGGCCAGCGTGCAGATCATCCTCAACCCGTTCCGGATGAAGCCCCTGTACGAGGTGCTGCCCGCCGCCCGCGCGGCCGGCGTCGGCATCATCGCGCGCGTGCCCCTCGCCTCCGGGCTGCTGTCCGGCAAGTACACGAAGGACACCGTGTTCGCGGCCGACGACCACCGCACCTACAACCGGCACGGCGAGGCCTTCGACCAGGGCGAGACCTTCTCCGGCGTCGACTACGCGACCGGCGTCGAGGCCGCCGCCGAGTTCGCCGCCCTCGCCCCGGAGGGGTACACCCCGGCCCAGCTGGCGCTGCGCTGGATCATCGAGCAGGACGGCGTGACCACGGTGATCCCGGGCGCCCGCAACCCCGGGCAGGCCCGCGCCAACGCCGCCGCGGCGAAGCTGCCGCCGCTGCCGGCGCAGACGTCGGCCGCGATCCGCGAGCTGTACGAACGCCGCATCAAGGACCAGGTCGAGCACCGCTGGTAGCCGCGGGCACGCGGACCGTTTGAAGGGACGACCGGGCGGTTACACGCAACCGCATGACGGAGGCGGCACGGCGCAGAGGACGCAATGAGACCGAGGAGGAGCGGGCCGACCGGATGTGGGGCGAGCTCATCCAGGAGGTCCGGGTGGCGCAGACGGGCGTACAGATCCTGTTCGGCTTCCTGCTGACGGTCGTCTTCCAGCCGAAGTACGGCAAGCTCGCCACCGTCGACCAGGTGATCTACATCGTGACCGTCGTCCTGGGCGCCTGCGCGACCGGCGCCCTCATCGGCCCGGTCTCCCTGCACCGCCTGGTCTCCGGCCGCCGGGTCAAGCCGCAGGCGGTACGGCTGGCGTCCCGGATGACCTTCGTCGGCCTGGTGCTGCTGCTCGCCACGATGACCTCGTCCCTGCTGCTGATCCTCCGGGTGGCCACCCACGACGGCTACGTTCCGTACCTCGTGGCGGCCGTCGTCGCCTGGTACCTGCTGTGCTGGTATGCCCTGCCGCTGTGGGCCCGCCGCCGCCACACGTCCCGGACGGACGAGAAGCCCTAGGACCGGCGGGCGACCAGGGCCCTCAGGTGCCGGTCGTGCGTCCTGCCGAGCAGCAGTACGGAGAGCACCGCCCCGATCAGGGCGCAGAACATGTCCCACTGGGTGTCCCACACATCGCCCTGCGTCGCGAGGAACGCGTCCGCGCCGTGCCCGCCGATCTCGGCCGCCAGCCACTCCAGCAGCTCGAAGCAGGCGCTGAACGCCAGGCAGGCGCATACGGTGAGCGGCGCCAGCCAGCGGCTGCCGCGCAACGGCGAGGTGCGGCTGAGCAGTTCGCGGACCAGCACGGCCGGGACGAAGCCCTGAACCAGGTGGCCGAACCGGTCGTACGGGTTGCGCTCCAGGCCGAAGGCGTCGCGCACCCAGTCGCCCGCCGGGACCTGCGCGTAGGTGTAGTGGCCGCCGACCGCGAGGACCAGCGCGTGCGCGGTCAGCAGCCCGCACAGCAGCCCGGTCAGGGGGAAGCGCCGCCAGAGCAGCACCACCAGGGGCAGCCCGGCCAGTGCCCACACCGTCTCCAGGAACCAGGTGGTGCGGTCGCGCGCGCCCCACGCCGACACGGCCAGCCCGACGGCCACCACGCCGGCGAAGAGGGCGGGCGGCACGCGGCGCGGCGCGCGGAGCGGGGCGGGGTGCACTGCGGTCACGGCGGACTCCTTGCCTGGGGGCGGCCTGGGGATCGTAGGAGGCCCATGGTGGCGCCCGGCAGGAGCCGCCGGCATGAGTACGGCTACTCAGCCGCGGAGAGGATCTCCGCCAGCAGTTCGTCCACCGCCACGCGCTCCCGGCCCGGCGGGACGATCTGGTAGGTCTCGCGCAGGAACGCGGCGACGGCGGGCGCCCAGACGAAGACCACCGCGTGGTGCCGGCCGCCGTCCGGCCGGGTGTCCCCGAGGAACTCCAGGCGCAGCTCGTGCCACGGGCCGGTGGCCTCCGGGCGCATCCGGACGTCGCCGACGCCGACCGGCCCGGCCAGTCCGTCGGCGAGCATCTGCCGGTCCAGCCGCCAGCAGGCCAGCACCCGGCCGTCGTGGGTGAAGACGGCGCTGACGGCGAACGGGTCGTCGGCGTCGTAGCTGAGGTGGGCCAGCACCGGACACCTGCCGGTGCCCTGCGCGAGGAGCTGCACCACCAGGGTCTTGTGCACGAACGAGTTCACGCGGGGGCCTCCGGGACGATGGGCGTAGAGACCCCTAGTACCCCCGCAGCGCCCGGAATGCTCACTCGTGTGACCGAATCCGAAAGACGGCGCTCCGCACGGCCGGGCGGCAGCCGGGGCCGCCCGGCCCGAGAGCGCAGGTGGGAGGCGTGCCGCGCGGCGGGCACGCCGTCAGGCGAAGGCCTCCCGCAGCGCCGGCAGCAGGGTCTTGGCCGACCAGTCCAGGAACTCGGGCTGCGAGTCACCGCCGATCTGGACCAGGGCGACCTCCCCGAACCCGGCCTCCGCGTAGGGCCGTACGGCGTCCACGAAGGCGTCGGGGTCGTCACCGCACGGGATGGAGGAGGCGACGTCGTCCTCGGTCACGAACTGGGTCGCGGACTCGAAGGAGTCCGGGTGCGGCAGTTCGGCGTTCACCTTCCAGCCGAGCCCGAACCAGCGGAACTGGGAGTGGGCGCGCTTGATCGCCGTGTCCCGGTCGGGGTCGTAGCACACCGGCAGCTGGCCGACCCGGGGCTTGCCGGTGCCGCCGTGCCGGTCGAACGCCTCCAGCAGGCCCGCCTTCGGCTCGGTCGCGATCACCAGGTCGGCGAGGTGGCCGGCCAGCTTGCAGGACTGGTCGCCGGAGACGGCGATGCCGATCGGCGGCGCCTGCTCCGGCAGGTCCCACAGCCGTGCCGACTCCACGTCGTAGTGCTCCCCGTGGTGCGTGACATGGCCGCCCTCGAACAACGCCCGGATGATCTGCACCGCCTCTTCGAGCATCTCGTGGCGCACGTCCACCGGTGGCCAGCCGCCGCCCACGACATGCTCGTTCAGGTTCTCCCCGGCGCCCAGGCCGAGCCGGAACCTGCCCTCCGACAGCAACTGCACGGTCGCCGCCTTCTGCGCCACGATCGCCGGGTGGTAGCGCAGGATGGGGCAGGTCACGTACGTCATCAGGGGGATGCGCGAAGTGGCCTGGGCGGCGGCGCCCAGCACGCTCCACGCGTACGAGGCGTGCCCCTGCGAACGCAGCCACGGGAAGTAGTGGTCCGAGATCACCGAGAAGTCGAAACCCGCCTCCTCGGCCTTCACCACGTGGTCCACCAGATCCCGGGGACCTGCCTGCTCGGTCATCATCGTGTATCCGATTCGCACCATGGGGGCCGAGTCCCCGGCTCGGCGCCCGGAAAACGGCCCACGCGCGCGGGTCACCCCTCCGGCGTGCGGAACGTGCCGAGGAACGTCTTCAGCGCCAGCCGGTTGGCCGTGTCGTCCCAGGCCGCGGCCGGGGTGGTGAAGCGCAGCGAGAAGCCCCGGCCCCCGCCCAGCAGCAAGCCCCGCCCGAAGGTGTGCACCCGGGCGCCCTCGGAGCCCGCCAGCCACTCCAGGTCGGCGGCGCTGCGGCCCCGGTACGTGGTGGCCCGCACGGCGCCGACACGGTCGTAACCGGTGAGCCTCCGCAGCCCGGGCTCGACGTCGTCCCGCCAGACGGCGACCGGGTCGGGGCCGACGCGCTCGCTGTAGGTCACGGCGAGCGTGGGGGAGCCGCGGCCCCGGCCGAAGGTGACGCGGTAGGCCAGGCCGGGCACCCGGGAGGTGGTCAGCCGCCGCCAGCCGCCGGGCAGCGCCACCGAGAAGCCCTCCGGCGCGGTGTACCGACGGTAACCGGCCGGCAGGGCGGCAGTCGGCTTCGAGGAGGGGGCCGGGGCGGGCGCGGAGGCGGGTGGGGCGCCGCCGCCCGGCTGCCGGGCCGCGGGGCCGGTCGGAGTGGCCCGGGGCGGCGCCCCCGCCGTGTCCGTGCCGGGGGACAGCGCGCCGGACGCGGCCAGCGCCGCCACGGCCACGGTGACCACGGCCAGCGCGGTACCGGCGATCAGGGCCCGGCCGCCCCGCAGCGGTCCCGTGCGGCGCACGGCCCGGTACGCGCCGCGCAGCCGGGGCTCGGGGGCCGGTGGCCGCTCCGCGTCCGTGTCCTCGCGCAGCGCCCGGGTCAGCGCCTCGCGCACCACCGGCCGGGTCAGCCGCTCCCGTGCGTTCTTGCGCAGCAGACCCTGCACGGCCTGGGTGAGCGGCCCGGCGCGCAGCGGAGTGCGCAGCGGCAGCCGGTCCACCGCCTTCAGCGTGGCGTCGGGCCGGCCGCGGTCCCGGAACGGCGGCCGGCCCTCCACCATCGTGTAGAGCAGCGCGCCCAGCGCCCACAGGTCGGCGGCCGGGCCGATGCGCTCGTCGCGGGCCTGCTCCGGGGAGGCGTACGACGGTGCCGTCAGCCGGGGCACGAGCGTCGCGCCCGCCAGCCCGAACCCGGTGACCACGACCGGGCCGCCGTCCCGCACGAAGACCTGGCCGGGGCTCAGCTCGCCGTGGGTGACGCCCTCGTCGTGCGCGGCCTCCAGCACGTCCAGCAGCTCCAGGCCGAGCCGGGCCGCCCGCACCGGGTGGAACGAGCCCTCCCGCGCGAGAAGTTCGCCGAGAGGCGTGCCGTCGACCCACTCGGTGACCGTCCACAGGGCGCCCGCCTCCACCACGGCGTCGACGACCGCCGCCACCCGGCCGGGGCGCAGCAGCCGCATGGTTTCCGAGGTGCGGACGACCCGTGCCGTGACGCGGCGGGCGGCGTCCCGGCCGGCGGGCTCCGGCAGGGCCGTCTGCGCCACCAGGCGGGGCTGCCGCGACGCCACGTCCTCGGCGTACCACCACAGGCGGTTCGTCTCGCGGGAGAAGACCTCCAGGAGCCGGTACCGTCCGGCGACCAACCCGTGTGCGGAGACGTGCGCCTTGGCCATGGTCATCCCTCGCTGCACCCCCTGCCTCGTCTTTCCCAGAGGTACGCGGGGCGGGCGGGGGTGCGTTCAGGGGTGCGCCCAAAAGCTGTGACGGCGCCGCTGTCCCGGCGCGCGGTGCCGGCGGCGGAGCCGGGACGGCGACGCCGTCACAGCAGTCCGAAGCGGCCGGCCCAGTCGGTGACTTCCCGGGGTGTCGTGTTGCCCCCGCACACCACGAGCCCGATCCGTGCCCCGTCGCCGACCCGCTCCAGCACCTTCCGGGCCGCCGGCAGCAGACAGCCCGCGGCCGGCTCGGCCCACACCTTGGCGTGCTCGGCGAGTTCCAGACAGCCCCGCACCGCGTCCCGGTCCGGTACCACCAGCACCTCCTCGACCAGCGCGGCCACATGGTCGTACGTCAGCGGTGACACCGAGGGCGCGCTCAACGTGGTGACCAGGGAGGAGAGCGGGACCGGCACCGGGCCTCCGGCCTCCAGCGCGGCGGACATCGCCTCCGCGCCCCCGGTCTCCACGCCCCACACGCGCACCCCCGGCCGCCGGGCGCGCAGGGCCGCCGCCACCCCGGCGATCAGACCGCCGCCGCCCACGCTGACGACGACGTCCGTCAGCTCCCCGGCGTCCTCGGCCAGCTCAAGACCCACGGTGCCCTGTCCGGCGATCACGACCGGGTCGTCGAACGGGTGGACCAGGGTCAGGCCCTCGTCCCGCAGCCGCGTCACCAGTTCGAAGGCGCTGTCCATGCCGTCGGTCAGCCGCACCACCGCCCCGGCCTCCTCGGCGAGCGCCAGGGAACGCGCGGGCGCGGTGCGCGGCATGACCACGGTCGCCTTCACGTCGAGGGCCGCCGCCATCACCGCGAGCGCGATCCCGTGGTTGCCGCCGCTCACCGCGACCACGCCCGCCGCCCGCTCGGCCTCGCTCAGCGACAGCAGCTTCGCCGTGGCCCCGCGGGCCTTGAACGAGCCGGTGCGCTGGAGCAGTTCGAGCTTGGCGGTGACGGGCACGCCGAGCAGCGCGCCGAGGCCGGGGCTCGGTACCGTCGGCGTGCGGACGACGTGCCCGGCGATCCGCCGGGCGGCGGTTTCGATGTCCGAGATCTCGATCACGGTGCTCCACCCTTCCGGCGCGGATCGGGACCGCGCCGCTCGCACCTTCACCCGCCGGGGGGCCGGAGGTCAACGCCCTTCCGGATCATGGCTACAGCGCGCGGCCCACCAGGGACTCCAGCAGCTCCGTCAGCTCCCGCGCGGCCCCGGCGGCCAGCGGCGCGGCGGTGAGCAGCTCCCGTGCCGCGGCCGTGTGGGCGCGGGCCTCGGCCAGGGCCGCCGTCCGGCCCCCCGCCGCCTCGATCAGCGCGGCGGCCTCCTCGGCGTGCCCGTCCGGGCCGAGCAGCGCGGGCAGCCGCCGGGCCGCCGGGGAGCCGAGCGCGGCCAGCACCGGGAACGTCTTCTTCCGCTCCCGCAGGTCGCCGCCCACGGGCTTGCCGGTGACGGCCGGATCGCCCCAGATGCCGAGCACGTCGTCCACCAGCTGGAAGGCGATCCCGAGGTGGCGGCCGGCCCGGTCGAGCGCGTCGGCCGTGTCCCGGGGCGCCCCGCCGAGCGTGGCGCCCAGTGCCGCGGCGCAGCCCAGCAGCGCACCGGTCTTGCCTTCCGCCATCGTCCGGTACTCCTCGGGCGTGACCCGCTCCGGGCCGGTCCAGGGCCGGGTGGCGAACAGCAGGTCGTCGGCCTGTCCGCGTACCAGGTTGGCGAGGGCGCGGGAGAGGAGCCGCACCGCGCCGGGGCCCCCGGGCGCGGCGGCCAGGGTGTCGACCGCCAGCGCGAACAGGGCGTCCCCGGCCAGTACGGCCGGACCCGTGCCGTAGGCCTGCCAGACGGCGGGGCGGCGGCGCCGGGTCGCGTCGCCGTCCATGATGTCGTCGTGCAGCAGCGAGAAGGCGTGCACCAGCTCCACCGCGACCGCCGCCGGGATCCCGGCCCGGCCGCCGGCGCCCGCAGCCTCGGCCCCGAGGACGGCCAGTGCCTGCCGTACGCCCTTGCCGCCCGGCGCGGTGGCGGGCGCCCCGCCGACCTCGCACCAGCCGAAGGAGTACGCGGCCATCTCGGCGACCCACGGGTGCAGCCGCCCCACCGCGTCCCGCAGGTGCGGCCGCACCAGCTCGCGGCTGCGGGCGAGGACGTGCCGGGCGGACTCCCGCACCGGCGTGACGGGCGCCGTCATCGCACGGCCTCCGCGTCGAGGCCGAACTCCCGCTGGGCCCGGGCCACCATCTCCCGCGCGTGCCGCAGCCCGCTGCGCTCCAGGGTCCGGGCCAGGTCGGCGAGTTCGGCGGCGGTCTCGGCACGGTCGCGGCCGAGCCGGGCGAGGGACTTGGCGAGGCCCAGCCGGGACAGCGCCTCGCCGCGCGGTTCGCTCATCGCCCGGAACTCGCTCAGCGCCAGCTCGTAGGCCGCGCGGGCCTCGGCGTACCGGCCCGCGCGGTACAGGACGTTGCCCCGCATCTTGTGGTTGTAGGCGAGCGCGCTGGAGAGGTTCATCTCCCGGCAGGTCTCCTCCGCCTCGGCCAGCAGCTCCAGCGCCCGCTCGGTGGCGTCGTCGCGCACCGAGAGGATGTCCGCGAGTCCGCGCAGCGCCCAGGCGTGTCCGCGCCGGTCCTCGGCCCGCCCCGCTATCTCCGCCGCCTCCTCGAACAGGGCGTACGCCCTGTCGTAGTCCCCGGTGTTGCGGTGCATCTGGGCGATGCCCTCCAGGGCCCACACCGTGTGCCGGGCCTCGCCCCGCTCACGGGCCTCGGCCAGCAGCCGCTCGTGCAGCCGGCCGACGGCCGCGTAGTCGCCCTGGATGCGGCCGGTCTCGGCGAGGCCGGCCAGCGAGTAGCCGCGCACGACGACGTCCCCGCCGCGCTCGCCGAGTTCGGCCGCGAGCCCCAGCAGCCGCCAGGCCAGCGGGAAGGCCCCGCGCTGCCGGGCGAGCGTGCCCCCGCTCCACAGCGCCCAGGCCATCGCGGCGGTGTCGCCGGCCTCCCGGGCGGCGCGGTAACTCGCCTTCCAGGCGCGGTCGGCCTCCCGCACCTGGCCGAGCCGCCGGTGTGCCTCGGCGACGGCGAGCCCGCAGCGCGCCGCCTCGCCGGGGCGGCCGGCGCGCTCGGCCTCGCGCAGCCGCTCGGTGCCCGTGGCCAGCACGTCGACCAGCGAGGAGTTCACGGACAGGGTGGTCAGGGTGCCCTGGTACTCCGGGGCGAAAGCCTTGCCGTACATGCGTACCTTTCTACACACGGAGTGTATACACGGCGTGTATACACTCCGTGTATAGCGTCTCGGGAAAATGCCCCGGCCCGAGGGCCGGGGCTCGGTCTGTCGACGATCAAGACGCCGGTACGGCGGGGCGGGTTGCCCGCCCGTCCAGGATCACCCGCGGAAGTTCAGTGCTGGTCCTTCTGGGGCGTCACCTCGCTGGGCCGCACCACGACGAAGCCCTCACCCTGGAGCATCAGCTGCACGGCCTCGCCCGAACCGCCGCGCAGCATCGAGCCGATGGACTGCGAGCGGTGCAGCGAGGTCTCCAGGTGCGCGGTCCAGCCGACCACGGCGTCCGTGTCGACGTACACCGGCGCCTGCGCCGACACCGGGATGACCAGCGGGTTGCCCTCGCAGACCAGACCGAGCCGGCCCTGCCCGCTGAAGACGCTGTTGAACAGGCCGCCGCCGGCGATGCCGGAGCCCTTCACCGTCTTGATCTCGTACGAGAGCGAGGCGTCGAAGCACAGCACGTTGCGGCCGTTGACGGTGAACCGGTCACCGGCCTCGACCTCCACGATGAAGCAGTTCTGCGCCTCGTGCGCGAACCACGCCTCGCCCTGTCCGCGCACCGCCATGAGGGGCAGTCCCTCACCGGTGACCGCACGCTTGAGCATGCCGCCGACGCCCTGCCCCTTGCGCTCGAACTTGAGGCCGCCGCGGTAGGCCACCATCGCGCCCTGCCGGGCGTACATCTCGCCGTTCACCGTGTACTTGATGCACTTGGCGTTCTCGACGGACATTCCCGGCTCCACGGCCGGCTGCACCACGTGCTGACTGGAAAAGAGATCACCCTTCATGCGGGGCATGGTGTCCCGGAGGATGCCGTTCCGCCAAGATCACGGAACATACCGGTTCTTCCGGGGCAGGCGCCCGCCCGTGCCGGCGCGCGTCGTCCGGCACGGGCGGCCCCCCTCCCCGTCAGGCGGCCTGCCACAGCGCCGGAACCGCCGGGGGCTCCCAGCCCGGCTGGGACGTGTGCGGCTGGAGGCAGACGTACGCGCGCGCCGCGTACGTGACCCAGTCACCCGTCCGGTAAGCGGTCCCCGGTGTCCAGGTGTTCTCCGGCGAGGAGGGGCCGGGGCCCGGGCCGGGGTCCTGCGGGACGTCGAGGACGAAGTCGAACGCCGCCTCCCGGCCGCCGCTCCCGTCGCGCACCGCCATCAGCAGGCGGGAGTCGAAGATGGTGTCGGTGTTGTTGCGCGGTTCGTTCGGGAAGTACAGCTGCGTGGTCAGCACGGGACGGTGCGGTGCCTGCACCTTGACGTGGAGGTGGCGGGTCCGGCCCGGATACAGGCCCGGCACGATCGTCGTCAGCGCGAAGGAGCCGCGGGAGTCGGTGAACTGGTGGCCGCGCAGCCGGAAACCGGTGCCGTCGTACGCGCCGTTGGTGTCGGCCTGCCAGAAGTCCAGCAGGACGCCGGACAGGGGGAGGCAGGCCCGGCCGAAGACGTAGCCGGTCACGGTGAGCCGGGTGCCCGGCAGGCCCGGCTCCAGCAGACTCGTGCGCTCCGGGGAGTTGGGTTTGAAGTAGGGGCCCTCGATCTGCTCCGGAGTGGGGTGGTCGCCGTCGTCGCACGGCGGGGTGAGCCCGGGCGCGGTGCCGCCCGCGACGAACGTGCGGGCGAGCGCCGGGCCGCCGATCAGGGCGACGGGCACCGCGGCGGTGGCGGCGAGTGCCGCGCGCAGCACCGTCTTGCGGGGGACGAGCCGTCCGGACCCCGGCTGCTCCTGCGCCCCGGCGCCGTCCCTGCCTGCTCCGTCCATGTCTCCTCCTCGTGGGGGGTCGGATGCGGAACGAAACTAGGGGCGCGCGGGCGGCACTTCGATGGACTGGTCGCGGTGGCTGTGGTGTTTTCGGAAGTCACCGGGGCTGCTGCCCGTCTCCCGCCGGAAGAACCGGCTGAAGTAGGCCGGGTCGGTGAAGCCGGTGCGGGCGGCGACCTGCCGCACCGACAGCCGGGTGTGGGCGAGCAGTTGCTGCGCCTGGTACACCCGGGCCTCGATGAGCAGCCGTCCCGGCGGACGGCCGGTGGCGGCCCGTACCGCCTGGGTGAGGTAGCCGGGCGTCACGCCGAGCCGGCTCGCGCACTCCCGCACCGTCCACCCGGCCGCCTCCGGGCGCGCGATCAGCCGCGTGAACCCCTCGGACACGGCGGCCGGCCGGCCCCCCACCCGTGCGCCGCGGTCGTCCTCGCCGGCCCGTGGCAGCCGGGCGGCGCGTACGACGAGCACATGGAGCAGCGAGCGCAGGACGCTCTCGTGACCCGGGGCGCGCTGCCGGTGCTCCGCGACGAGTTCGGCCATCAACCGCCCCACGGACCTGTCGTGTTCGGGGTCCAGCGCGAACCAGCCCCGCTCCCCGAGCCGCCGCAGCACCTCACGGTCGCCGGGATGGTCGACCAGGAAGTCGTCGGTGAACAGCGCCAGCGTCCCCTCCGGGCCCCGGCCCCCTTCCCAGTGGTGCACCTGCCCGGGCAGGACCACGGCCAGCCGGGGCGGCCGGACCGGCCACCGCGCCAGGTCGACGACGTGCGTGCCGGAACCGGAGCTGACGTGGATGATCTCGTAGAACGTGTGCCGGTGCGGACGGCCCCACCGGGACAGCGGCCCCACCGCGTCGAAGGAGCCGGCGGCGAACGGCGGGGCCCCCGGCCCGGCCACCTCCAGCCGGTGCAGGGGCACGTCCCCGGCGGCTGTCGGCAGACCGGGTGCTCCCGGTGGGACGGTGGTGCCGCGCATGGCTCGTGCTCCCCTCCTCCAGGCGGGCCGGACGGCTCGCCGTTCCTCACGGGCAGGGATCACCTACCGCACTATGGTCTGTACCAACCCCTTGCCCCGTGCCCCACGGCGTCGCAAGCTCCCCTCATGGAGTTGGAGTTGCGGCATCTCAGGACCCTTCGGACCATCGCGGAGGCAGGCAGTCTGACCAGGGCGGCGACGGTGCTCGGGCTCGCGCAGCCCGCACTCAGCGCGCAGCTCAGGCGCATCGAGCGGACCCTGGGCGGCACCCTGTTCGAACGGGGGCGGAACGGGGTGCGGGCCACCGCGCTCGGCGAACTGGTCCTGGAACGCACCCGCATCGTGCTCCCCGCGGTCAGCGAACTGCAGCAGGAGGCGGCCGAGTTCGCCCGCGGGCGCGGGGAGGAGGAGCGGCTGCGGCTCGGCGGCACCCACGGGCCGCTGCTCGGCGCGCTGGTGGACCGGCTCGCCGACGCGGCCCCCGGCACCAGCCTGACCACCCGCGCCTCCTGGTCGGAACGGGAACTGGCCGGTCTGCTCGCCGAGGGGCGCCTGGACTTCGCCCTCGCCGGCACCTGCGGATCCGCGCCCCCGCCCGACGGCACGCACCTGGTCTGGGAGGAGATCGCCGTCGACCCGGTCTTCGTCATGCTCGCCGACACCCATCCGCTCGCCCGGGGACGGGAGATCGGCCTGGCCGCGCTCGCGGACGAGGCGTGGGCGTGCGTCCCGGGCGACGGCTGTTTCGGCGACTGCTTCACCGCGGCCTGCGCCCGGGCCGGCTTCACTCCCCGCCGCATGTACGAGACGGACACGGCGTCCTGCGTCCACCTGGTGCAGGTCGGCCGGGCCGTGGGCCTGTGCCGGGCCACCTTCCCGTCGACGCCCGGCCTCACCACCCGCCCGCTCGCCGGCACCCCGCTGGTCTGGCGGCACCTGCTGGGCTGGCGCCCGGCCGGCCAGCGACCGGGCATGGCGGCCACGGTGCTCGCGCAGAGCCGCAAGGCGCACGAGGACGCGGCGGCGCGCAGCGACGGCTACGCCCGCTGGCTCGCCCACCGCGGGGAACCGGCGGCCACGGCGCACCGCCGCACCGGGCGCGTGCCCTTGACGGCACGGGGGCGGGACGCGCGGCTGCCATAACACCGGGGCAGGGGGTCGGTTGACGTCTTACGGGAACGGGCGGGTGCTCCGTACGGTTTCCGGCACTCCACCGAATCCGAGGAGACCTCCCCATGCTCCAACGACCCCTCACAGCCGCGTGCGCCGCCGCCGCGGCGGCGGGTGCCCTGCTCGTGGCCGGGCTCAGCGGCTCCGCGAGCGCCCGGCCGTCCGGCCTCCCGGCCGCGCCCACGGCGGCCGAGACGCTGCGCACCGACGCCGCCCCACCCGCCCTCCTGCGGGCGCTGCAACGGGACTTGGGCCTGAACCGGCAGCAGGCCGAACGCCGCCTGGGCAACGAGGCGGAGGCGGGCGCCGCCTCCGGCCGCCTGCGGGCCGCACTGGGCGCGCACTACGCGGGCGCCTGGGTGCGCGGCGCGGAGTCGGACACGCTGACGGTCGCCACCACGGACCCGGCCGACGTGCCGGCCATCCGGGCCCAGGGCGCCGTCGCGCGCGTGGTGGACCACTCCCTGACCGCGCTCGACGCGGCCAAGGCACGCCTGGACCGGCTCGCCGCCCGGCGCGCCACCACGGACACCCCGGTCTGGTACGTCGACGTCCCGGCCAACACGCTGGTGGTACGGGCGGTACGCGCGGACGCCGGCCGTTCCCTGCTCGCCGCGGCCCACGTCGACGCCTCCCTCGCTCGCATAGTGAAGTCCGCCGAGCACCCCCGCCCGCTCTACGACCTGCGCGGCGGCGACGCCTACTACATCGACGGCAGCACCCGCTGCTCGATCGGTTTCCCGGTGACCCGCGGCACCCAGCAGGGCTTCGCCACGGCCGGCCACTGCGGCCGGGCCGGCAGCACCACCACCGGCTCCAACCAGGTCGCGCAGGGCACTTTCCAGGCGTCCGTCTTCCCCGGCAACGACATGGCGTGGGTGGCCGCGAACGCCAACTGGACGGCGACGCCGTACGTCAACGGTTCCAGCGCGCAGGTCACCGGTTCCACCCAGGCCACGGTGGGCTCCTCCGTGTGCCGTTCCGGCTCGACGACGGGCTGGCACTGCGGGACGGTGCAGCAGCTGAACAGCAGCGTCACCTACCAGGAGGGCACGGTCACCGGGGTCACCCGCACCTCGGTGTGCGCCGAACCGGGCGACTCGGGCGGCTCGTTCATCTCCGGCAGCCAGGCACAGGGCGTCACCTCGGGCGGCACGGGCAACTGCACCAGCGGCGGCACGACGTACTTCCAGCCGGTCAACCCGATCCTCCAGTCGTACGGCCTGACGCTGAAGACGACCGCGAGCGGTCCCGGCGACCCGGGAGATCCCGGTGATCCGGGCAACCCGGGCGGCACCTGGTCGGCCGGCACCGTCTACCAGGCGGGCGCCACGGTCACCTACGGCGGCGCCACGTACCGCTGTCTGCAGACCCACCAGGCCCAGCAGGGCTGGGAGCCGCCGAACACCCCCGCGCTGTGGCAGCGGCAGTGAGCGGCTGATCCCGGACACCGCCGTCCGCCCGGACACTCCGGATGTCCCGAGCACTCGGGACGTCACGACCGGAGCGTCCCGGCGGACGGCACCGGCGCGCGCCGGCTAGCCCCCGGCTTGCCGCAGAACGCCGATTCCAGGGCACCCGCCAGCGTGTCCAGCACCTCGGCGTTGTTGGACGTGTTGGCCACGGCCGTCAGACTGCGCCCCCCGTCCTTCGTGCTGAACGCGTACGTGTAGTACCCCTGCACCGCCCCCGTGTGCCCGTACACCCGCACCCCGCAGGACAGCTCCCGCCGCCGCAGCCCGAGTCCGTACGCGGTCGTGCCGGTCACCCGGGTGAACCGCTCCATCTCGGCGAGCCGCGCGGCGGACATCAGCTTCCCCCGGAGCAGCGCGCCGTAGAACACGTCGAGGTCCCGCGCACTGGAGATGACCGCCCCGGCGCTCTGCGCCCAGGACACGGTCTGCGCGGTCGCGTCGACCAGCGGGGCGCCCGCCGTGTCCGGCGTCAGGTACCCGCGGGCGTACCGGCCCGGGATCGCGGTGTCCGGATGGACGTAGAACGTGTCCTTGAGCTTCAGCGGCCCGATGACGCGGTTCTCGTACGCCGTCCGCACGGACTGCCCGGTGAGCTTCTCGATGAGCAGCCCGGCGACGACGAAGTTGGTGTTGGAGTAGGAGTACGCGGCGCCCGGCGCGTTGGTGCGCGGCTTCTTCAGGGACAGGGCGACCAGCTGCCGGTAGGTGAAGACCTTCTTCCGGACCGCCTCGAAGCCGGAGACGCTGCTCGCGAACATGTCGTCGCTGTAGTCGTACAGTCCGCTGCGGTGGCCGAGCACATGACGGACCGTGATCCGGTCGTCCGGCAGCAGGTCCGGCAGGTAGCGGTTGACCGGCGCGTCGAGCGAGAGCCGGTGCTCGTCCACGAGCTGGAGCAGCACGACGGCCGAGAAGGTCTTGGTGACGCTGCCGATCCGGAACCGGTCGTCGGTGCTGATCGGCCGCCGGGTGGCGCGGTCGGCGACGCCCTGGGTGACCCGGTACGCCCTGCCCCGGTCGTCGATCCGGGCCAGCGCCCCCGGCGCGCCCTGCGCCACCGCCGACCGCAGCACCGCGGCCAGACCCGCGGTGTCGGGTGCCGGCAGCGCCGCCGGCACCGGTGCGCCAGGGCCCCCGGTCGCCGCCCGCGCGGGCACCGCGAGCAGGGACAGCGCGACCGCTGCGAGGACCGCTCCCCGCCCCATCGTTACCGAGACCATGCCCTGCCCACTCCCATCGGCCGGTTCCTGATGCGATATCGGTCACATTCCGCCCTGGGAACCTAGGGGATCGAGCCCGCGTCTCCACAGCCGACACACAGTTGGTCATCCCGTGATCACTCTGCGGCTTCCGTTCGTAAAGGATTGCCATAGAAGTTCGCGAAATGGATCATTCCGGCTTTACGTGCGCATGACTGATCCGCAAGGGTGGCCCCTCGGGGCCTGACCGGCCCCCGTGGCGCCCAACCGCGCCGCGCCCCAAGGCGGTTGGGCAGCCCGGCCGCCTTCGAACGGAGGACCCCTGATCAGATTGCGTAGACCGCACATACGCTCCGTGGCCGTCGCCATCGCGGTGACGACCGCTGCCACGGGCCTGGCCGGTACGGCCTTCGCGGCTCCTTCCACGGGGGTGGAGCGGTCCGCCGCCTCCGCCGCCCCGAGCGCCACGACGGTGGTGGAGGCGGCGCGCACCGCGGCCTTCGCGCACGCCTCGGCGACCGGTGTCTCCCAGGGCGACGAACTGCACGCGCAGGACGTCATGATCGACCCCGAGGGTGCCCGGCACGTCCGTTTCGTCCGCACCCACAACGACCTGCCGGTGCTCGGTGGCGACCTCGTCGTCCACCTCGACCGCCGGCTCGGCTACACGGGCGTGACCCGTGCGGCCGACCACGCCGTCAAGCCGGCCGCCGCCAAGGCCAGGCTGACCGCGAGCCAGGCCGCCGCCAAGGCCGCCCAGGCCGCGAAGGGCGACGCCGGCAGCGCGCAGCTCGTCGTCGACGCCCGCGGCGGTGCCTCCGCGCTCGCCTACCAGGTCACCGTCACCGACAAGGACAGCGCCCGCACGGTCGTCGTCGACGCGGTCACCGGCAAGGTGCGCAGCAACACGCCGACCAGGGACGAGTTCCTGTCGCCGAAGCTGCTCGACGCCCTGCGCGAGCGCGGCGAGACCCTCGACCCGGCCACCGGCACCGGCTCCGACGCCGCCGTCTCCGGTCTGGTCGGCTCCCGCGGCGCCGGCGCCGCGGCCTACCCGTCGGCCGCCAAGGGCACCGGCAAGACCCTCTTCGTGGGCACCGTCCCGCTGACCACCACGCAGACCTCGCGCGGCCACTACCAGCTCAAGGACCCGAACCGGTACGGCACCGAGACGCGGGACGCCAAGGGCTCGTACACGGAGAAGTTCAGCGCCGGCACGAAGCTGACCAACACGACCAACGTGTGGGGCAACGGCAAGACCACCAGCCGGGTCAGCGCCGCCGCGGACGCCCAGTACGGCATCACCAAGACGCTGGACTTCTACAAGTCCACGTTCAAGCGCAAGGGCATCGCCAACAACAGCAAGGCCGCGCAGGGCATGGTCCACTGGGGCAAGCAGGTCGCCAACGCCTTCTGGGACCCGACCTGCAACTGCATGCTGTACGGCGACGGCGACGGCGACCTGTTCAAGAAGCCGCTCGTCGTGCTCGACGTCACGGGTCACGAGCTGACCCACGGCGTGGTCGAGGCGACCGCCAACCTCCAGCCGACCTTCGTCGACTCCGACGGCAACCAGTACGGCGAGCCCGGCTCGCTGAACGAGTCGCTCGCGGACATCTTCGGCTCGAACGTCGAGTTCTACGCCAAGAACACGAAGGACACGCCGGACTACCTGATCGGTGAGAAGCTGGGCCTCGCGCAGAAGTTCCTGCGCCGCCTGGACCACCCGTCCCTCGACAAGCTCGAAGGCACGATCGACTACTGGTCGGAGGACACCTACTACACCGAGGTGCACGCCGGTTCGGGTGTCTCCTCGCACGCCTACTACCTCCTTGCCGAGGGAAGCGGCAAGAAGACGATCAACGGCGTCAACTACAACTCGCCGACGTACCACAACATCGCGGTCAAGGGCATCGGCCGCACCAAGGCGACGGCCATCTACTACCGTGCGCTCACCCGCTACATGGTCTCCACGACCGACTTCCACCAGGCGCGCACCGCGACGCTGAAGGCGGCCAAGGACCTGTACGGCGCGAACAGCACCGAGTACAAGACCGTGGACAAGTCGTGGGCCGCGGTCAACGTCACCGCCGCCAACACGCCGAGCGCCCGTCACTGACGGACACCGGACCACACCGGCACCACCGGATGCCCCGCCCCGTGCGGGGCATCCGCGTGTCCGGGGAGCCCTCGCGCGTTCTCAGCGCAGGGTCCGCGCCCAGTCCGCCGGCACCCGGCCCGCCGGGCCCGGCACCGGCTGGTCGGCGGGATGGCAGTCCGGGGGAGCGAGCGCGGGCCCGGAGCCGTACAGCCGGCCGGTGCCGAAGTCCCAGAACCAGTCCTCGCCCGGCTCGAAGCTCTGGATGATGGGGTGTCCCGTCTCGCGGTAGTGGGCGGTGGCGTGCTTCGAGGGGGAGTCGTCGCAGCAGCCGACGTGCCCGCACTGCGCGCACCGGCGGAGGTGGAACCACCAGCCGCCGGCCTCCTCGCACTCGACGCAGCCCGTGCCGCTGGGCGCGGCACCGGGGTCGATTCCGTCGATGTCGTTCATACCGGCTCCTCGTCGGGCGTCTCGGCGGTCAGGGGAAGCAGCACCTGGAAGCGGGTGTCACCGGGCACCGACTCCACCCGCAGGGCGCCGTGGTGCTTGTTGACGACGATCCGCCAGGAGATGTCCAGGCCGAGCCCGGTGCCCTCGCCGACCGGTTTGGTCGTGAAGAACGGGTCGAAGATCCGGTCCTCGATCTCCGGTGGCACACCCGGACCGGTGTCCCGGAACTCGACCAGCAACTGCTCGTTGTGGAGCGCCGTCCGCACGGTCAGCGTGCCCTCGCCGCCCGCGCTGTTCATGGCCGAGACGGCGTTGTCCACCAGGTTGGTCCACACCTGGTTCAGCTCGGCCGGGTAGGCGGGCACCGGCGGGAGCGTGCGGTCGTACTCCTTGACGACCTGGATGCCCCGCCCGATCTTCCCGGAGAGCATCAGCAGCGTGCTGTCGAGGAGTTCGTGCACGTCCACCACCCGGTACGGCGCGCGGTCCAGCTGCGAGTACTGCTTGGCCGCGTCGACGAGGTGCGAGATGCGGGTGGTGGAGTCCTCGATCTCGTTCATCAGCAGCTCGGTCTCGATGGTGTAGTTGAGCCACCCGACCGCGTTCGGCAGGATCTCCTCGTCCACCGCCGCCGCGACCTGCTCCAGCCAGTCCACGTCGACCCCGGCCTGCACGAAGGTGGGCGCCAGCTGCCAGCCCTGCTCGACGCCGTGGTCCTCCAGCCAGTCGGTGAGCGTGTCCTCCCGGTCGCTGGCCTCCAGCGGGCTGAGCGCCGGGGCCTTCGCCACCCGCTCCGCGGTGCGCTCCTGGATCTCGACCAGGCGCGCCAGCACATCGCGGGAGAACGGGCCCTCGGCGATCAGGCCGAGCTTGCGCCGCATCTTCGCGACCCGCTCCCGCAGGGTCGAGGTGGCCCGGACCGCCGCGGCGGCCGGGTTGTTCAGCTCGTGCGTGAGCCCCGCCGACAGCGAGCCCAGCGCCAGCAGCCGCTCCCGCTGCCCGATCATCGCCTGGGTGTTCTTCGTCCCGAAGAACAGGCCCTCCAGCAGGTGCACGGCCATCGGGAACCACTCGTGCACGACCTCGGAGAACAGCTCCGCCGGCAGCACGAAGAACCGCGTCGGCCCGGTGACCCGCATGGAGTTGTTGTAGACCTGCTGGACCCGGTCGCCGAGGTACGCCTGCATCGCGCCCGCGTACACCCCGGGCTGCGAGGTCCGGATGACCTCCACGTCGTCGCCGCCGACCCGGCGCGACAGCACGACCGTGCCCTCGATCATCACGTAGAAGCAGGTGGCCGGCTCGCCCTCGGCGTAGACCGGGCCGGGCTGGAACAGCTCCACCCGCCCCTGGGCGCACAGCCGGCCCAGCTGCTCGTCGCTGAGCTTCTCGAAGAGGAACAGCGAGCCGACCTCCTGCGGGCTGCACGCCACGACCTGCCCGCTCACGACTGCTCCAGGTACCGGTGGACGAGCATCACGGCCATGGCTCCCTCTCCGACGGCGGACGCGACACGCTTGGCGGACTCGGAGCGGGCGTCACCCGCCACGAACACCCCGGGGATGCTGGTCTCCAGGTGGTACGGCGGCCGGTCCAGCTCCCAGCCGGCCGGCGGCCGCCCGTCGGCGGTCAGGTCGGGCCCGGCCAGGATGAACCCGCGCCAGTCGCGCAGCACCGTCTCGCCCAGCCAGTCGGTCAGCGGGGCGGCGCCGATGAACACGAACATCCACTGCGCGTCGACCCGTTCCGTCTCCCCGGTCACCGTGTTGCGCAGGGTCAGCTGCTCCAGGTGCTCGGCGCCGTGCGCCTCCTCGACGACCGTGTGGCAGCGCACCGAGATGTTCGGGGCCTCGCCGATCTGCTGGATCAGGTAGTGCGACATGGACGCCGACAGGTCCGGGCCGCGCACCAGCAGCGTCACAGACTTCGCGCCCCGCGACAGGTACATGGCCGCCTGGCCCGCCGAGTTGGCGCCGCCGACGATGTACACGTCCTGGCCCTGGCAGGAGGCCGCCTCGGTCAGCGCCGAGCCGTAGAACACCCCGCAGCCGGTCAGGTCGGTGCAGCCCGCCGCCTCCAGCTGGCGGTACTGCACCCCGGTCGCGAGGATCACGCTGTGCGCGGCGATCGCCGAGCCGTCCGCGAACCGTACGACGCGTGCGGCGCCGTTGACCTCCAGGCCCGTCACCTCGCGGGCGGTCAGCATCTCGGCGCCGAACTTGGCGGCCTGCCGCCGCGCCCGGTCGGTGAGCTGGGCGCCGGAGACCCCGTCGGGGAAGCCGAGGTAATTCTCGATCCGGGAACTCTGCCCGGCCTGGCCGCCGGTCGCCGAGCGCTCCACCAGCACGGTCCGCAGGCCCTCGGAGGCGCCGTACACGGCCGCGCCGAGCCCGGCCGGACCGCCGCCGATCACGACGAGGTCGTAGAAGTCGGCCGTCGGTGTGGTCGCCAGGCCCACGTGCGCGGCGAGCTCGGGCGCCTCGGGTTCCACCAGGACCGTGCAGTCCGGGGTGATCACCAGCGGCAGCCGCTGCCCGTCCTGCCCGGCCGCCGCCAGCAGCCGCTGCCCCTCCGGCTCGTCCACCGAGTACCAGCGGTACGGCACCTGGTTGCGGGCCAGGAACTCGCGCACGTCCGAGGAGCGCGCCGACCAGCGGTGCCCGACGACCTTGGTGCTGGGCACCGGCTTGTAGGCGCTGTTGCGCCACGCGTCCAGCAGATCGTCCAGGACCGGGTAGAGCTTCTCCTCCGGCGGATCCCAGGGCTTGAGCAGATAGTGGTCCAGGTCGACCACGTTGATCGCGTCGATCGCCGCGTTGGTGTCGGCGTACGCGGTCAGCAGCACCCGGCGCGCCCCCGGGTACACGTCGAGCGCCTGCTCCAGGAACTCGATGCCGTTCATCTGCGGCATGCGGTAGTCGGCCAGGATCACCGCGACGAGGTCGCCGCGCAGCTTCAGCTCGCGCAGCGCGTCCAGCGCGGACTCGCCCGACTCCGCGCGCACGATGCGGTACGTCCCGCCGTAGCGCCGTCTGAGGTCGCGGGCGACGGCACGGGAGACCCCCGGGTCGTCGTCCACGGTCAGGATGACGGTCCGCGCGGTGTCGGCGGCCTGTGTCATACGTCTCCCACCCGAGTGTCGGTTCCCCCGCCGGTCGGTGTCGTGCGGACCACCGCACCGGTTCCAGCCCATCGTATGTGCGGTCCAGCCGGACGCGCTTGTCCGACGGAGACCGGTACTTGCCCGACAGCGACCAGCGAGCGCGCCCCGCCGTCCGGGGGACCGGCGCGACGGGTCGTGGGAGAGATCATCGGGACGGTGCGCGGGCGCCCGGCAGCGGGCACCCGGTACCCGAGGACACGACGACGAGGAGGCCCACGGATGACACGCCCGATCACGGCAGGGGTGGACGGTACGGCGGAGAGCCTGGCCGCTTTGGACTGGGCGGCCCGGGAGGCCGTGCGCCGGGAGCTGCCGCTGCGGGTGGTCCATGCCTGGCGGTACGCCGAGGCGCTCGCCGCCGACCGGGACACCCAGCGCGGGTGGGTGTCCGCGGGTGTCGAGGAGGCCGTGCGCACCGTCTCGGAGCGGCACCCCGGGCTGACGGTGACCACCGACGTGGCGGAAGGCGCGGCCGCGCACGCGCTGGCCGACGCGGCGGCCGGCGCCGAGATGCTGGTGCTCGGCTCGCGCGGCCACGGACCCGTCGTCGGGTTCCTGCTGGGCTCGGTCGGCCAGCAGGTGATCGCGGAGGCGGCCCGGCCCGTGGTCCTGGTCCGCGCCGAGGACCAGCCCGCGGCGGAGGCGGCCGGCCGGGACGTGGTGGTCGGCCAGCACGGCGGCCCCGAGGACAGCGCGGCGGCGCTGCGGTTCGCGTTCGAGACGGCGGCGTCCCGTGGCGCCGCCGTCCGCGCCGTCCGTGCCTGGACCCTGCCGCCGGTCTTCGCCTACAGCCCCGGTTCGCTCAAGCTGCTCGACGACGCGGGCGGTCTCGAACCGTACGAGAAGCAGGCGCTGGCCGATGCCCTCCAGCCGTGGCGGGACCGGTTCCCCGAGGTGCCCGTGGCCGAGCACGTCGAGATGGGCAGCGCCGGCCAGGTGCTGCTGTCGATGTCCGGCCGGGCCCAGCTGATGGTCGTCGGGCGCCGGGCGCGCCGCACGGCCGTCGGCGCCCGGATCGGTTCGGTCGCGCACGGGGTGCTGCACCACGCCGGCTGCCCGGTGGCCGTGGTCCCGCACGAGTGACCTACTCCGGGCCGGCCGCCGTCTCCAGGCCGGCCCGGGCCTTGGGCAGGACGTTGTCGATGTAGTCCTGGACGGCGGTGTCCAGGCCTATGTCGTGCTGGGCGCGCTCGGACAGGTACCAGCGGTGTTCCAGAAGCTCGTGGTAGATCTCGGCCGGGTCCATGGAACCGCGCAGCTCCGGCGGCACCGCCCGCACGGTGGGCCGGAACACGTCCCGCACCCAGCGGTGGGCGAGCACCTCCGGGCGGGCGGCGAGGGGATCGCCGGGCGCGTAGTCCTCCTGGGTGGCCATCCAGCTCTCCAGGTCGTTCAGCAGCCGCCGGGCCTGGTTCTCCTCGGCGTCCAGACCGGTCAGCCGGAGCAGCTGCCGCTGGTGGTGGCCGGCGTCGACGACCTTCGGCACGAAGGTGACCGTGTCGCCGTTGGAGGAGTGCTCGATCTGCATCTCGGCGACGTCGAAGCCGAGGTCGTTCAGGCGGCGGATCCGGCGCTCGATGTAGTGGTACTTGCCCGCCGGGTACACCGAGGTGCGGGTCAGCTCCTGCCACAGGCCGTGGTAGCGGGTGCAGATCTCGTGGCCGAACTCGACCGGGTCGACGGACGGGTGCAGCGCGCCGGACGCCTCCAGGTCCAGCAGCTCCCCGCTGATGTTCACGCGGGCCAGGTCCAGGTCGTAGTCCCGCTGTCCGGGGCTGAGCCGGGGGTGCAGGTCGCCGGTCTCGGCGTCGACCAGGTAGGCCGCGTAGGCGCCCGCGTCCCGCCGGAACAGGGTGTTGGACAGCGAGCAGTCGCCCCAGGCGAACCCCGCCAGGTGCAGGCGGACCAGCAGCACGGCGAGGGCGTCCATGAGCCGGTGCATGGTCGCCGGGCGCATGGTCGTCTCGAACATCGACCGGTACGGCATCGAGCCGCGCAGGTGCCGGGTGACGAGGACCGGTTCCAGCGGGTCGCCGGAGGGGTCGGTGCGGCCGGTGACCACGGCGAGCGGGTCGACGGCGGGGATGCCGAGCCGGTCCAGGTCGCGCAGCAGCTCGTACTCGCGCAGCGCGGGCCGCTCGGCCAGCTCCTTGACGGCGATCACCTCGTCGCCGGCGTGGGCGTAGCGCACCACGTGCCGGGAGATGCCGCGGGGGAGCGGCACGAGGTACTCCTCGGGCCACTCCTCCAGCGGGGTGTCCCAGGGGAGCGCGAGCAGGAGCGCGGGATGCTCCGGGTTCGTGGCGCTGATCTGCAAGGCCATGGCACGAACCCTAAGGCCCCGCATGTCCGTTCGAGGAGCCCGGCCCCTGCGGGGGGCTCCGCGCGGTTCGGCGGTCGGGGTTTCTGCGGCGCCTGCGGGAGGCTGGAAGGGGCCGGTTCTTCCGCGCGGTCGGGTGCGGGGGCGGCTCGGTCGCTCCGCGCGGCTCGCTCCTCCGCGTGTTCTGGTCCGGCCGTGGGACTCGACAGGGTCCGGGCGGGCCCGGCCCGTGCGGGAGGCGCGGCACGCTCGGGGCGGTCCGGGTCCCCCGCAGGAGGCCGGGCGGGCTTCGGAGGGTCCGGCCCCTCCGGAAGACTCGACGCGCTTCCGGGTTCCAGCGGGGCCGGGGGCCCCCGGAGGGGTCCGGCTCTTCCGCGTGGCCCGGCGCTCCGGGCGGCTCCCCACCCCCTGTGGCCTGGTCCCTCCGGGAGGCTCGTTCCCCCAGGGGGCTCGGCGCGCTTCGGCGGTCAGGGCCTCCTGATGGGGCAGGCCCCGGAGGGGTCCGGCTCCTTCACGCGGTCCGGCGCGGCGCGGCTGCGCTCTCCGCGCGGCCCGCCCCTCCGGGAGGCTGGACGCGCTTCGGGCGGTTCCGTTCCTCCGCGCGGCCCGGTCCCTCCAACGCTCGGGGCGCCCAGGACCGCCCCGCCCCTCCGGGAGGCCCGGCGCGCTTCGGGTGCGCCGGTGCTTCCCGGGGGGCGGTGTCTCGGGGTGGGCCGGTGTCTTCGGGGCGCCGGTGTCTTCGGGGGGCGGTCAGGACGCCCGGTCCCTGGCCTGTTCGGCCGCGGCTCGTACCGAACCGTGGTGGAGCGGCCCGTGGCCGGGCAGCAGCGTGTCGCCGTCGAGCGCGGCGACCACGTCCAGGGAGGCCAGCGTCCGCGCGCGGTCGTGGTGGAAGAAGTCGGGCAGCAGTTGCGGGCCCTTGACCCGGGAGGTGGCGTGCCCGCTGACCAGGGCGTCCCCGGAGATCACGATGCCGGCGTCGGGCAGGTGGTAGACGCAGTGGCCGTCCGTGTGGCCGGGGGTGTGCACGGGCACCGGCCGCCCCGGCAGGTCGAGCGCCCCCTCGGTGGGGAACGGCTCGGGGGCCGTGACGGGGTGCTGCTCCGTGCCGCCCACGCGGATCACGTGCACGGCCCAGGGCAGCACGCCGGGCCGCCAGGCGTTGCGCACCACGTCGGCGATGGTCGCCTGCTGGAGGAAGTCGCGCCGGGCGTGCGGGACCTCGGCCGGGTGGAGATAGACCGGGGTGCCGTGGGCGGCGCGCAGGTACTCGGCGGAGCCCAGGTGGTCGTTGTGCGCGTGGGTGATGAGGACGGCGGTGACCGCGTCCGGTGAACTCCCCACCTCCGCGAGGGACTCCAGCAGTCCGGCCCGGTCCCCGGGATAGCCGGTGTCCACCAGCGTGACGGCGTCGCCGTCCTTCAGGATCACCCAGTTGGTGTTGTGGCCGTGCACCAGGTAGGTGCCGTCGGCGACTTGTCTTACCTCTGCCCGCATGATCTCTCCGAGCCCTCAGCGGCGGATCGTCGGGGACAGCCAACCAGACGGGCGCTCGGCCCGCGCGAGCGGGCCCGGTCGTCAGCGCACACCGTGCGGACGGAACTGGATGCTGATGCGCGGTCCCGTGGCCCGGCTGGTCTTGGGGACGCAGTGCTCCCAGGTGCGCTGGCAGGAGCCGCCCATCACGATGAGGTCGCCGTGGCCGAGCGGGCGCCGGACCGCCGTGCCGCCCCCGCCGGCCGGCCGCAGCAGCAGGTCGCGGGGTTCGCCGACTGAGAGGATCGCGACCATCGTGTTCTCCCGTGAGCCCCGGCCGATCCGGTCGCCGTGCCAGGCGACGCTGTCCCGGCCGTCGCGGTAGTAGCACAGCCCGGCCGTGGTGAACGGCTCGCCGAGTTCGTCGGCGTAGTGCCGGGACAGGGCGGTGCGGGCCTCGTCGAGGACCGGGTGGGGCAGCGGGTCCCCGGCCCGGTAGAAGGCGAGCAGGCGCGGCACGGACACCACGTTGTCGTACATCTTGCGCTGCTCGGCCCGCCAGGGGACCTCCGCCGCCAGGTGTTCGAACAGGCCGTCGGCGCCGCTCAGCCAGCCCGGCAGGACGTCGATCCAGGCGCCCGAGCCCAGCTCGGTCCGGCGCAGCCCGCCGAGCGAGCCGAGCCGCAGCTCGTCGGTCTGGTCGAACAGGGAGCCCTGGAGGTGCGTGGACATGGGTTCAGCGTACTCCTTAATCGAAAGTACGTTCCTATTGATCAACCGGGGCCCCGAGGGGACCGGCGGCCGGCCGGAGGCTTTCGATGCAGCGGTGTATCCGATACATTCGCGTATCCAACAGGAGGAGGCAGCCATGGAGACGGCCGGACGCGTCACCCGGCGCCGGGTCCACACCCGCGCCCGGCTGCTCGACGCCGCCTTCGCGGTGTTCGCGGCCAAGGGCTACGGCCGCGTCTCCATCGAGGAGGTCTGCGAGGCGGCCGGGTTCAGCCGGGGCGCGTTCTACTCGAACTTCGCCACCCTGGACGAGCTGTTCTTCGCCCTGTACCAGCAGCGCGCCGACCTCATCGCCGCCCAGGTGGCCGACGCCCTCGCCCAGGACGGCCCCGGCCTCGACGTGCCCGCCGCCGTGGACCGGGTCACCGAGGTGCTGCTGCTGGACGTCGACTGGCTGCTCGTGAAGACCGACTTCCTGGTGCACGCGGCCCGGCACCCGGCCGTCGCCCGGGCCCTCCTCGACCACCGCGCCCGGCTCCGGCAGGCCATCGCCGACCGGCTCGCCCGTGCGCGCGGCCACACCGCACTGCCCGCCGTGCTCGGCGACGTCGACGGCGCCGCGCACGCCGTGGTCGCCGCCTACGACGGGGTCACCACCCAACTGCTGCTGGACCGGGACGTCGAAGCCGCCCGGGTCTGGCTGAAACAGCTGCTCACCGCCCTGCTCACGGACGGCAGCCGCACCCCCGCCACCTGAGCACAGCCCGAACGGCACCGTCGTACGAGCGCACGCGCACCGGCACGGGCCGGCACCGGACCGAGTACCGCACCGAGCACCGTCAGGAAGGACACAGTCGTCATGGACGCGGACGTCATCGTCGTCGGAGCGGGTCTCGCCGGCCTGGTCGCGGCGCACGAACTCACCAGCCGGGGCCGCCGGGTGGCCGTGGTCGACCAGGAGAACGCCGCCAACCTCGGCGGCCAGGCGTTCTGGTCCTTCGGCGGGCTCTTCCTCGTCGGCTCGCCCGAGCAGCGCCGCCTCGGCATCAAGGACTCCGCCGCCCTCGCCTGGAGCGACTGGCAGGGCAGCGCGCAGTTCGACCGGCTCGCCGACGAGGACTCCTGGGCGGTGCGCTGGGCCCGCGCCTACGTCGAGTTCTCGGCCGGCGAGAAGCGGTCCTGGCTCCAGGGACACGGAATCGAGCTGCTGCCGACGGTCGGCTGGGCCGAACGCGGCGACCTGCGGGCGGACGGGCACGGCAACTCCGTGCCCCGCTTCCACATCGCCTGGGGCACCGGCACCGGCGTGGTCGAGCCCTTCGTGCGGTACGCGCGGCAGGCCGCCCGGGACGGGCTGCTGACGTTCCACCACCGCCACCGGGTGGACGAACTGGTCGTCGAGGGCGGCACGGCACGCGGTGTGCGCGGCACCGTGCTCGCCCCCGACGACTCCCCGCGCGGCGTCGCCTCCAGCCGCGACCGGGCCGGCGACTTCCAACTCACCGCCCAGGCCGTCGTCGTCACCACGGGCGGCATCGGCGCCGACCACGACATCGTCCGCCGCTACTGGCCCGAGCGGCTCGGCACACCCCCCGCCGAGATGGTCACCGGCGTCCCCGCCTACGTCGACGGCCGCATGCTCGACATCAGCGCCCAGGCCGGCGTACGCCTCGTGAACCGCGACCGCATGTGGCACTACACCGAGGGCCTGCGCAACTGGGACCCGATATGGCCCGGCCACGGCATCCGCATCCTGCCCGGCCCGTCGTCCATCTGGCTCGACGCCCTCGGCCGCCGGCTGCCCGACCCCTGCCTGCCCGGCTACGACACGCTCGGCACCCTCCGGTACCTGCGCACCACCGAGGACATCGCCGGGTACGACCACTCCTGGTTCATCCTCACCCGGAAGATCATCGAGAAGGAGTTCGCGCTCTCCGGCTCCGAGCAGAACCCCGACATCACCGCCAGGGACCGCAAGGCCGTGCTGCGCGACCGGCTGCTCGGCAAGGGCGCCCCCGCGCCGGTGCGGGCCTTCCTCGACCACGGCGCCGACTTCGTCACCGCCGGGAACCTGGAACAGCTCGTCGAGAAGATGAACGCCCTGACCGGCAAGCCGCTGCTGGACGCGGCCGGGGTGCGCCGCCAGATCGAGGCCCGCGACCTCCAGATCGCCAACCCCTACAGCAAGGACGCCCAGGTCCAGGGCATCCGCAACGCCCGCCGCTACATCGGCGACCGCCTCGGCCGCGTCGCCGCCCCGCACCGCCTCCTCGACCCGGCCGCCGGCCCCCTCATCGGCGTCCGGATGCACGTGCTGACCCGCAAGACCCTCGGCGGCATCCAGACCGACCTGGACTCCCGGGCGCTCGGCACCGACGGCACGCCGATCGAGGGACTGTACGCGGCCGGTGAGGTCGCCGGGTTCGGCGGCGGCGGTGTCCACGGCTACAACGCCCTGGAGGGCACCTTCCTCGGCGGCTGCCTCTTCTCCGGCCGCGCGGCGGGCCGGCACGCGGCCCGGCAGACCGGCTGACCTCAGCCCTCCACCAGCTCCGCCAGGACGTGCGCGTGGCTCTCCTCCGTCTTCTTGGACGCCGTGAGGAGGGTCACCGTGCCCTTGCGGGCCGACTCCCTCAGGTGGTCCAGCAGTTCGGCGGCCCGGGGGGCCTCCAGCTCCTGCTCGTAGCGGCTCCGGAACTCCTCGTAGGAGCCCCCGCCGTGGTACCACGTGCGCAGTTCGCTCGACGGGGTCAGTTCCTTCGGCCACTCGTCCACCCGCACCGCGTCCTTGGCGAGGCCGCGCGGCCACAGCCGGTCGACCAGGACGCGCAGGCCGTCGTCGGGCTCGGGCGGTTCGTAGATCCGGCGCACACGCACGCTCACGGTCGGGCCCCTCTCGGGTCGTGGACGGTCGTGCGAGCGTACTGCGCCGATCGCCGCCCACCCGGCGGCGACGCGGCACGACTTGACCGGAACAAGGGGGAAACCGGGCCCGGGCGGCGCCTACTCTGACGGCCAGTCGATCACCGGCCACTTCCGAGGAGCGCATGTGACGCCACCCCGCAGACAGCCCGCCCGCCGCCGTACCGCCGTCCTGGCCACCGTCCCCGTCGCCGTGGCCGCCCTCCTCGGCGCCGCAGGCCCCACGGCCCCGGGCACCACCGGGGCGCCCGGCGCGGGCGACCCGTACTTCCCGCTCAGCGGCAACGGCGGCTACGACGTCCGCCACTACGACCTGACCCTGCGGTACGACACCTCGGCCCGCCGCCTGGACGCCACCGCGGTGCTCACCGCCCGCGCCACCCAGCGGCTCGGCCGCTTCGACCTCGACCTCAAGGGCCTGACGGTCACCGCCGTCACCGTCGGCCGCACGCAGGCGGCCTTCCGGCGCGACGGCCAGGAACTCGTCGTCACCCCGCGCCACGCCCTGCGCGCCGGGCAGGACTTCCGCGTCACCGTCGCCTACCACGGCACCCCGAAGCCGGTCACCGACCCCGACGGATCGGCGGACGGCTGGATCCCCACCGACGACGGCGCGTTCGTCGCCGGCGAGCCGCAGGGCGCGATGACGTGGTTCCCGGCCAACGCCCACCCGAAGGACAAGGCGTCGTACGACTTCACCATCACCGTCCCCGAGGGACGCACCGCCGTCGCCAACGGCGTCCTGCTCGGGCAGCGCACCACCGGCGGGAAGACGACCTTCCGGTGGCGCGAGACCCAGCCCATGGCCGCCTACCTGGCGACCGCCTCCATAGGGAAGTTCCGGGTCGAGCGGTACACCACCCGCGACGGCATCCAGGTGTACAACGCGGTGGACGCCCGCGAGGCCCGCGCCGCGGCGCCCGCGCTGAAGAAGCTGCCCTCCGTGCTGGAGTGGGAGAGCAAGCTTTTCGGGCCGTACCCGTTCCGGGCCGCCGGGGCCATCGTCGACCACGCCCCGGACGTCGGCTACGCCCTGGAGACCCAGACCCGGCCGGTCTACGACTCCGCACCCGACCTCGGCACCCTCGTCCACGAGAGCGCCCACCAGTGGTTCGGCGACTCCGTCACCCTCACCGCCTGGAAGGACATCTGGCTCAACGAGGGCTTCGCCACCTACGCCGAGTGGCTCTACGAGGAACAGCACGGCGGCCGCAGCGCCCAGCAGGCCTTCGACTCCCTCTACGCCCGCCCCGCGAGCGACGAGTTGTGGGCCTACCCGCCCGGCGATCCGGGCAGCGGCGAGAACATCTTCGGCACCCCCGTCTACGCCCGGGGCGCCATGGTCCTGCACGAGCTGCGCCGGGCCGTCGGCGACCGGGACTTCTTCCGCACCCTGCGCGCCTGGGCGACCGGACACCGCGGCGGGCACGGGACCACGGCACAGTTCGTCCGGCTCGCCGAGAAGACCTCGGGGAAGCGGTTGGACGGGCTGTTCCGCACCTGGCTCTACACGGCGGGCAAGCCGAACCGGCCCTGACCCCGCGGCAGTTCGCTCCGTACGCGCGACGCTGACCGGTTCCAAACAACTGCCGGTCAAGATCGACTCATGATCCGACGCAGAACCGCCGTCGCTCTCCTCGCCTCCCCGCTGCTGCTCACCGGCTGCGGCGGCGGAGCCGAGGCGACCGAAGGCCGGACTCCGGCCCGCCGTCCGGCACCGGCGCCCACCCCCGGCACGCCCAGCCCGTCGGCCCCGCGCGGCATACCCGGCCTCGGGCCCGAGCGGACCGCGGCGATACCCGAGCGCTGCACCCAGGCCGTCGTCGTCACCGGGCGCGGCGAGAACTCCCCGCTCTGCACCGTCGTGCTGCACCGGCGCACCCCCACCGGCTGGCAGGCCGGACCCGCCTGGCCCGGCCACAACGCGCTGCACGGCTGGAGCGCCCACCACATGCTCGGCGACCTGCGCTCCCCGCTCGGCGTCTACACCCTCTCCGACGCCGGCGGCCTGCTCCCGGACCCCGGCGGCAAGCTCCCCTACCACCACTCCAGCGGGTTCCACTCGCCCGGCACCGGCTTCGAGGGCGAACCCCTGGAGGGCTCCTTCGACTACGTCATCGCCATCGACTACAACCGCCGGCCCGGCACCTCGCCCCTGGACTGGACCCGGCCCCTCGGCCCGGGACGCGGCGGGGGAGTGTGGCTGCACGTCGACCACGGCGGACCCACCCACGGCTGCGTCAGCGTCGCCAAGGCGCACATGAAGGACCTCCTGCGCACCCTCGACCCCGGCCGGCACCCGGTCGTCGTCATGGGGCACGCCGACTGGCTCGCGCACTGAGCCGCTTAGGATCCGAACTCGTGTGCGCACATGTGCTGGTCGCCGAGGACGACGAGAAACAGGCCGAACTGCTCCGCCGCTCCCTGCTGGCCGAGGGCCACACCGCCACCGTCGTGCACGACGGCGCGGCGGCACTCGACGCCGCCCGCCGGCTGCGGCCCGACCTCGTCGTCCTGGACCTGATGCTCCCGGTCCTCGACGGCTTCGGCGTCTGCCGGGCGCTGCGCGCAGGCCCGGAGCAGCCGGACATCCCGGTGGTCATGCTCACCGCCCGCTCCGCCGAGGACGACGTCCTGCTCGGCCTCGACGTCGGCGCCGACGACTACCTGACCAAGCCGTACAGCCCGCGCGAGCTGATGGCCCGCATCCGCACGGTCCTGCGGCGCAGCGGGCGGGGCGTCGGCGCCCGGGACGACGACCCGGTCGTGCGGGCCGCCGGGATCAGCGTCGACCCGGTACGCCACGAGGTGCGCTGCGACGGCGCGCCGGTGGAGTGCACACCGGCCGAGTTCCAGATCCTGCTGGCCATGGCGGGGGAGCCGGAGCGGGTGTTCACCCGGCGGCAACTGCTGCACTGCACCCGCGGCTTCGACCGGGCCTCCACCGAGCGGGCCGTCGACGTGCACATCATGAACCTGCGCCGCAAGATCGAGGCCGACCCGCGGCGGCCGGTGCGGCTGCTGACCGTGTTCGGCGTCGGCTACAAGCTGAGCGGCGGCCGGCGGTGAGGCGCCGCATCCCGGTGCGCAAACGGCTGGTCGTCCGGCTGCTGTTCGTGTCCGCGCTGATCGCCGTCTGTTCCGTGGCGGCCACCGCCTGGCTCGCCGTGACCACCACCACCAGCGCCCTGAAGGAGGAACAGGGGCAGGACCTCGCCGCCGGCAACCGCATCCTCGCCCAGCTCAGCGGCTACGCGGCCACCCACTCGGACTGGGCGGGCATCCGGCCCGCCCTGCGGGAGCTGGCCGCCCGCACCGGCCGCCGGATCGCCCTCACCACCGCCGACCGCACCCTGGTCGCCGACTCCGCGCCCCCCGGCACCCCGCTGCCGCCCCGGCCCGCCGCCACCGTCGACCCGCTGCGCACCGACACCTACACCGAGACCGGCGCCCAGCTCAGCGGCATCGACCCGCGCGTGGTGGGCCCCTACCTGCTGCCGGCCGCGGAACGCGTCAAGCTCGACTCGCTGGCCGCGCTACGCGCGCACTGCTACGAACGCCACGGCCTCCAGGCCCGTACCGAACGGACCGAGAGCGGGCGGCCGGTGGTCACCGTCGCGGACGGCGCCGACCCTTCCGCCTACGGCGCCGACGTGTGCGAGGACGGCCGGCTCAACACCCCCACCGCGACCGAGCAGAAGGCCCTGGAGGCCCTGTCCGACCTGGTGCGCCCCTGTCTGCGCAAGGACGGACTGGCCCTCGGCGGAGGGCTGTTCTTCACGTTCGACCCCCGCGGCAAGGACCCCTTCGGCGGCGGTTTCCTGGTCGCCAAGCTCGCCAGGCTCGGCACCGGCGAGGCCACGCGGACCGCCCAGCGCTGTGTCCAGACCGCCCGCCGCACCCAGCTCCAGCCCTACGTCGCCCCGGTGGCCGAGCTGTTCCTCGGCATCGGCGACCAGAACCCCGCCCGCTTCGACGTGTCACCGGCCAACAAGGCCAAGGTGGTCGGCGTGGCCGGGCTGGTCCTCGCCGTCACCGTGGCCGTGACCGCCGTCGTCGCCGTCCGGCTGGTACGGCCGCTGCGCGCGCTGACCCTCGCCGCCCAGCAGCCGCCCGAGCTGCACGTGCGCGTGCCGGTGACCACTCGGGACGAGACCGGCATCCTCGCCGAGGCGTTCAACGACCTCACCGAGCGCCGCGCCCGCCTGGAGGCGCAGCGCAAGGCCATGGTCAGCGACATCGCACACGAACTGCGCAGCCCGCTCACCAACATCCGGGGCTGGCTCGAGGTCGTCCGGGACGGCGTCGTCGACCCCGACCCGGCGCTGCTGGACTCGCTGCACGAGGAGGCGCTCGTCCTCCAGCGGATCATCGACGACCTCCAGGACCTCGCCGCGGCCGACGCCGGCACCCTGCGCCTGCACCGCGAGCCGCTGCCGGCCGGCGACCTGCTCGACCAGGTCGCCGCCGCCCACCGCGTCGCCGCCGACGCCGCCGGGGTCGTCCTGCGCACCGGGGCCGACGCCACCGCCTGGCTGGATGCCGACCCGGTGCGGATGCGGCAGGTCCTCGGGAACCTGGTCTCCAACGCGCTGCGGCACACCCCCGCCGACGGCAGCGTCACGCTCGCCGCACACCGGGACGGCGACGAGGTGGTCCTCACCGTCGCCGACACCGGCTCGGGCATCGCGCCCGAGGACCTGCCGCACGTCTTCGAGCGGTTCTGGCGCGCGGAGAAGTCCCGCAGCCGCCGCACCGGGGGCAGCGGGCTCGGGCTGCCGATCGTCCGCCACCTGGTGGCCGCCCACGGCGGCACGGCCGGCGTGGAGAGCGAGCCGGGGACGGGAACGGTCTTCACGCTGCGGCTGCCGGCCGCGCCGCCGCCCGGCGACGAGCCCTGAGAGCGGTGTCGAGCCGCAGGAGCGGAGCAATGGAATCCGATTTCCGGGGCAGGCCGGGGGTACTCCGGTCGCGCGAGCGCGGCACGAGGAGGCAGAGGGAGGTCATGCCATGAGCGGAGCGGACGACCTGCCGGTCATGTCCACGCTGGCCGAACTGGCCCGCCTGGTGGAACGGCACCAGGGACTGTACGTGCGCTGGTCCAAGGGGCCGGGCACCGACCTCGACGCCGTCTCCAGCACCGACGAACTGACCGGAGTCCCCATGCCCGGGCTGTCCGCCAACCCGCTCGACGTCGAGGAGTGGTGGGAGGACCGGTCGGTGGAGCTGTGGGTGGCGCGCCGCCTGTACGACTACGCGCACCTGCCGCACGACAAGGGCCCCGGCGTGCGCCCCTGGGTCCTGCGGGGCCGCGAGACGGGCCGGGGCCCGGACAACGAGCCGCTGGTGGCGGAGGTCGAGCCGTTGTGCTGGATCGCCGGCGAGGTGATCGACGCGGCCCGGGACGAGATGGCCCGGCAGGAACGGGAGTGGGGGACCCTGCGCCGCGGTGGCCGCTGAGCCCCCCTCGCCCCGCCGGGCCGCCGGTCAGCCCGAGCGTTGCCGGGAGCGGGCGCGCCGCCGCAGCGCCCGGCGTTCCAGTTCCGTCGTACCGCCCCAGACCCCGATGCTCTGGCCCGTGTCCAGCGCCCAGTCCAGGCACTGCTCGCGGACCGGGCAGCGCCCGCACACCGCCTTGGCCTGCTGTGCCTGCACCTGCGCGGGTCCGGTCGTGCCGATCGGGAAGAACAGATCGGGGTCCTCGTGACGGCACGCGGCATGTTCGCGCCAGTTCTCCATCGGAATCTCCTGGTTCGGATCGAAGTCGTCCGGGCCTTGTCGCATGCGCCGCCGTTGGGGCGTGAAGGCGTTGCGCACACGTTCTCCGGTTCGGGTGACCGGTCAGGAGGGTGTGAAACGGCGGAACGCGCGGAGATAAGCGGAGATAGCGTGACGGGCGCGCGGTGGTCGCCCCGGGCGGCGGCCCCCGGAGAACACCGGAGGAGCCGACAGGGCACCGCGGGCGGGGATGTGACGGGCCGCCGGGTGAGGCCCCACGCGCGCTCCCGCAACCGCCCGGCGCGGAGCGGCGCTTGAGTGCGGGTCGGATGGGGTTCTCCCGGAACCCGGGTCAGCCGCGCAGCGTCTCCGATGCCGTCCTGGTTACCGCCTCGGCCAGGGAGGCCAGTGCCGGCGAGTCGAGCTTCCACTGCTGCCAGTACAGCGCGACGTCCATCCACGCGCCGGGGGCGAGAGCGGCCAGCCGCCCCCGGTCCAGCAGCGGGCCGGCCTGGACCTCCGGGACCATGCCCCAGCCGAGCCCCGCGGCGACGGCGTCCAGGAACCCCTCTGAGGTGGGCACGTGGTGCCGGAACGGGCCGGCGGAGGCGCGGCCGAGCCGGCGGGCGAAGGCGTCCTGGAAGTCGTCCTTGCGGTCGAAGACCACGACGGGGGCCCGGGACAGCGCCTCCGCAAGGGGCCGTCCGTCGAAGTGGGCCGAGGTGAACTCCGGGGCGGCCACCGGCAGATAGCGCATCCGGCCGAGCGGACGGACCGCGCAGCCGGGCACCGGGTCGGGCGAGGAGGTCACCGCCGCCATCACCAGGCCCTCGCGCAGCAGCGCCGCCGTGTGGTCCTCGTCCTCCCGGTGCAGCTCGTAGCACAGGCCCGGGACCCGGGTCAGGGCCGGCAGGAACCAGGTCGCCAGCGAGTCCGCGTTCACCGCGACCGACACCCGCGTCGGCTCCCCGCCGCCGCTCAGCCCCAGCTCGCCCCAGGCGTCCCGCTCCAGCCGGGCGAGCTGCCGGGCGAACCGCACCAGCACGGCGCCGGACTCCGTGGGCCGTACCGGTCTGCCGCGCTGGAGCAGCACCCGGCCGGTCCGCTGTTCCAGGGCCTTGACCCGCTGGCTGACCGCGGACGGCGTCACGTGCAGCGCGGCGGCGGCCGCGTCGAAGGTGCCCTCGTCCACCACGGCCAGGAGCGTCCGCACCTGCTCCAGGGGCAGCTCTGACATCACGAGCGCTAATGGTACGTAAAAATCTTTAGCTGTACTTGTGATCAGGGCTTCCCTAGCGTCGACGGCATGAACCACGCCCTGTCCGCCGCGGCCGCCGGCTTCGGCACCGGCCTCTCCCTGATCGTCGCCATCGGCGCCCAGAACGCCTTCGTCCTGCGGCAGGGGGTGCGCCGGGACGCCGTCCTCGCCGTCGTGGGCATCTGCGCCTTGTCCGACGCGGTGCTCATCGCGTTCGGCGTCGGCGGGGTCGGCGCGGTCGTGGTCGCCTGGCCCGGCGCGCTGCGGGCGGTCGGGATCGTCGGCGGTGCGTTCCTGCTCTGCTACGGCGCCCTGGCCGCCCGCCGGGTGCTCGGCCCCGGCACCGGACTGCGCGCGGAGGGCGAGGCGGCCGGCTCGCGCCGCCGGGCCGTGCTCATGTGCCTGGCGATGACCTGGCTGAACCCGCACGTCTACCTGGACACCGTGTTCCTGCTGGGCTCCCTGGCCGCCGACCGGGGCCCGCTGCGCTGGACGTTCGGGCTCGGCGCCGCGCTCGCCAGCCTGTGCTGGTTCGCCGCGCTCGGCTTCGGCGCCCGGCTGCTCGGCCGGTTCCTGGCCCGGCCCGGCGCCTGGCGGGTCCTGGACGGCCTGGTCGCCCTCACGATGCTCGCCCTCGGTACGACCCTGGTCGTCGGCTCCTGAGACGCACCGTTCGCCGCGCACAGGACGTCCTGGAACAGTTAGGCTCTCGAACAAAAAGATGTAACGAGCAACCAGGACATCCGTGGACACGAGCGAGAGCAGCAGCACCGACACCGGGCGGACGGAGAGCCGGCCCGACCCCGACGCGCCGGCGGCCGAGGACCCGCCCCGGCGCGGCTGGCGCCGCTGGGCGATGGACACCCGCCCGCTGCGCATCCCCGCCTACCGGCGCCTGTGGTCGTCGACGATCGTCACCGCCGTCGGCAGCCAGCTCACCGCCGTCGCCGTGCCCAAGCAGATCTACGACATCACCCACTCCTCCGCCTGGGTCGGCTACGCGAGCCTCGCGGGCCTCGTGCCCATGGTGGTCTTCGCGCTGTGGGGCGGGGCGGTCGCCGACACCGTGGACCGGCGCAAGCTGCTGCTGGTCACCAACACCGGTATCGCGGTGACCTCGCTGCTGTTCTGGGCGCAGGCCGCCAGCGGTCTGGACTCGGTCGTCGTCCTCATGGTGCTGCTCGCCCTGCAACAGGCGTTCTTCGGGCTCAACTCGCCCGCCCGCACTGCCTCCATCGCCCGGCTGGTCCCCGCGGAGCAGCTGCCGGCCGCCAACGCCCTCGGCTCCACGGTGATGCAGACCGGCCTGGTGGCCGGCCCGCTGCTCGCCGGTGTGCTCATCCCGGTCATCGGGCTGCCGGAGCTGTACCTGATCGACGCGCTCGCGCTGTGCGTGACGGTGTGGGCCGTCTTCCGGCTGCCAGCCCTGCCGCCGCTCGGCGCCACGGCCCGCCGGGCCGGGCTGCGCGAGATAGCGGAGGGCTTCCGTTACATCTCCCGGCACAAGGTGCTGCTGCTGTCCTTCCTCGCCGACATCGTCGCCATGGTGTTCGGCATGCCCCGCGCCCTGTTCCCGGAGCTGGCCGCGGACACCTACGGCTCCTACGGCGAGGGCCTGGCGCTCGGTGTGCTGTTCGCCGGCATCCCGGTCGGCGCGGTGCTCGGCGGCCTGTTCTCCGGTGTGTTCTCGCGGGCCCGCAGGCACGGCTGGATGGTCATCGGGGCGGTCGTCGGCTGGGGCGCGGCCGTCGCCGGGTTCGGGCTCAGCGGGAACCTCTGGGTCGCCGTGGCCTTCCTCGCCGTGGCCGGTGTCGCCGACATGGTCTCGATGGTGTTCCGCGGCGCCATCCTGCTGTCCGCCGCGACCGACGAGATGCGCGGCCGGATGCAGGGGGTGTTCACGGTGGTCGTCGCGGGCGGACCGCGCCTGGCCGACGTGCTGCACGGAACCGCCGGTTCGGCGTTCGGGCCGCGGGCCGCCGTCGCGGGCGGGGGCGCCCTGGTCGTCGTGGTGATGCTGGCCCTGGCCGCCGCGGTCCCGGCGCTGCGCCGCTACCGCATCTGAGCGCCCGGCGGACCGGACGGCACACCTGGGGCCTCTCGTTCGGATCATGCCGGGCTCGCGGGCCCCGCTCCCTGATCCGGCCTGATCCGAACGAAAGACCCTAGATCGGGCTGCTGCGCCGCCGGATCGCGTACTGCTCCATCAGCTTTCCCCGGGTGGTCTCCAGCCGGTGGGCGAGGATCTCGGCCACCGTCCGCACCAGCGAGAGCCCGAGCAGCGGATCCTCCACGCACAGCCCGAGCACCGACGGCCCGTCGAACTCGTAGGCCCGTACGTTGCTGAAGGCGACCGCGCCGAAGTCCCACTGGTACGGCGGGAACAGCCAGGACCAGCCGAGCATGTCACCCGCGCCCAGCGTGGCCACCGTCACCCGCTGCCGCGAGGTGACCTGCTGGTCGAGGTGGACCGCGCCCGAGCGGATCACCCAGAACCGGTCGGCGGTGCCGCCGGCATCGAAGATGCGGGTGTCCTCAGGGAAGGACACCTCCTTCGCCAGCTCCATCAGGCGCTCGCGCTGCGCCTGGGGGAGGGCGGTCAGCAGTTTGATCGCTTTGGTCATGGCGCATGGCTCCTCGCCGGCGGCGGTTGCGGTGCGGGTGCTGTGCCTCTCAAGCCCATTTCAGCCGCTGTGACCGTCCGGAGCACGTCGAGGAGGCCGGGTCTTCGGCCGCGTGTCGCGCCCGGGGCAGCAAAAAGCCCTGGCTGGACGGGGGAAACCAGCCAGGGCCGTATGCGGTGACACAAGGAGCGGGGAAGGAAGGCTTCCGCGCCGCTCCCGCGTCACTTGTGGATGAACCATAAACCATCTGCCGTACTTTTGGGTAACCGGAAGCGGGTCAGGTGACCTGTTTCACTCCCTCCGTCCGCACCGGGCCCCCGCCCGGGCGGACGATCTCCTCCAGCACCCGCTGCACCGCCTCGAAGGCCCGGGCCCGGTCGGCCGCCTCCCGCGCGCCCTCCGGATCGGTCGCCGTCAGGCTCTGCGCCCGCTCCCGCCAGGCCCGTTCCTCCTCGCCCGCGCGCTCCTGGCCGCGCCGGATCCGCCGCAACAACTCGTCCGCGTCCACCACATCGGTCATGTACGGCGGGTACCCGCTCGGGCCGCCGTGATGACACGGGCACCGAGGGTGTTTGACAGCGCTCCGGCGGGTCAGTCGAAAGGGAGAGAACCCTGCAATCCGGGCACCGCTCAGGGAGTATCTGGGAGGAAGGGATGCTCGACAAGCACCGGACCACTTCCATCGCGACCCTGCCGCAGACGCACGGCCACGTGCCGTGCCGTCCGGCCGAGGCCCGCAGAACGGTGGAACGCGTCATGACCGAGCGGTGCCGGGCCCGCGACCTGCCGTGTGCGCACGAGGCCGTCGAGGACGCCCTGCTGGTCACGTCGGAACTCACCACCAACGCCCTGCTGCACGGCGGCGGCATCACCGGCTTCGCCGTCGACGTCGACGGCGGCGGCGTCCGCGTCTCGGTGAGCGACGACAGCGACGACCTGCCGGTCACCGATCCGGCCGGCGACGAGCCCGCCCATCCCCACCCGGGCGGCCGTGGCTGGCCCATCGTGTGCCGCCTGGCCAGCGACATCCGGGTCGCGGAGCTGCCCAGCGGCGGCAAATGCATCACGGCCGTCGTACCACTGCGCTGAAGCGGTCCGGGAAGTTCCGCTCAGCGTGTTTGCGCGTGGGGTCGAGGGGCAGACGGAGTTTCGTGCTTCGGACCGGAGGCGCCTGCCCCGCGGGGACAAACCCGCTGCTGGGCCCCCTTCCGGCGGGCCTGGTGGCTCACCCGTGGAGAACCCTGACACCACCGTTCGGGCCAGGACCTGGAACCGCAGTTCCGGCCATGTGCCCTGAAACCCCGTTCAGGAGCGATTCCGCATGCTGACCGACATGTCGACAAGCCGTCCCGGCACGACCGCCACCACCAGCGACACCGCCGGCGCCGCCGCGGCGCCCAGCCGGCGGAACCACGACGACGCCCCGGACACGGCGGAGCTGTTCGTCCGGCTGGCGGAGCTGGAGGACGGACCCGAGCGGGACGCCGTACGCGACGAACTCGTCACCGCCTGGCTCCCCATGGCCCACCGGATCGCCGGCCGGTTCCGCGACCGGGGCGAGTCCGTCGAGGACCTGCGCCAGGTGGCGGCCCTGGGCCTGGTGAAGGCCATCGACCGTTTCGACCCCTCGCGCGGGGCCTTCGAGAGTTACGCCGTGCCGACCATAACCGGCGAGGTGAAGCGGCACTTCCGTGACCGGATGTGGGCCCTGAGGGTGCCGCGCCGGGTGCAGGAGCTGCGCAACCGGGTGCGGGTGGCCCGGCGCGAACTCACCCAGAACCCCGGCAGCCCCGAACCCACCGTCGCCGACATCGCCGCCCACACCGGGCTCAGCGAGGAGGACGTCAGCGCCGGCATGGAGGCGCTGGAGAGCTTCAGCACCCTCTCGCTGGACGCCGAACTCTCCAGCGGCGACGACGGCTACAGCCTCGCCGACACCCTCGGTGCCACGGACACCTCCTACGACGTCGTGGTCGACCGCGAGGCCGCCAAGGAGGGACTGCGCCGACTGCCCGAGCGCGAGCGGGCCATCCTCTACATGCGCTTCTTCGAGGACATGACCCAGAGCCGCATCGCCGACCGGCTCGGCATCTCCCAGATGCACGTGTCCCGGCTGATCAGCCGCAGCTGTGCCCGCGTCCGCGACGAGGTGCTGGGCAGCCGCCGCCCCGGCGCCGAGCCGAGGTGAGCGCCGCTCACTTCCGCGGCTGGGTGGGCCCTCCGGCCACGCCCAGCGGCCGGGCGAGGCCGGAGACGGTCTCGTCCAGGCGCTGCAGATGGCGCAGCACCCGGTCGGTCACGCGGCCGTAGCGCGGGGTGCGCAGGGTTCCCGGCTCCAGCATCGACGCGATGCTGGAGCCGGTTTCGATCTGCGCGGCGGACCTCGGGTCCGAGACGTGCGCGGCGATCGCCTCGATGTTGTGCACGATCCGCCCGCCCGCCCCGCGCAGCCGGGGGTCCGCCGCGATCGACGGATGCGTCGGCAGCAGCTCGGCGGTGGCCGCCAGGGACCGTCCGTGGTACGCGCAGGTCTCCAGCAGCGCCACCACGTACCGGACCGTGTTCCGGCGCGAGCGCAGCGGGGTGATCGGATGCGTGAGCGGCTGGGTGGCCGCGCGCAGGTCGGCCAGTGCCTGGTCCAGCTCGCGCGCCCGCTCCACCAGGTCCCCGCCCGCCCCGCCGCTGAGCTGGTCGACGGCACCCCTGGTGACGTCGGCGAGCCGGTCCAGCACCGCGACCAGCAGCTCGTTGGTACGACGGTCGGTGTGGACCGGCAGCACCACGGCCGCCGCGATCACCCCGCAGGCGGCGCCGAGCGCCGTCTCCTCGATCCGCAGCACCAGCACCGACAGGCTGTAGGTGTTCAGCAGGGTGTACAGCAGCCCCAGCATGGCCGTCACGAAGAACGACATCAGCGTGTAGGACAGGGGCGCGGTGTAGAACATCGCGAAGATGAACAGCAGCACCAGCGCGAACGCCGTCCACGTGTGGTGCCCCACCAGGGCGGCGAGCCCGATGCCCGCCACCACGCCGAGCACCGTGCCCAGCAGCCGCCGGTAGCCCTTCACCAGGATCTCGCCGGTGGAGGCGGTGTTCAGGAAGACGATCCAGCACGTCAGCACCGCCCAGTACCAGCGCTGGGCGGACAGCAGCTCACCGCCGACGATGGCCAGCGAGGAGCCCACGGCCACCTGGACGGCGGCCCGGGTGGTGGGCCGTTTCAGGCCGGCCGGCTGCGGCTCCTCCGCCTCGCTCTCCTCGCTGACCTCGATCGCGGCGTCCTCCGCGTCCAGCTCCTCGCGGGAGCGGGCGGTCGCCGGGGTGTCGTCGGACTCGTCCTGCGGCCCGTCCAGGGCCAGCCGCAGGCCCAGGGCGGCCCGCGCGGTCTCGCCGAGGCCACGGAAGACGTCCTGCACGGCCGGGGAGGCCGGGGGCAGGTTCTCCTCCTCCCGGTAGCCGAGCAGCCGGTTGCGCACCTGCGCGAGCGCCGTTCCCGACGCCTCCCCGGCCGGCCGCAGCGTCAGCAGCCGCAGCGCCTGCAGATCCCGGCGCAGCGCGGCCGTCGCCTCGTCCCGCACCGGCAGCTCGCCGCCGGAGGGCAGCGGGGCGCCCGGCAGATGCAGGGTGAGGGTGTCGGTGCGCTGCGCACTGCGCGCGGTGAGCAGCAGCAGCCCGAGCCGCTCGGCGGCGATCTCCGCGTCCGCGATCCGGCGCTGGAGCAGCCGGGCCACCGCCGGGTCCGACGTGCCGTCCTCCAGCCGGCCCTGGATCAGCAACGCCGTCTCGTGCAGCCGCGCGGTGCCGGTGCGCAGGTCCTCGAGCACCTTCTCGGCCTCGTCGGGTCCGGCGTCCAGCAATTCGGCCTGGGTGGCGAGCAGCTGGCCGAGCCGGGCGCGGAAGGCCCGCCGCAGCCGGTCCAGGGTGCCCGCCGGGGTCTGCGGGAGCAGCGCGAACCGGGCGGCCGCGCTGCACGCGAACGCCACGCAGATGACGCCGTACAACTGCGGCAGCACGGACGCCGTCGCGCCCACGAACAGCGACAGGAAGTAGACCTGGAAGCCGATCAGCCCCAGTGCCGTGCCCCGGTCACCGAACCGGCGGCCGTAGACGGCGCAGAAGATGAGGACGACGAAGAACAGGTCGCCGGCGACAACCCGTTGGTTGAGCAGCGCGCCCAGGGACACCGAGGCCAGCGCCACCGGCAGGCCGAACGCCAGCGTCACGGCCTGCTGGGCGCGCTGCTTCTCCCGGATGGCGAAGGTGGCGACCATCGCCGCGATCGCCCCGGCGACCAGCTGGGGCACCGGGACGTTCAGCGCGGCGAGGACGGCGAGGGTGAGGGCGATCGCGGTGACCGTGCGCAGTCCCGCGGTCAGGCGGAGCAGCCCGGGGTCCGACGCCGCGAGCCGGTCCCACATCCGTACCCGTCCCGACCGTGCCACTGCCCTCACGCCGCCGCGCTCTCTCCCGTGCCGGAAATCGATCTCCGACCCAGCATCGCACGCGGCCCCGGCTCACCTCTCCCCGGCCAGGGTGGCGGCCACCAGCGCGTTGGCGTGCCCGTGGCCCACGCCGTGCTCGGACTTGAGCCAGCCGACCAGTTCCATGTGCTTCGTCAGCGGCGAGGAGCGGATCAGCTCCTGCCACTCGCCGACCGGGCGGCCGTACTTCTTCTCGATCGACGGGAAGTAGCTCGCCGGACCCTTGACGGTCTTCTCGGTCATGCCGGGGTGTCCCTCCGTGTGACGTGTGTGAACACCAGGGAAGACCGCCGGTCCTCGGTGAAGTGACCGGCGGTCCCCTGTGATCCACACCACCTCACGGGTGGTCGATGCCCGCGCCCTCCACCCGGGCCCGGACCTCGTCCGGTGACAGGTAGGAATCGGTGAACTCGAAGTCCTTCAGCCGGGCGGGCTTGCGGGCCTGGAAACCGGTGCGCACGAAGTCGTCGCCCGCGACCGCGTTCAGCAGCCAGTTGGTCATCACCCGGGCCTTCGCGACGTTGGTGCGCAGCGCCGACCAGTGGTAGCCGCGGGCCACCGCCTGCGCGGGAACGCCGCGCAACTCGATCCCCAGCGGCTTGGACACCGCGTCCTTGCCGCCGAGGTCGACGACGAGACCCAGGTCCTTGTGCACGTACGGCTGCATCTGCTGCCCGCGCAGTGTCGCGATGACGTTGTCGGCGACCTTCCTGCCCTGCCGCATGGCGTGCTGGGCGGTGGGCGGGCACACCGCGCCCTCGTGGCCCTTGGCCAGGTCCGGCACGGCCGCCGAGTCGCCGAGCGCGAACACGCCGTCGTACCCCGGCAGGCACATCTCGGCGGTGACCGCCAGCCGGCCCTTGACCGTCTCCGCGCCGAGCGTCGCGATGAGCGGGCTGGCGACCACCCCGGCCGTCCAGATCAGCGTGTGCGTCGGCACCACGCGGCCGTCGGTGAAGGTGACCTCCTCCGGGCCGGCCTTGTCGATCGACACGCCCAGCGAGACCTCGACCCCGCGCCGCTTGAGGATCTCCTGCGCGCTGCGGCCGAGCTTGTCGCCCAGCTCGGGCATCAGCTTGGGCGCGATGTCGATCAGATGCCACTTGATCAGGCTCGGGTCCAGCCGCGGGTAGCGCCGTACGGCCGCGTGCGTCAGCCGCTGGAGGCAGGCCGCCGTCTCGGTGCCCGCGTAGCCGCCGCCGACCACCACGAACTGCAGCCGCGCGGCCCGCTCGGCGGGATCGTCGCTGGCGTCCGCCAGGTCGAGCTGCGAGATGACGTGGTCGCGGATGTAGGCGGCCTCGGCGAGGGTCTTCATCCCGAAGGCGTGCTCGGTCAGGCCCGGGATGTCGAAGGTGCGGGTCACGCTCCCCGGTGCCAGCACGATGTAGTCGTAGCGCTCGTTGACGATCTTGTCGGTGATGGTGCGGATGACGCACACCTTGGCCTTCAGGTCCACCCCGATCGCGCCGCCGGGGATGATCCGGGTGCGGTACTTCCTGCTGCGGCGCAGGGACAGGGCGATCGACTGCGGCGTGAGCACGCCGGAGGCGACCTGAGGCAGCAGCGGCAGGTAGAGCTGGTAGGCGAACGGCGTCACCAGGGTGACGTCGGCCTCGTCCGGGGCGAGTTTGCGCTCCAGGCGGCGGACGCAGTCGACTCCGGCGAAGCCTGCGCCAACCACCAGGATCCTGGGTCGTGTCACGGTGTTCATCCCTTTCTGCGGCTCCGGGCGGTCCGGCTCGACGCCGTTCGCATGCCCCGGATCGCTCTGCGCCAACTCCGATCCCACCGTGCCTCCAGCCGTTCCGCCAGCTGGGTGCGGCAGGCAGACGAACGCATGGGGACCAGCATGCCCCCACTGGGACGTGGAGTAACCGGCTGGCGCACACCTACACGTCGAACACCCGTCACCAGGGCAGGAACGCGTGGATGTCCTTGCCGCGGTCGTGCACGACCACACTGACCTGGGTGCACAGCGTGTGCACCAGGTGCCAGCCGATGCCGCCACCGCCCGTGCGGGGGTGGAACGGCCGGGGCTCCGGCCTGGTCGTGCTGGTGTCCCGCATCGTCACGTGCACCCCGTCGAAGGTGCGGCGCATCCGCAGGTCGAACGGACCGGGCGCGTACTGGATCGCGTTCGCGGCCAGTTCCGTCACGACCAGCAGGATGTCGTCCCAGTACTCGTGCGCGCCCGGCGGCGCGTCCCGGGCAAGGGCACAGAGGAACTCCTCCGCCGCGAGCCGCGCGCCCGTGACGTTGCGCAGCTCCCCGGGGAAGGAGAACGTACGCTCGTACCTCTCCTCCGAGGGCGGTGTGTCGTCCCAGCGCGGCTCCGTCACCATCTCGCATTCCCCGGTCCCGGCCCGGAACGGGCCGGCTCGGCCCCTTCCGACCGGAACGGTCGTCGTTGCTGATCTCTCGCTGCGCTGCGGGTTCCCCCAGCCGCGCAGGCTATCCGTCTCCCCTCGGACCCGCCGCCGGTTCGCCGTACTTCCGCGGCGCCGTCAGCGGAAGACATCGTCCGGTTCGTCCCACTCGGCCGGCTCCGGCGGACCCGGCCGCGGCCGGGAGCGCGCCTGGTACATCGCCTCGATCTCGGCCGCGTAGTGCCGCACGACGGCGTCCCGGCGCAGCTTCATGGACGGCGTCAGCAGCCCGTTGTGCGGTGCGAACGGTTCCTGCAGGACGCGGTAGACCCTGATCGACTCCGCGCGGGACACCGCACTGTTGGCGGAGGCCACCGCCCGCGCGATCTCCTCCCGCAGGGCGTTCTCCTCGCGGACCTCCCGCCCCTGGGCGTCGCCCGGCAGCGCCAGGGCGGCCCGCCAGTGCGCGAGGAACTCCGGGTCCAGGGTGATCAGGGCGCCGACGCACGGCCGGTCGTCGCCGATCACCACCGCCTGGTGCACCAGCGGGTGCATCCGCAGCCGCTGCTCCAGCAGGGCCGGGGCCACGCTCTTGCCGCCGCTGGTGACGATGATGTCCTTCTTGCGCCCGGTGATCGTCAGATAGCCCTCGGAGTCCAGCCGGCCGATGTCCCCGGTGGCCAGCCAGCCGCCGCGCAGCGCGGCCCGGGTCGCGTGCTCGTCGCTGATGTAGCCCTGGAACACCGACGGACCGCGCACCAGGATCTCCCCGTCCTCGGCCACCCGGATCTCGGTGCCGGGCAGCGGCAGGCCCACGGTCCCGGACTTCTCCCGGCCCAGCGGCTGCATGGTGATCCCGCCGCAGGCCTCGGTGAGCCCGTACCCGTCGTGGAGGTAGACGCCGATGCCCTCGTAGAACAGGGACAGTTCGCGGTTGAGGGCGCTGCCGCCGGAGGTCCCGCGCACCACCCGGCCGCCGAGCGCGGCCCGCAGCCTGCGGTACACCGTCCGCTCGTACAGGGCGTGTTGCAGCTTCAGTTCGAGTCCGGGGCCCGGCCCGGCGCCCAGCCGCCGGCGCTCCTCGGCGGCGGCGAAGTCCCGCGCCGTCTGCGCGGCCCGCTCGAACAGGGCACCCCGGCCCGCCTGCTGCGCGGTGCGCAGGAACGTCTTGTACAGCTTCTCGAACACCGACGGCACACCGTAGAGGTACGTCGGCCGGAACGTGCCCAGGGCCGACGCCAGCGCCGGACCGGTCAGCTCCGGCTCGTGCGCCATCAGCACCCCGCCCCGCACGCACATCAGCATGATCATGATGCCGTAGACGTGCGAGAACGGCAGGAACGCCAGCACGGACGGCTGTTCGCCCGGCGGCGCGGCGGTGTGCGCCCAGCCGGCCAGCAGCGTGTCACAGGGGTAGGCCAGGCCGCGGTGGCTGAGCGCGCAGCCCATCGGGCGCCCGGAGGTGCCGGAGGTGTAGACGACGGCCGCCGTGGCGTCCGGCAGCACGATCCGGCGCAGCGACTCCACCGTGGTGCAGGGGACGGCCACGCCCCGCTCCACGAGCTCCGTGACGGCGCCCGCGTCGAGCTGCCAGACGTGCCGCAGCCGTGGCAGCCGGGTGCACACGGTGCCGACGGTCATGACGCCCTGCTCGTCCTCCACGACCACGGCCACACAGCCCGCGTCGCGCAGCATCCACTCCACCTGGTCCCGCGAGGACGCCGGATGGACCGGCACGATCTCGGCCCCCACCGCCCACAGCGCGTGCGCGAGCACCGTCCACTCGTAGCGGGTGCGGGCCATCAGGGCCACCCGGTGGCCGGGCGAGACACCGGCGGCGATCAGGCCCTTGGCCAGGTCGACCACCTCGTCGCGCAGCTCGACCGCCGTCACCTCCCGCCAGGGGGCGGCGGGACCGTCCCGGCGCGCGAGGACCGGCAGCGCCGGATTCCGTTCCGCCGTCGCGAACACGCTGTCGGCGAGGCCGCCGGTGAGCGGCGGGGCGACGGCGGGAGCGGGGGCGGGAGCGGGGGCGGGGTTCCGCATGCGCTGCTCCTGGTGTACGGACGGTCACTCCGCCGGTCGGCTCGGTGTCGGCGGTGCTCGAATGTAGCCCAGGCAGGCGCGTTCGGTGAGGGGAACGAGGAAGTCGTGATCGGCTGATGATGTGGGCGTGTCCTGGGGACTCGGGACACATGAGTCATGTGAACCCCGATCCGGAGCCCGAGCGCACGACCGGTCTGGAACCAGGAGGGGGAGTCCCGCCCGGCGAGACCCCGCCGGCCGAGAGCAGCATGCCCGAGGCCGGCCCCCGCGAACCGCACGTCCAGCGCAGGGGCTGGGCCAAGGCACCGCTGACCCTGATCCTGCTGCTGGTCGTGCTGATCGCGGCCTTCTTCCTGGCCTACGCCCTGGTACTGATCCTCTGACCGGTCCGCTCAGCCCTGCGTGCGCCGCACGCACTCGGCGACGACGTCCCGCAGGCTGCCGGTGTGCTCCAGCAGCCTGCGCTGCTCCCGTGCGCCGTTGCCCGTGCGCAGCAGCTCCTCGACGGCCCGCTCGGCGCGGGCCGCGTCACCGGACTCGGTGAGCGCGTCGCCCGTGTACTCCAGCAGGGAGCGCAGCACCCGGGGCGCGGGCCGGGGCCGCATGGTCACCGGGTCGAGCAGGTCTTCCTCCAGGCCGTACCGGGCCGCCTGCCAGTCGGCCAGCCGGAGCAGGCTCACACCGGGGTCGGGCGCCGCCCGGTCCGCCCGCCACTCCCGGGCGGCCGTCTCCACGAGGGCACGGCAGAGCGTCGCGATCAGCACCGCGCTCTCCGCGCCCAGGCACACGTCCGCCACCCGGATCTCCACCGTCGGGTACCGGGCCGACAGCCGGGCGTCGAAGTAGGCCATGGCCTCGTCGAGGATCACCCCGGTGTCCACCATCTCGGCCACCCGGCGGTGGTACCGCTCGGCCGTCTCGAACGGCTCGGTCGGGCCGGCCGACGGCCACCGGTTCCACACCCGGCTGCGATAGCTGGCGTAGCCGGAGCTCCGGCCCTGCCAGAACGGGGAATTCGCGCTGATCGCCCGCAGCACCGGCAGCCACGGGCGGATCCGGTCGAGGACCGCGACGCCCTCCTCGTCGGACTCCACCGACACATGGACGTGGCAGCCGCAGACCAGCTGCTCCCAGGTGGGTATCCCGTACCGCTGGGCCAGCCACTGGTACCGGTCGTTCACGCTGAGGGCGGGACTGACCGGCAGCGGGGACGTGGCCAGGGCGGCGACACCGCAGCCGATCTGCCCGGCGTGCCGGGCCGCCTCCTTGCGGCAGCGGACGATCTCGTCGCCGAGGTCCGCCATGTCCGACTGCGGATGCGTGGCGAACTCCAGCATCTGCCCGAACAGCTCCTTCTCGAAGACGTCCTGGCCGGGATCGTCCTGGGCGGCCCGTGCGAGGACCGCCGCCGCCAGTGCCTTCGGGTCGCCGCTGTCCGGATCGACCAGAAGGAGTTCCTCCTCCACTCCGACGGTGCGCACCTGGGTGCCGCCCTTCTGTCCGTGCCACGGGGGCAGTCGCTGTCTGTACGACCCCGACTGCCCCTCGCACGGTCGCCGACACCTGCGGCTTTCAGCCCTCCGGCGTCAGCCAGACGGTGGCGAGCGGGGGCAGCGTCAGGTGCAGGGACCCCTCCTCGGGCTTGACGGGACCCGCGGTGCGGACGCCGCCGCCGCCGTACCGGGTGTCGTCGGTGTTCAGCTCCTCGCGCCAGGCGGGGAAGCCGTCGGGGACCCACAGGCGGTAGTCGTGCCGGACGACCGGGGAGAAGTTCGACACCGCCAGCAGCGGGCCGCCGTCGGCGGCGAAGCGCAGGAACGCCAGCACGTTGTCGTCGGCCGCGTCGCACAGCACCCACCGGAAGCCGCCCGGGTCGGTGTCCCGCTGCCACAGCGCCGGCGTCGCCCGGTACACCGTGTTCAGGTCCCGTACCAGGGCCTGCACGCCCCGGTGGTCGCCGGCCGAGTGGTAGTCGTCGGAGAGCAGCCACCACTCGGGGCCGTGGGTGTGCGACCACTCGGCCCCCTGGGCGAACTCCTGCCCCATGAACAACAGCTGTTTGCCGGGGTGGGCCCACATGAAGCCGAGGTAGGCGCGATGGTTGGCGCGCCGCTGCCACCAGTCGCCGGGCATCTTCGACACCAGCGCCCGCTTGCCGTGGACGACCTCGTCGTGGGAGATCGGCAGGACGTAGTTCTCGCTGTAGGCGTACACCATCGAGAAGGTCATCTCGTTGTGGTGGTACTTGCGGTGCACCGGCTCCTTCTGGATGTACTCCAGCGAGTCGTGCATCCAGCCCATGTTCCACTTCAGCCCGAACCCGAGCCCGCCGCCGTCCGTCGGCCGGGTCACCCCGTCCCACGCGGTGGACTCCTCGGCGATGGTCACCACGCCCGGGCAGCGCCGGTACACGGTGGCGTTCATCTCCTGGAGGAAGGCCACCGCGTCCAGGTCCTCCCGGCCGCCGAAGACGTTCGGCTCCCACTGGCCGGAGTCGCGCGAGTAGTCCAGGTAGAGCATGGAGGCGACGGCGTCCACGCGCAGCCCGTCGATGTGGAACTCCTCGCACCAGTACACCGCGTTGGCGACGAGGAAGTTGCGCACCTCGGTGCGGCCGTAGTCGAACTCGTACGTCCCCCAGTCCGGGTGCTCCGCCCGCAGCGCGTTCCCGGGCTCGTACAGCGGGTCCCCGTCGAACCGGGCCAGCGCCCAGTCGTCCTTGGGGAAGTGCGCCGGCACCCAGTCCATGATCACGCCGAGGCCGGCGCGGTGACAGGCGTCCACGAAGTACCGGAAGTCGTCCGGCGAGCCGAGCCGGGGCGTCGGCGCGTAGTAGGAGGTGACCTGGTAGCCCCAGGAGCCGCTGAACGGGTACCCGGCCACCGGCATCAGCTCCACGTGCGTGAAGCCCATCTCCTTGGCGTACGGCGGGAGTTCCTCGGCAAGCTGACGGTAGGTCAGCCCGGGCCGCCAGGACGGCAGGTGCACCTCGTAGACCGAGAACGGCGCCTGGTGCACGGGGGTGTCACCGCGGTGCGCCATCCACTCGGCGTCACCCCACTCGTAGTGCGAGGACGTCACCACCGACGCCGTGTCCGGCGGCACCTCCGTGCCCCGCGCCATCGGGTCCGCCTTCAGGAACCGGTGCCCGTACCGGGAGGTGATCTCGAACTTGTACCGGGTGCCCTCGCCGATCCCGGGCAGGAACAGCTCCCACACCCCGGACGCGCCGAGCGACCGCATGGGGTACTGCGTGCCGTCCCAGAACGTGAAGTCCCCGGCCACCCGCACCCCCTGGGCGTTGGGCGCCCACACGGTGAAGCGGGTTCCGGACACGCCCTGGTGGACCATCGGCTCGGCCCCGAGCGCCCGCCACAGCTGCTCGTGCCGGCCCTCGCGGATCAGGTGCAGGTCCAGCTCGCCGAGGGCGGGCAGGAAGCGGTACGGGTCGTGCACCTCCTGCTCGGTGTCGTCGTACGCCACCAGCAGCGTGTACGACGGGACCTCCGCGTGGGGCAGGACGGCGGCGAACAGACCGTCGCCCTCCGGCCGCAGCGCGGTCGTCGTGCCGTCGATCACGACGCTCACCGCCCGGGCGTTCGGGCGCAGCGCCCGGAACAGCGTGCCGCCCGGCACCGGGTGGGCGCCCAGCAGGGCGTGCGGATCGTGGTGCGCGCCGGCCAGCAGCCGGCCGCGGTCGGCGGGGTCCAGGGCCACGGGCGCGGCCGGCGTGGGCCCGGCGGCCTCGGGGCGCGTGGTGTCCTTCAGTGCCATGGGTCAGCCTCCCCACACGGCGAGCCGTTTGATCGCCGCCATCGGTACCGGCAGCCAGTCGGGCCGGTGTCTCGCCTCGTACAGCACCTCGTAGACCGCCCTGTCCGTCTCGTGCGCGCGCAACAGCGCGTGCTTCTTGCGTGGGTCCCAGCCGGCGCGGGCCGCGTAGCCCGCGCAGAACGCCTCCCGGCAGCGGCGCGCCCACTCGGGTCGCCAGGGGCGGCGCTGCCGGGCCGCGTAGTCGAAGGAGCGCAGCATCCCGGCGACGTCCCGCACCGGGGACTGCGGGGCGCGCCGCTCGGCGAGCGGGCGGGACGGCTCGCCCTCGAAGTCGATGACGAACCAGTCGCGGCCGGCCCGCAGCACCTGCCCGAGGTGCAGATCGCCGTGGATGCGCTGGGCGGGCGGCCCGGTGTCGCACGTGGCGAGCGCCCCGAAGGCGGCCCGCAGACCGGGTACGTAGGGCAGCAGCGCGGGGACGGCGTGCGCGGCGGCGTCGAGCCGCGCGCACATCGCCTCGGCCGTACGGCCGTTCTCGCCCGGCCCGGCCGGCGGGAAGGCCTCGGCCAGCGCCAGGTGCACCTCGGCCATGGCCCGGCCCAGCGCGCGGGCCTCGGTGGTGAAGTGGTCGCCCGCGGCGAGCGCGCGCAGCGCCAGCGTCCAGCCGTCGGTGGCGTCCGGCAGGAACGGTTGCAGCACACCGAGGGTGGCCGGGCGCGGCGCGGTCGTGGTGAACCAGGCCACCGGCGCCGGCACCCGGGTACAGCCCTGCGCGGTCAGCGCCGCCGGCACCTCCAGGTCCGGGTTGACGCCCGGCTGGATCCGGCGGAACAGCTTCAGGATGTACGCGTCGCCGTACACGATGGAGGAGTTGGACTGTTCGGCGTCCAGCAGCCGCGGCGGCAGACCGCCGGGCACATGGGCGGCCGGGTCCGTCTCGAAGCGCAGCGGGCCCGCCGTGCCGGGCTGCCGCAGCCGTTCCAGCAGCAGATGGGCCGAGCGCGGGTCGTGCAGGGCGTCGTACACCGCGAGCCCGGCCAGCGGGCCGCCGACGGCACGCCCGATGAACGCCCGCTCCAGCCGTGGGGCGAGGTGCTGGCGCAGGCCCAGCAGCAGCTGGTAGCAGTCCCCGGGCGGGGGAGTGCCGCCGGGGGTGGGCACCGGCACGTGCGAGGCGTACACCAGCAGGTGCAGACACCCCGGGAACAGCTCCGTCACGGACAGCACCGACAGATCGGTGACCGGCCGGTCCTTGCCCGCGAACCAGCGTTGGCTCGGCAACCAGTCGCGCAGCAGCCCGCCCAACGAGGCCAGTGGCCCGTCGGGCCCGGCCGCGGTGCGCGGTCGGGGGGTGATGGTCTTCGGCATGGTGACGCGTCCTTTCCTCGGCGCCGGGCGTTCAGCGGCGGCGGCCGATGCGGGATGCGACTCGGGTGAGCCGGAACCAGTAGAAGCCGTGGCCTTGCAGGGTGAGCAGGTAGGGCAGTTCGCCGATCGCGGGGAAGCGCACTCCGCCGATCAGCTCCACCGGGTGCCGTCCGTCGTAGGCCCGCAGGTCGAGCTCGGTGGGCTGGGCGAAGCGGGAGAAGTTGTTCACGCACAGCACCAGGTCGTCGCCGTACTCGCGCAGGAACGCCAGGACCGCCGGGTTGGAGGAGGTCAGTTCCGTGAACGAGCCGAGTCCGAACGCGGGGTTCTGCTTGCGGATCTCGATCATGCGGCGGGTCCAGTGCAGCAGGCTGGACGGGGACGACATGGAGGCTTCCACGTTGGTGACCTGGTAGCCGTAGACCGGGTCCATGATCGTGGGGAGGTAGAGCCTGCCGGGGTCGCACGCCGAGAAGCCGGCGTTGCGGTCGGGGGTCCACTGCATGGGGGTGCGCACGGCGTCGCGGTCGCCGAGCCAGATGTTGTCGCCCATGCCGATCTCGTCGCCGTAGTAGAGGATCGGCGAGCCGGGCAGGGACAGCAGCAGGGCGGTGAACAGCTCGATCTGGTTGCGGTCGTTGTCGAGCAGGGGCGCGAGGCGGCGGCGGATGCCGATGTTGGCGCGCATCCGCGGGTCCTTGGCGTACTCGGCCCACATGTAGTCGCGTTCCTCGTCGGTGACCATTTCCAGGGTCAGCTCGTCGTGGTTGCGCAGGAAGATGCCCCACTGGCAGTTCGTGGGGATGGCCGGGGTCTTGGCGAGGATCTCGGAGACCGGGTAGCGGGATTCGCGTCGTACGGCCATGAAGATGCGCGGCATGACGGGGAAGTGGAACGCCATGTGGCACTCGTCGCCGCCGGCCTGGTAGTCGCCGAAGTAGTCGACCACGTCCTCGGGCCACTGGTTCGCCTCCGCCAGCAGCACCGTGTCCGGGTACATCGCGTCGATCTCGCGCCGGACCCGCTTCAGGAAGGCGTGCGTGGCGGGCAGGTTCTCGCAGTTGGTGCCCTCCTCGGCGTAGAGGTAGGGCACCGCGTCCAGGCGGTAGCCGTCGATGCCGAGGTCCAGCCAGAACCGCAGGGCGGCCAGGATCTCCTCCTGCACGACCGGGTTCTCGTAGTTCAGGTCCGGCTGGTGCGAGAAGAAGCGGTGGAAGTAGTACTGGCCGCGGACCGGGTCGAAGGTCCAGTTGGAAGCCTCCGTGTCGACGAAGATGATCCGCGCGTCCTCGTACTGCTTGTCGTCGTCGGCCCACATGTAGTAGTCCCCGTACGGGCCGTCGGGGTTCTTGCGGGACTCCTGGAACCACGGGTGCTGGTCGCTGGTGTGGTTCATGACGAAGTCGATGATCACGCGCATGCCGCGCTGGTGCGCGGCGTCCACGAACTCCACGAAGTCGGCGAGGTCGCCGAACTCCGGCAGCACGGCGGTGTAGTCCGAGACGTCGTAACCGCCGTCCCGCAGGGGGGACTTGAAGAACGGCGGCAGCCACAGGCAGTCCACGCCGAGCCACTGCAGGTAGTCGAGCTTGGCGGTCAGGCCCTTCAGGTCGCCGACGCCGTCGCCGTTGCTGTCCTGGAAGGAGCGGACCAGGACCTCGTAGAAGACGGCGCGTTTGAACCACTCCGGGTCCCGGTCCTTGGCGGGGGTGTCCTCGAAGGTGTCCGGAACGGGGTCGTTGACGGTCATGACGCTGCGGGCCCTCCGATCTGGGGCGTCGATCGCCCGACGTGGAGCACGTGCGCCGGCGCCCGGCCGGGAGTCAGGCGCACGTAGTTGGTCCTGCCCCAGTGGTACGTCTCGCCCGTCAGTTCGTCGTGCACGGTCGGGGCGGCGTCCCAGTCCAGGCCGAGTTGCGGCATGTCCAACGAGACCGTGGCCTCCTGGGTGTGGTGCGGGTCGAGGTTCACGACCACGATGACCGTGTCCGTACCCGTGCGCTTGCTGTAGGCGAGCACGGCGTCGTTGTCGGTCGGGTGGAAGCGGAGATCGCGCAGGCGCTGTAGCGCCGGGTGCCGCCGCCGGATGGTGTTGAGCTTCGTGATGAGGGGGGCGATGGTGCGTCCCTCGCGTGCGGCGGCTTCCCAGTCGCGGGGGCGGAGCTGGTACTTC
>NZ_JBEYRP010000017.1:0-93582 GCF_040704085.1 Streptomyces sp. NPDC047841
GCTTCCCCAAGGAGACGCTGGACCTGGTCGCGGACGGCAAGGCGCTGCGGCTCGACGACTTCGTCCCACCCCGCACCAGGTGGGAGCACGAGACCGGGGCGTCGCCGCGTGCACCGCAAGGACAGGAGAGAGGGAAAGGCAGAGAGGGAGAAAGGGGGGCAGGGAGAGCGGGGAGGGAGAGGAAGGACCCGGGGGCCCGGCAGCACGGACCCGGCCCCCTCGGTGGTCTTCCCGCTCCGGGTGCACGTGGTGCGCCGCGTGCCGGCGCGTGCCGGCCGGTCCGGACGAGACCCCCGGTGCCGCGGCGCGGGGCGGGGCCGGGCGGGAACGGACCGGGCCAAGCGGTGCGCTGCCGGGACCGCGGCGCCACCCCTCACGGACGGCGGGCGGACCGGTGAACAGGACGAGGGGCCCGCCACGTTCGTGGCGGGCCCCTCTGCGGCTGTCGGCTCCGGTGGTGCGGCCAGTGTCCCGGTCAGGCCGTCAGCAGCTCCCGTTCCCGGTCGGCGGTGGCCCCCGGCACGGCCTCCCGGAGCGTGGAGACCAGGAGCTCCAGTTGTTCGTCGCCCCTGACCATCTCCATGTGGCGGCCCGGCATCGCCCGCTGGGCCAGGCCCTGCGGGTACAGCCCGTGCCAGTGGGCGACGTACCGGGCTTCCGGCACCTCGTCGCCGCTGCCCTCACGCACCGTGTCGCTGACGAACAGCGTCGCCCTGGCCCCCGAGCGTCCGGGCCGGTAGGCGGCGAGCGACCGCACCTCGGCCTCCAGCACCGCGTAGGGCAGCCACTCGTCGAGCGTGACCAGGTCCTCGTCGATGTTCATCTCCGGCGCCAGGCGCCGCAACTCCCGCTCGGTGGCGGCCCGTTCGGCGCCGTGCTCGTCCTGGCCGCGCCGCCACAACGCGCTCACCCGGCGGTACACCTCGGCGTGCCGCTGGAAACGGTCCCGCTGGTCGTCGCCCGTCACCGCCGGCTCCAGCAGGAACAGGCCGGTGACCTCCTCCGGCGCCGTCACGCCCATCGCGTGCGCGATCACGGCGCCCGTCGACCATCCGAGGATCGTGCACGGGCCCGTGGGCTGCACCGTGCGAATCTCCCGCCAGTACCGTTCCGCGATCGCCTCCATCCCGACGAGCGGCGCCTCACCCGCGTTCAGACCCGGGGCCTGGATGCCGTACACGGTGAACGTGCCCGCCAGGCACCGTGCGAGCGCCCGGTAGGGGTGGGTGCTGCCGCCGCCCGGGTGCACGCAGAACAGGACGGGCAGCCTGGGGTCGGCCGCGGACGAGAGGAGCACCACGAGCCCGGACGACGCCGGTTGCGGGACGTCCAGCGCGGCCGCCAGCTGGGCCACCGTCGGGTGCCGCACGATCTGCTGGAGGGCGACGCCCAGGCCGGCCTCCCGCAGCCGGGAGACCACCCGCACCGCGCTGATCGACTGTCCGCCCAGTGCGAAGAAGTTGTCGTGGATGCCGACGGTGTCGACGCCGAGGACGTCGGACCACACGCCGGCGATGGTCGCCTCCGTGGGGTTCCGGGGTGCGGTGTAGGTGGTGCCGAGGTCGGGCCGGTGGTGGTCGGGTGCGGGGAGGGCCTTGGTGTCGACCTTCCCGTTCGGGGTGAGCGGGAGCTGGTCGAGGGTGACGTAGGTGGCCGGGACCATGTAGTCGGGCAGCTGCCGCTGGAGGTGTGCGCGGAGCTGGTGCGTGGTGGGTGTGTGGCCGGGGGTGGGGACGACGTAGGCGACGAGGCGCTTGTCTCCGGGTGTGTCCTCGCGGGTGGTGACGGCGGTGGTGTGGATGCCGGGGTGGGTGTTTAGGGCGTTCTCGATCTCGCCGAGTTCGATGCGGTAGCCACGCACCTTGACCTGGTTGTCGATCCGGCCGATGAACTCCAGCGTCCCGTCCTGACGCCACTTGACGAGGTCGCCGGTCCGATACGTGCGCGGGTCGGGACGGGGCGGGCTGAGCGGGTTGGCGGTGAAGCGCTGCTCGGTCAGCTCCGGCCGGTTGTGGTAGTGCCTCGCCAGGCAGATACCGCCCAGCAGGGCGTGGCCGGGGACGCCCACGGGCGCGGGCTGGTTGTGGTGGTCGACGACGTAGACGGTGGTGTTGGTGATGGCCCGGCCCAGGGTGGTGGTCCCGCCGTGCGGGTCCGGTTCGGTGGTCAGGCTCATCACGTTCGCCACCGAGCCCTCGGTCGCGCCGTACTCGTTGCTGATGGTGGTGCGTGTGCTGCCGGCGTCGAGCAGGCGGGAAACGAGCTGGGGTGTGAGGTTCTCGCCACCGGCGACGATCGTGGTGATGCGGTGGTGCGCGTTTCGTGTTTCGAGGTGGGCGGCGAGGACTTCGAGGTGTGAAGGGGTCGCCTTGAGGAAGCTGATCGGGACGTCCGTGCAGACCAGGTCGATCGCGGCGTCGAACGCCGTCTGACCGGGCTCAGGCACCGGAATGACCAGTTGCTGGCCCTGGATCAGGGGCAGGAACAGCGCGGTGATCGTCAGGTCGAAGGTGACGGACGAGTAGAGGATGCTGCCGATACCGCCGGGAGCACCAGGCGGATAATTCTGGTCGCACCAGTGCAGGTAGTTGACCACACCCCGGTGCTCCAGGGCCACACCCTTGGGCTTGCCGGTGGAACCCGAGGTGTAGATGACGTAGGCCAGATCGTCCGGCGAGGCCAACGGCTCGGGATCGGTGTCGGGACCGGCCGGCCACCCGGTGTCGACCAGCAGGCGGTCGACCGTGTCCGGCAGACGATCAGCCAGAGCGGTGCTGGTGATGACGAGCGGAGCGTCCGCGTCCTCGACCATGTAGGTGATGCGGTCCGCGGGATACTCCGGGTCCACAGGGACGAACGCGGCACCGGCCTTCAAGATCCCCAGCAGCGTGGCGATCAGATCCGGCGAGCGCTCCAGGCACACGGCCACGAGGGTGTCCGGAGTGATACCCGAGCCACGCAGATGATGGGCCAGACGGTTCGCACGCGCGTTGATGTCCGCGTAGGTCCAGCCCCGCTCTCCGTGAGTCACGGCGACCGCATCGGGATCGGCAGCGACCCGGTCCTCGATGAGCCGGTGGATCGTCGCCGTGTCCGGGTAGGGACCGGTGACACCGTTCCAGTCGTGCAGAACCTGCCGCCGCTCCCGCTCCGTCAGCATGTTCAGGTCGGCGATGCGTGCCCCGGGTGAGTCCACCAGGGAGGCCAGCAAACTTTCCAGGTGCCCTGCCATGCGTTCGACCGTCTCCGCGTCGAACCTGCTCCGGTCGTAGACGAAGCGGAACTCCAGGGCCCGGCCCGCCGAGACGACGAGGGTCAGCGGGTATCCGGTGCGCTCCACGCAGTTCACCAGGCGCCGGGTCAGTCCCTCGGGGAAGTCCGACGGCTTCTGCACCACCGGGTAGTTCTCGAAGACGAGGATGGACCGGAACAGCGGCTCGCCGCGCGGGATCCTGCTGTGCTTCTGCACGTCGACCAGGTGGCAGTACTCCCACTGCCGCATGTCCAGTTGCTCGTCCTGGAGGTCGCGCAGCCACTCGGAGACGGCCAGGTCGCCCGTGAGCCGGCCGCGCACCGGCAGCGTGTTGATGAACAGGCCCATCATCGACTCGACGCCGGGCAGGTCGATCGAGCGGCCGGAGATGGTCGAGCCGAACAGCACCTCGTCCTGGCGGCTGTACCGTGAGAGCAGGATCGACCACAGGCCCTGCACGAGGGTGTTCATCGTGACCCGCTGGGACCTGGCGTAGTCCCGGGCCCGTGCGAACAGCTCCGCGGAGGCGCACACCTCGAACTCGCCGACTCCCGTGTCACCGGTGTCCCGGTCGACGTGCAGGGCGGTGGGCTCGGTGACGCCCGCCAGGTACTCGGACCAGAACGCCCCGGAGTCGTCGTCCCGCCGGGAGTTGAGCCACTCGATGTACCGGCGGTACGGGACCGTCGGCGGCAGCTCGGCGGGAGTGCCGTCGAGCAGCGCGCGGTAGAGGGCGAACAGCTCCTTCTGCAGGATCTGCACGCTCCAGCCGTCGAGGAGGATGTGGTGGAACGACCAGACGACGATGCGGCGTTCCTCCGTCATGCGCAGCACGGTGACCCGGACCAGCGGGGCCCGTGACAGGTCGAACCCCCGGGCCCAGTCCTCCGCCAGGAAGGCGTGCAGCAGCTCCTCCTGGCCGGACAGGCCGCGCAGATCCCGCACCTCGAAGGGGAGGGGGGCCCGGCGCTGCACCACCTGCACCGGTTCCGACACCCCCTCCCACACGAACGCGCTGCGGAGGATCGAGTGCCGGTCGACGAGTTGCTGCCAGGCGGCGCCGAAGAGCGTCTCGTCGAAGGGTCCTTCGACCTCCTCCGTCATCTGCACCATGTAGGGGCGCGTGTCGGAGGTGTCCTCCAGCGAGTGGTACAGCATGCCGAACTGCAGGGGCGAGAGTCCGTAGACGTCTTCCACGTTGTGCGCGCTCATATCGAGAACCTCTTCAGGATCGCGGCCATGTCGGCGTCACCGACATCGGTGAGGGGAACACCAGGGGACTCCCTGCGGGCGTCGGCGGCTCCGTCGGCGCTGCCGGCGATCAGCTCGCGCAGGTGGCCGAGGACACCGTCGGCCAGGTGCTCGACGGTGCGCCGGTCGTGCAGCGCGGTCGAGTAGTTGATGTACAGGCCGAACGTGTCCCCCTCGACGGCGGCGGTCACGTCCAGCACGTTCCAGCGCATGCCCTCCGGGCTGATCGAGTGGCCCTTGGGCTCTTCGGGACCGGCGTACCGTCCGATGCCCGGCAGGTCCCTGGTGAACTGCCCCAGGTAGTTGAAGTTCACTTCCGGAGTGGGCTGCCGGCGCAGTACGGAGGCCATGTCCGGGGCGCCGAGATGGCGCAGGATGCCGTAGCCGACGCCCTTGTTGGGGATCCGCGCCACCTGCTCGCGGACGGAGTCGAGCGAGGCCACCGCATCGGTGGCTGCTGGTTCCAGCCGCAGGGCGACGGGGAAGACCGACGTGAACCACCCCACCGTCCGTGACAGGTCCACGTCGGGGAACAGATCCTCGCGGCCGTGCCCCTCCAGTCCGATCAGGGTCTCGTCGTCGCCGGTCCAGTCCCGCAGGGCGTGCGCCAGCGCGGTGAGCAGCGCGTCGTTGATCCGGGTGTTGAAGACCCTCGGAACGTCCCGCAGCAGAGCACGGGTCTCCTCGGGGCTGAGCCTCGCCACGACGCCGGAGGCGGATCGCAGGTCGTTGCGGCCGTCCCGGTCACGCGGCACCCGGCCGGCCGGCTTGGGCTCGGACCAGTAGGCGAACTCTGCCCGCGCCTGCGCGGAACGGGCGAAGCCGTGCAGTCGCTGGGCCCATGACCGGAACGACGTCGTCTTCGCCGGCAGCAGGGGTGCGAGCCCGGCGGCCCGCCGCTCGTAGCAACTGCCCAGGTCCTCCAGCAGGATCCGCCAGGACACGCCGTCGACCGCCAGGTGGTGCACCACGATGAGGAGCCGCTGACCGCGCGTGGCCCCCAGCTCCAGCAGGGCGGCCCTCAGCAGCGGGCCCTTGGCCAGGTCGAGGCTCTGCTGCGTCTCCTCCGCGACGTCCAGCGACACCGCCGCCAGGGACGCTTCCGCGACACCGGACAGGTCGTGTACGTCGAGGATGCCGGTGTCCACGGTGTCGTCCAGGTACTGCCGCCAGCCGTCGTCCTCGTGTGCGCAGCGCAGGCGCAGCGCGTCGTGGTGCTCGATCAGGTCGGCCAGCGCCAGACGCAGCACGTCGGGGTCGAGTCCGTCGGTGACCAGGAGTTCGGCCTGGTTGAAGTGGTCGAACGCCGGCAGGTCCTTCTCGAAGAACCAGTGCTGTATCGGCGTCAGCGGGACCTCGCCCACCACGCGGCCCTGTTCCGCGTCGACCGGCGTGGCCGTACCGGCCTGTGCCGCGATCTCGGCGATCGTCTGGTGCTTGAAGATCAGCCGCGGGGTGAGGTGCACACCGAACTTCTTGGCCCGGGCGATCATCTGGATGCTGATGATCGAGTCCCCGCCCAGTTCGAAGAAGTTGTCGTGGATGCCGACGGTGTCGATACCGAGGATCTCGGACCAGATCGCGGCAAGGGTGCGCTCGACGTCCGTCCGGGGTGCGGTGTAGGTGGTGTCGAGGTCGGGCCGGTGGTGGTCGGGCGCGGGGAGGGCCTTGGTGTCGACCTTCCCGTTGGGGGTGAGCGGGAGCCGGTCGAGGGTGACGTAGGTGGCCGGGACCATGTAGTCGGGCAGCTGCTGCTGGAGGTGTGCGCGCAGCTCGCGGGTGTCAGGGGCGTGTCCCGGGGTGGGGACGATGTAGGCGACGAGCTGCTTGGTGCCGGGTGTGTCCTCGCGCACGGTCACGGCGGTGGCGTGGACCTGGGGGTGAGTGGTCAGGGCGTTCTCGATCTCGCCGAGTTCGATGCGGTAGCCGCGCACCTTGACCTGGTTGTCGATCCGGCCGATGAATTCGAGGGTGCCGTCGGGGCGCCACTTGACCAGGTCGCCGGTGTGGTAGACCCGGGGATCGGCGCGGGGCGGGCTGAGGGGGTTCGGGGTGAAGCGCTGCTCGGTCAGCTCGGGCCGGTTGTGGTAGTGCCGGGCCAGGCAGATACCGCCCAGCAGGGCGTGTCCGGGGACGCCCACGGGCGCGGGCTGGTTGTGGTGGTCCACGACGTAGACGGTGGTGTTGGTGATGGCCCGGCCCAGGGTGGTCGTCCCGCCGTGCGGATCGGGCCGGGTCGTCAGGCTCATGACGTTCGCCACCGAGCCCTCGGTCGCGCCGTACTCGTTGCTGATGGTGGTGCGCGTGCTGCCGGCGTCGAGCAGGCGGGAAACGAGCTGGGGTGTGAGGTTCTCGCCACCGGCCACGATCGTGGTGATGCGATGCCGGGCCCCGCGGCTCTCCAGGTGAGCGGCGAGGACTTCCAGGTGCGAAGGCGTCGCCTTGAGGAAGCTGATCGGGGTGCCGGCGCAGATCACGTCGATCGCCGCGTCGAACGCCGTCTGGTCGGGCCCGGTCACCGGTACGACCAGCTGCTGGCCCTGGATCAGGGGCAGGAACAGCGCGGTGATCGTCAGGTCGAAGGTGACGGACGAGTAGAGGATGCTGCCGATACCGCCGGGAGCACCAGGCGGATAGTTCTGGTCGCACCAGTGCAGGTAGTTGACCACACCCCGGTGTTCCAGGGCCACGCCCTTGGGCTTGCCGGTGGAACCCGAGGTGTAGATGACGTAGGCCAGATCGTCCGGCGAGGCCAGCGGCTCGGGGTTGGTGTCGGGACCGGCCGGCCACCCGGTGTCGACCAGCAGGCGGTCGACCGTGTCCGGCAGGCGATCAGCCAGAGCGGTGCTGGTGATGACGAGCGGAGCGTCCGCGTCCTCGACCATGTAGGTGATGCGGTCCGCGGGATACTCCGGGTCCACAGGGACGAACGCGGCACCGGCCTTCAAGATCCCCAGCAGCGTGGCGATCAGATCCGGCGACCGCTCCAGGCACACCGCCACGAGGGTGTCCGGAGTGATACCCGAGCCACGCAGATGATGGGCCAGACGGTTCGCACGCGCGTTGATGTCCGCATAGGTCCAGCGCCGCTCGCCGTGAGTGACGGCGACCGCGTCCGGGTCGATGGTGACCCGGTCCTCGATGAGCCGGTGGATCGTCGCCGTGTCCGGGTAGCAGCCGGTGACGCCGTTCCAGTCGACCAGGACCTCCCTCCGCTCCCGCTCCGTCAGCATGTCCAGTTCCGACAGGCGGGCCCGCGGTGCGGCCGCCACCGACGCGGCCAGGGTGGCGAAGTGGCCGGCCATGCGCTCGATCGTCGCCCGCTCGAACAGATCCGTCCGGTACTCCAGGGCCGCCAGCAGCTCGCCATCCGACTCGGCCGCGGTCAGCTGGAGATCGAACTTGGCGTCCTGCCCGCCCACACCGACCTGCTCGACCGTCAGGCCGGGCAGGCTCCACGCGTCGTCGTCCGGCGTGTTCTGGAAGACGAACATCGTCTGGAACAGCGGATTGCGGGACAGGTCGCGGTCGGGAGCCAACTCGTCGACGAGACGTTCGAAGGGGAGGTCCTGGTGGTCGTAGGCGCCGAGGGCGGTGTCCTTGACCCGGTCGAGGAGTTCGGTGAAGGCGGGGTCGCCGGACAGGTCGGTGCGCAGGACGAGGGTGTTGACGAAGAAGCCGATCAGGTCCTCCGTCTCGGCGCGGTTGCGGCCGGCGATCGGGGTGCCCACCGCGATGTCGTCCTGCCGGCAGTAACGGGCCAGCACGATCTGGAACAGGGACAGCAGGGCCATGAACAGACTCGCGCCCTGCCCGCTCGCCGTGGACCGCAGCGCCTCCGCCACCTCCTGCGGCACCGAGAAGTACACGGTGTCGCCTTCGGCACCCTCCCGCTCGGCCGGCCGTCCATGGTCGGTCGGCAGTTCCAGGGCCGGCACCCCCGCGAGGCGCTCGCGCCAGTACGCCAACTGCCCCTCCAGGAACTCACCGCTGAGCTGCTCCCGCTGCCAGGCGGCGAAGTCCGCGTACTGGACGGGCAGTGCGGGCAGCGACGCCTCGCGCCCGGCGACGGCGGCCGCGTACAGCTCGCGCAGTTCGCGGGCCATGATCCCGGAGGACCAGCCGTCCGACACGATGTGGTGCAGCGTGATCAGCACGTAGTGGTCGTCGTCCGCGACGCGGACCACGTCCACCCGCAGCAGCCGCCCGCCGTCCAGCTCGAACGGCCTCCGTGCCTCGGCTGCCATGATCTCCAGCGCGGCCCGCTCCCGCTCGGCCGCCGAGCCGGTCCGGACGTCGTGCAGCACCGGAGTGACCGACCACGGCGCGTCCACGATCTGTGCGGGACGGCCCGAGTCGTCCGTGACGAACCGGGTGCGCAGCACCTCGTGCCGGGTCACCAGACCGGTGAACGCCCTGCCCAGCGCACCGGCGTCGAGAGGGCCCCGCACCCGCAGACCGAACGGTACGAGGTACTCGGCGCTGCCCGGTGTCAACTGGTCCAGGAACCACAGCCGCTGCTGCGCGAACGACAACGGCTGGGGACCGCTGCCACGGTCGACGGGTACCAGCGGCGCCTTGTCGGCCGTCTCCAGCTCGTGTACGACCTCAGCCAGTGTGGCCGGTGTGGGCGAGGTGAACAGGGCGCGCACCGGGACGTCCACCCCGAGCCGTTGCCGTAGCCGCGAGGTCACCTGCGTGGCGAGCAGCGAGTGCCCGCCCAGTGCGAAGAAGTTGTCGTGGATGCCGACGGTGTCGACGCCGAGGACGTCGGACCACACGCCGGCGATGGTCGCCTCCGTGGGGTTCCGGGGTGCGGTGTAGGTGGTGCCGAGGTCGGGCCGGTGGTGGTCGGGTGCGGGGAGGGCCTTGGTGTCGACCTTCCCGTTGGGGGTGAGCGGGAGCCGGTCGAGGGTGACGTAGGTGGCCGGGACCATGTAGTCGGGCAGCTGCTGCTGGAGATGGCTGCGCAGTTCGGCGGCGCCCGGCTCGTGCCCCGGGGTGGGGACGACGTAGGCGACGAGCTGCTTGTTGCCGGGTGTGTCCTCGCGCACGGTCACCGCGGTGGCGTGGACGTAGGGGTGACCTGCCAAGGCGTTCTCGATCTCGCCGAGTTCGATGCGGTAGCCGCGCACCTTGACCTGGTTGTCGATCCGGCCGATGAACTCCAGCGTCCCGTCCTGACGCCACTTGACGAGGTCGCCGGTCTGATACGTGCGCGGGTCGGGACGGGGCGGGCTGAGCGGGTTGGCGGTGAAGCGCTGCTCGGTCAGCTCCGGCCGGTTGTGGTAGTGCCTCGCCAGGCAGATACCGCCCAGCAGGGCGTGTCCGGGGACACCGACGGGCGCGGGCTGGTTGTGGTGGTCGACGACGTAGACGGTGGTGTTGGTGATGGCCCGGCCCAGGGTGGTCGTCCCGCCGTGCGGATCGGGCTGGGTCGTCAGGCTCATGACGTTCGCCACCGAGCCCTCGGTCGCACCGTACTCGTTGCTGATCACCGTCGGCGTACTGCCGGCCTCCAGCAGCCGCGCGACGAGCTGGGGCGAGAGGTTCTCACCACCGGCGACGATCGTGGTGATGTGATGCCGGGCCCCGCGGCTCTCCAGGTGGGCGGCGAGGACTTCGAGGTGTGAAGGGGTCGCCTTGAGGAAGCTGATCGGGACGTCCGTGCAGACCAGGTCGATCGCCGCGTCGAAGGCCGTCTGACCGGGCTCGGGCACGGGAATGACCAGCTGCTGGCCCTGGATCAGCGGCAGGAACAGCGCGGTGATCGTCAGGTCGAAGGTGACGGACGAGTAGAGGATGCTGCCGATACCGCCGGGAGCACCAGGCGGATAGTTCTGGTCGCACCAGTGCAGGTAGTTGACCACACCCCGGTGTTCCAGAGCCACACCCTTGGGCTTGCCGGTGGAACCCGAGGTGTAGATGACGTAGGCCAGATCGTCCGGCGAGGCCAACGGCTCGGGATCGGTGTCGGGACCGGCCGGCCACCCGGTGTCGACCAGCAGACGGTCGACCGTGTCCGGCAGACGATCAGCCAGAGCGGTGCTGGTGATGACGAGCGGAGCGTCCGCGTCCTCGACCATGTAGGTGATGCGGTCCGCGGGATACTCCGGGTCCACAGGGACGAACGCGGCACCGGCCTTCAAGATCCCCAGCAGCGTGGCGATCAGATCCGGCGAGCGCTCCAGGCACACCGCCACGAGGGTGTCCGGAGTGATACCCGAGCCACGCAGATGATGGGCCAGACGGTTCGCACGCGCGTTGATGTCCGCGTAGGTCCAGCCCCGCTCGCCGTGAGTCACGGCGACCGCATCGGGATCGGCAGCGACCCGGTCCTCGATGAGCCGGTGGATCGTCGCCGTGTCCGGGTAGCAGCCGGTGACACCGTTCCAGTCGACCAGGATCTCCCGCCGCTCCCGCTCCGTCAGCATGTTCAGCTCCGACAGGCGGGCCCGCGGTGCGGCCGCCACCGACGCGGCCAGGGTGGCGAAGTGGCCGGCCATGCGCTCGATCGTCGCCCGCTCGAACAGATCCGTCCGGTACTCCAGCACCGCGCGCAGTCCGTCTGCCGACTCGACCGCCGTGAGCGTCAGGTCGAACTTGGCGACACCCCGCTCGATCTCGACCGGCTCGGTCCGCGTGCCTTCCAGCTCCCACGCCCGGCCCTCCGCGCTACCGGGCGCCTGGAGCACGAACATCGTCTGGAACAGGGGGTTGCGGGACGGGTCGCGGTCGGGGGCGAGTTCCTCCACGAGGCGTTCGAAGGGCAGGTCCTGGTGGTCGTAGGCGCCGAGGGCGGTGTCCTTGACCCGGTCTAGGAGTTCGGCGAACGTCGGGTCGCCGGACAGGTCGGTGCGCAGGACGAGGGTGTTGACGAAGAAGCCGATCAGGTCCTCCGTCTCGGCGCGGTTGCGGCCCGCGATCGGGGTGCCCACCGCGATGTCGTCCTGCCGGCAGTAACGGGCCAGCACGATCTGGAACAGGGACAGCAGCGCCATGAACAGACTCGCGCCCTGCCCGCTCGCCGTGGACCGCAGCGCCTCCGCCACCTCCTGCGGCACCGAGAAGGTGACCACGTCGCCGCCGCCGCTCGGCCGCGCCGGACGCTGGTGGTCGGTGGGGAGTTCGAGCGGCGTCACCCGGGCCAGGCGCTCGCGCCAGTAGGCGAGGTGGCGCTCCATCTTCGGACCGGTGAGCCGCTCGCGCTGCCAGGCGGCGAAGTCGGCGTACTGGATGGGCAGTTCGGGCAGTGACGCCTCGCGTCCGGCGACGGCGGCCGCGTACAGCTCGCGCAGTTCGCGGGCCATGATCCCGGAGGACCAGCCGTCCGAGACAATGTGGTGCACCATCAGCAGCAGGAAGTGGTCGTCGTCGGCCAGCCGTACCACGTCGGCCCGCAGGAGCCGGCCCGCGTCCAGGTCGAACGGACGCGTCGCCTCGGCGCGCAGCACTGCGCCGGCGCGGGTCTCCGCGTCCGCCTCGGCCCGCAGGTCGTGGACCGTGACCTCCACCGGCCAGGGTGCGGTGATCACCTGCCGCGGTGTGCCGCTGTCGTCCGCCGGGAACGACGTCCTCAGCACCTCGTGCCGGGCGACCAGGCCCGACAGGGCCGTGCCCAGCGCGGTGACGTCCAGCGCGCCCCGCACCCGCAGCGCCGTGGGCACCAGGTACTCCGGGCTGCCGGGTGTCAACCGGTCCAGGAACCACAGCCGGTGCTGTGCGAACGACAACGGCAGCGGTCCGGCCTCCCGGTCACCGCGTGCGATCCGGGCCGCTTCCGCACGCCGCCGCATGCGTGACAGCAGCCGTGCCTCGACCGAGTTCTCGCCCATGATGTTCCGTCCTTTTCGTCTTCTCGTGCGAGCAGTGGCTGCTGGTTCAGGAGTCCTGTTCCGGGGCGTCGAACAGGTCGACGAGCTGTTGCTTGATGCCGATGACGGTCGGCGACTGGAAGAGGCGTCGGAGGCTGATGCGCACTCCGGTCACCGACTCCACCTGGTTGACGAGCTGGATGGCGAGCAGGGAGTGCCCGCCGGCCTCGAAGAAGCCGTCGTGGATTCCGACGCGTTCGACGCCGAGCACGGTGGCCATGACCCCGGCGATCTCCGCCTCGATCTCGTCCCTCGGGGCGGTGTACCGGGCCGTGCTGTCGCCGTCGTTGCCGGGAGCGGGCAGCGCCGCGTGGTCGACCTTGCCGTTCCGGTTGAGCGGCAGTTCGGGCAGGACGGCGAACGCGGACGGCATCATGGCCCGCGGCAGGCGTTCGGCGGCCCACTCGCGCAGCGCTCCGGCGTCCACGGTGGCGCCGGGCGCGGGCACGCAGTAGGCGGCCAGGCGTTTGTCGCCGGGGGTGTCCTGCCGGACCACCACCGCGCAGGCCCCGACCGCGCCGTGGGTGAGCAGTGTGGCCTCGATCTCGCCGAGTTCGACCCGGACGCCGCGCAGTTTCACCTGACGGTCGATACGTCCCAGCAGGTCCAGTTCGCCGTCCGCGGTGAACCGGCCGAGATCGCCGGTGCGGTACATCCGGCCGCCGCGGAACGGGTCGGCGACGAAGCGCTCGGCGGTGAGGTCGGGCCGCCGGTGGTAGCCGCGACCGACGCTGTCGCCGCCGAGGTACACCTCGCCGAGCACGCCGGCGGGTACCGGGCGGCGGTCCGGGTCCAGGACGTACACCGTCTGGTTGACCATGGGACGGCCGGCGAGGACCGGTCCGGCGGGGCCCGTGCGCGGGGCCCGCCAGTAGGTGGTGTCGACCGAGACCTCGGTGGCGCCGTACAGGTTGACGAGGTCGCCGGGGAAGCGTTCGGTGAACCGGCTCACCAGCGTCGGCTGGAGCGGTTCGCCGCTGGCGAAGGCGTACCGCAGGTGGGTGCAGTCCCCCGGTCGTACCCGGGTGACGAACAGGTCCAGCAGGCTGGGCACGAAGTGCAGGCCGACGACGCGGTGGGCGCGCATCAGGCGGGACACCTCGGCCATGTCGAGCCGGTCGGAGCCGGGCACCAGCACGACCGTGGCGCCCTGCCAGAGGGGCCAGAAGATCTCGTACGCCGAGACGTCGAAGGACAGCGGCGTGGCCTGAAGGAATCCCTCGCCCTCGGCGAGCGGGAACGCGTGCTGCATGCCGGCCAGGTAGTTGACCACTCCGCGGTGTTCGATGCGGACGCCCTTGGGGCGGCCTGTGGAGCCGCTGGTGTAGATCAGGTAGCACAGGTCGCCGGGGTCCGCGACGGGGTCCGGTGTGTGCGTGGGCAGGGTGTCCGGCAGGTCGGTGGGCCGGTCCACGTGGAGCAGGTCCAGGCCCTCCGGCAGCAGGGGGGCGTGCGCGGTGTCGGTGACGACCATCGGCGCGCCGGAGTCCGCCACCAGGTACGCCAGCCGCTCCGCCGGGTGCTCCGGGTCGAGTGGCACGTAGGCGGCGCCGGCCTTGAGGATGCCGAGCAGCGTCCACACCATGGCGGGCGAGCGTTCCAGGCAGACGCCCACGGGTACGTCCGGGCCGATGCCCGGTACGGCGCGGAGGCGGTGGGCGAGGCGGTTGGCCCGCTCGTCGAGCTGGCGGTAGGTCAGGTTCTCGGTGCCGCAGACGACGGCCACCGCGTCCGGGTTCCGCGCCGCCCGCTCCTCGAACAGCCCGTGCAGGGTCGCCGTCGGGACGGGTGAGGCGGTGTCGTTCCATTCGGTGAGGATGCGGTGCCGCTCGTCCGCGTCCAGCATCTCCGCCTCGGACAGCGTGCTGTGCGGGCGAGCCGTGGCCGCGGCCAGCAGGTTGGTGAAGTGGCCGGCCATGCGGCGCGCGGTGTCCTCGGTGAACAGGTCGTCGGCGTAGACCACGGCGCCGTCCAGCGTGCCGTCCGCCGCCTCCGCGAGGTACATCGACAGGTCGAACTTGGCGTTGCGGACCGGCATCTCGACGGGTTCCGCCGACAGGCCCGGCAGGTTCCAGGCGTCCGCGCCCGGTGCGTTCTGCAACGCGAACATCGTCTGGAACAGCGGGTTGCGGGACAGGTCTCGGTCGGGGGCGAGTTCCTCCACGAGGCGTTCGAAGGGCAGGTCCTGGTGGTCGTAGGCGCCGAGGGCGGTGTCCTTGACCCGGTCGAGGAGTTCGGCGAACGTCGGGTCGCCGGACAGGTCGGTGCGCAGGACGAGGGTGTTGACGAAGAAGCCGATCAGGTCCTCCGTCTCGGCGCGGTTGCGGCCGGCGATCGGGGTGCCCACCGCGATGTCCCGCTGTCCGCTGTAGCGGGCCAGCAGCAGCTGGAAGACCGCCAGCAGGGACATGAACAGGCTCGCGCCGCTCTCGGCGGACACCGCGCGGGCACGGGCGGCGACCTCGGCGGGCACCGAGAACCGGACCACCTCGCCCCGTCCGCCGCGCTCCGCCGGCCGGGCGTGGTCGGTCGGCAGCTCCAGCGGCTCCAGGCCGTCCAGGCGTTCCCTCCAGTAGGCGAGTTGGCGCTCCAGCGGCGCCCCGGACAGCCAGGAGCGCTGCCACACCGCGTAGTCGGCGTACTGCACCCGCAGCGGGCCGGGCCCGGACGCGCCGGACCGGTCCGCGACGGCTTCCGCGTACCGGGCGGACAGCTCGCGCACCAGCACGCCCACCGACCAGCCGTCGAAGGCGATGTGGTGCACGGTGACCGCCAGGACGCACTCCTCGTCGGCCAGCCGCACCAGCAGCGCGCGCAGCATCGGTCCGGTGCCGAGGTCGACCGGCCGCAGTCCGTCCTCGCGCAGTACGTCCGCCAGGGCGGCCTCGCGGGTGGTGGCGTCCTCCACCCCGCGCAGGTCCCGTACCCGCATCCGCACCGGCCGCGCCGGGTCGACCAGCTGCACCGGCGAGCCCGCGGCGTCCGTGCCGAACCGGGTGCGCAGGATCTCGTGGCGTGCCACCACCGCGGTGAACGCGGCGTTCATGGCGTCGATGTCCAGGGGGCCGCGGATGCGGAAGGCGAAGGGCAGCAGGTACTCGGCCCGGCCCGGCTCCAACTGGTCGAGAAACCACAGTCGTTGCTGTGCGAAGCTGAGCGGCGGCGGGCCGCTGTCTCGCGGTGCCGACGGGATGCGGTCGGCACCGGTGCCGTCCAGTTCCGTGACGGCCTCGGCCAGCAGTGCCGGGGTCGGAGCGCCGAACAGCGTGCGCACCGGGACATCGGCGCCGAGCCGCCGGCGCAGCCGCGACACGACCTGGGTGGCGAGCAGGGAGTGGCCGCCCAGTGCGAAGAAGTCGTCGTGCACGCCGATCCGGTCGACGCCCAGCACCTCGGACCACACCTCGGCCACCGTGCGTTCGGTGTCCGTGCGCGGCGCGGTGTACTCGGCGTCGAGTCCGGACCGGTCGGAGGCGGGGGCGGGGAGCGCCCGGCGGTCCGTCTTGCCGTTCGGGGTGAGCGGGATGCGCTCCAGCGGCACGAAGGCCGTGGGCACCATGTAGTCCGGCAGGTCGCGCCGGAGGTGGGCGCGCAGCGCGTTCACGTCGAGGGATCCCACGGGCACCACGTACGCCACCAGCCTCTGCGCTCCCGGGACGTCCTCGCGCAGCATGACGGTGGCGCCGGTGACCTCGGGGTGGGCGAGCAACGCCGTCTCGACCTCGCCCAGTTCGACGCGGTAGCCGCGCAGCTTGACCTGGTTGTCCGCGCGGCCCACGAACTCCAGTCGTCCGTCGGGCAGCCAGCGGGCGTGGTCTCCGGTGCGGTAGACGCGCCGGGGGGCGCCGTCGACGTCGACGACGGTGAACTTCTCGTCGGTCAGCTCGGGCCGGTTGAGGTAGCCGCGGGCCAGTCCGGGGCAGGCGATCCACATCTCCCCCGGCACTCCCACCGGCACCGGCCGGCCGTGGCGGTCGACCACGAAGACCTTGGCGTTGGCGACCGGACGGCCGATCGGCACCCGGTCGACGGGCCCGGTGATCCTGGCGGTCGTCGCCTCCTGCGCGGCCTCCGTGGGTCCGTAGCCGTTGACCAGGGGAACCCTGCAGTGCCGGAACCACTCCCGGACCTGTTCCCGCTGAAGCGCCTCGCCGCCGAGCCGGACCAGCCGCAGCTCCGGGCCCAGCGCGTCGGGTCCGTCCAGGTCGGCGGCGAGCGCCCCGAACGCCGAGGGCGTGAGCCACGCCACCGTGACCCGGTGCTCGCGCAGCGCTTCCGCGAGCCGGCCCGGGTCCCAGGCGTCGTCGCGCAGCACCAGGCAGGCTCCCGAGATCAGCGGGGCGAACAGCTGGCCCACCGACGAGTCGAACGCGATCGAGGCGAACTGCAGGACCCGGTCCTGTGGGGTGAGCCCCAGTTCACGGCTCGTCTCCCGCATCCGTGCGCGCAGTGCGCCGTGGGTGATCTGCACGCCCTTGGGACGGCCGGTGGAACCGCTGGTGTAGATCACGTAGGCCACGTCGTCCGGACCGGCCTGCGCCACCGGACCGGCGGCGGCGGTGTACGGCTCCTCGGGCCAGGACCCGTCCAGCAGCAGCGCCTGCGTGTGGGCGGGCAGGCGGCCGGTGTGCGCGGCCTGGGTGACGACCAGCGGGGCGCCGCTGTCCTCGACCATGTAGGCGAGCCGGTCCGTGGGGTACGCGGGGTCCAGCGGCACGTACGCCGCCCCCGCCTTGTGGATGCCGAGCAGGGCGCACACCATGTCGGTACCGCGGTTCAGGCAGACCGCGACCAGGGTGCCCGGCCCCGCACCGCGCTCGCGCAGCCGGCCGGCGATCCACTCGGCCCGCTCGTCGAGCTGCCGGTAGGTCAGGCGGTCGGCGCCGCACGTCACGGCCGGCGCGTCGGGGTGGCGGACGGCCCGCTCCCCGATCAGCGCGGTGACGGTCAGCGTGTCCGGGGCGTCGGTGTCGGCGCCGTTCCACTCGCCGAGGATCGTCCGGCGCTCCGCGGCGGTGAGCATCTCCAGTTGGGACAGCCGGGCGTCCGGGGTGGCGCAGGCGGCGGCCAGCAGCGTCTCGAAGTGTCCGGCGAGCCGCACCATCGTGGCCTCGTCGAACAGGTCGGTGGAGTACACGACGGTGCCGTCCAGAGCACCGTCGGCGGCCTCGGTGGCGTAGAAGGTGAAGTCGAACTTGGAGTCCTGGGCGGACACGTCGAGCTGCCGCACGGTCAGGCCGGGCAGCTCCCACGACCGGCTGTCAGGGGTGTTCTGGAGGACGAACATCGTCTGGAACAGCGGGTTGCGCGACAGGTCCCGCTGCGGTGCCAGCTCCTCCACCAGGCGTTCGAAGGGCAGGTCCTGGTGGTCGTAGGCGCCGAGCGCGGTCTCCTTGACCCGGTCGAGCAGCTCGGTGAACGTCGGGTCACCGGACAGGTCGGTGCGCATGACCAGCGTGTTCACGAAGAAGCCGATCATGTTCTCGATCTCGGCCCGGTTGCGGCCCGCGATCGGGGTGCCGACCGCGATGTCCTCCTGGCCGCTGTAGCGCGACAGCACCAGCTGGAAGACCGCCAGCAGGGTCATGAACAGGCTCGCGCCGGTCTCCTTGGAGATCCTCCGGGCGCCGTCGGCGGTCCGCGCGGGCACGCGGAAGGTGAGCATGGCGCCCTTGCCGCTGTGCCGCGCCGGGCGCCGTCGGTCGGTGGGCAGCTCCAGCGGTTCGGTGCCGGCCAGCCGGCCGCGCCAGTAGTCCAGTTGCTCCGCCAGTACGTCGCCGGTGAACCACTGGCGCTGCCAGACCGCGAAGTCGGCGTACTGCAGGGGAGGTTCGCACAGGTCGGCGGTCCTGCCCGCGACCCGTGCGCCGTACAGCTCGGTCAGCTCCCGTGACAGCACCCCCGCCGACCAGCCGTCGAAGGCGATGTGATGCACCGTCAGCGCGAGGAGGTGCTCGTCGTCGGCCAGCCGGATCAGCAGCGCGCGTACCACCGGTCCGGTGCCGAGGTCCATCGGGCGGAAGCCCTCGGTGTCCACCAGCGCGGTGGCGGCCTCCTCGCGCGCCTGCTCCCCGGCGACGGATCGCAGGTCGTGAACGGCGAGGGGCAGCGGCCTGGGCGGGTCGACGACCTGGCCGGGGTTGCCGTCCGCGTCGCTGACGAAGCGGGTGCGCAGCACCTCGTGCCGGGCCACCAGCTCCGACAGCGACGCACGCAGCGCCGGGACGTCCAGCCGGCCACGGATGCGCAGTCCCATGGGGATCAGGTATTCGGCCCGGCCGGGCTCCAGCTGGTCCAGGAACCACAGCCGGCGCTGCGCGAACGACAGCGGCAGCGGGCGCCCGTCGCGGGGTGTGCGGGGTATGGCCGGAGCGTCGTCCGGAGCCCCGGCCGCCACCAGGGCGCCCATAGCGTCCGCCACCTCCCCGGCGTCGAAGTCGGAGGACTCGAACAGCCGGCGGGCCCTCAGCAGGGCCTCCTCCGCGAGGAAGGACGCCACGGCCCGGACCGTCAACGGCTCGGGCAGCGGTTCCGCGCCGAATTCCGAACCGAATTCCTCCGCGATCCGGCGGGCCATTTCCTTCGCCTGCGAGCGGGTTCCGCCCAGCTGGAAGAATTCGTCCTCCGCCGCCGCCACCTCAGTGCCGATCACCGCATTCCACACCGCGGCGACGCGGGCTTCGGCCGGGGAGAATCCGCCCTGCTCGGCCACCTGTCCGGAGGCCGCGGCCACCATCGGATTCGTCGTCATGTGTCCACCAGTTCCTCGTCGTCGACCATTCGCGAAAGCCCTCGGAAACTCAGCCGAATCCGATGCTCGCAGAGCGATCTTGGAGAGATAACTGGTTACTTCTGCCCGCCGGACGTGGACACTTCTGCCCCCTCGGGGATGGCCACGGGGAGGTGCGCCCGCCGGGCGGAGTCGCGCGTGTCGGGGAGGCGGGCGCAGGAAGCGGGCGGCCGGCCGGGGCGGTCCCACCGCCCCGGCCGGCGCCGGTTCCGTACCGCGGCTCAGGCCACCGCCCCGGCCGCCTCCGCTCCGGGCAGGGAAGCCGTACCGGCCGCATTCCCGCTCTCGGGCGTGGTGCCGACGGGGCTCGTGTCGGACACCGTCCGCTTGCGCATGCCCGCCCACTCCCGGTTCAGGGCCGGCACGCCGATGGCGACGAGGTAGAGCCCGCCCACGATCCACAGCGCACCCGAGGTGCCCGCCACCGTCACGAGCCCCGCGCCCAGCAGCCCACCGAACGGGATGCCCGCCCATGTGACGGCCTGGGCCAGCGTCTTGACCCGTCCCAGCAGCGGCGTGGGGATCAGCTCGTACGTCACGGCCCCGACGATCGGATTGACGAAGCCCGACCCCAGGCCGCCCACCGCCAGGACCGCCAGTACCAGCCACAGCGGCGCGCCCGTGGCCATGGCCGCGAAGCGCGGGACTCCGCCCAGCGTGAAGCCGATCAGGTAGACGGCACGCCGGGGCAGCCGCTCGCCCACTCCCGCGGCCACCAGCGCGGCGAGGATCGATGTCGCGGCGAAGACGCTGACCACCAGCCCCACGGCCTCCGCGCCGTTGCCCGTCTCCTTCGCCCAGACCGGCAGCAGCACGGACATGAACGCCTGGTCGAGCAGGTTGGTGACGGCCAGCATGCCCACGATGGACCGCAGCAGTTTCGCGTCGCGCAGGAACACGGCGCCCTGGCGCAGCCGCGACAGGTAGCCCTCGGCCTCCTCCACCGGCGTCTCGTGCGGCTCGGGCGCCGGGTCGCTGAGGGTGGTGGAGACGACCAGCGCCGACACGCCGAACAGGCAGGCGGTGATCCACAGGGCGTAGAGACTGCCGAAGGAGGCGACGACCACGCCGGCGATGGCCGGCCCGATGGTGGTCGCGGTCCGCTCGACCGCCGCTGACAGGCCGGTCCCCCGTTCCAGCGGCACCCGGGCCGCGCGGGTCGCCGCCGGCACGAAGAGCCCCTTGGCCCCGTTGGCCGGGCCGTCCGCCGCACCGACCACGGCCAGCAACCCCAGCAGCAGGCCGAAGGACAGGTGTCCCGTGAGGTACAGCAGCGGAGCGGTGGCCGTCGCGACGGTGGAGGCCAGGTCGCCGGCGACGCTGATGCGCTTGGGGCCGAGGCGGTCGATGACCGGCCCGGCCAGCGCCTGGGCTATCACGTACGGCACTATCTGGCAGAAGGCGACCAGGCCGGTCTTGCCGACGCTGCCGGTCGTCGTCAGGACGAACCAGGGCAGGGCGATGGAGAGCACCCGGTTGGCCGACAGGGCCGCCGCGTTGGCCGAGAGCATGCCGACCAGTCCGCGCAGGACCCGGGGCCCGTCGGCCGGGGCGTCCGGGGAGGGCGTGCGTGTGCCGCTGTGGGCCGCCTGCTGGGCGGCCGCGTGCCGAGAGGTCATCTTTCTCACTCCGAGTCCGGGGGGTGGGAGACGTGCCGGTCCGCACTGGTGGGGAACAACTGGAACTGGAAGGCGACCCGTGCCGCGCCCTCGGGCAGCGGCGAACCCGCCGTCCGCGGCGCGGAGTTGCGCCGGCGGAGCAGCCGGTGGATGTCCGCCGACAGCTCTTTGGCCTCGGCGGGGGTGAGTGTGAGCACGTAGTCGCCGAAGTCCTGGGCTTCGCGCCACTCCGGCGGCAGCGAGGCGGTCGCTTCGACGGCGGCCGTCATCGCGTCGGACCAGACCCGGCTGAGGGCTTGCAGGTACGCGATGCCGAGACCCTCACCGCCCGCCAGCACCGAGTCGTCCGGTACGACCGTGTTGACGTGCGCGGCCTGCCACCAGCGTTCACGGCGGCCGCCGCCCTGTGCCGGCGCCTCGACGATGAACCCGTACTCGGCGAGCTGGCGCAGGTGATAGCTGGTCGCGCCGGTGTTCTGGTCCAGCCTCCGGGCGAGCGTGGTCGCCGTGGCCGGGCCCTCCGTCCGCAGAACCGTCAGGATCCGCACGCGTAGCGGATGCGCGACGCCCCGCAGGTTGCGGGCGTTCAGCTGGACCTGGGAGGGCTGTTCGAGGTGTTCCATGGCTCCAAGCTAGCTTCGCACAGACTTCTTTGCAAAGAGTTCTGTGCACAGATTTCTCTGCACAGCGGCTATGGCTGATATCCGTCGGTGCGTGGCTTGTTGGCGGCGTCGGCACGGAACCCTGTCCGCCTGAGGCGGACCGCCAAGCCGGCCCGCTCCCCTCCGCATACGCTCCACGCGGAGCTCGTCAGTCGCCGCTCCCGGAGCGGTCGACGCGGTAGAGGTAATGGGTCCGGTCGTCGACCGGGTTGTCCGGCTCCAGGTCGCCGACCGCGATCCGGCGGAACCCCGCGCGTTCCAGCGCCCGCCACGAAGCGCGGTTGGCGGCCACCACCGGGACGAGAACACACGGGGCGGCGGGGTGCTCCTCCCAGGTCCGCACGATGACGGCACGGATCATCGCCGTCCCCAGGCCCCGGCCGGTCTGACGGGGATCGCCGACCAGGTAGTCGATGGTCATCGCGCCGTCAGGTACGGGGACGAGGGCCGCCAGCTCGGCCAGGTACTCCGGGTAGTCGAGCAGGCGTGCCCGTTGTACGAGACCGACCGGACGGCCTTCGAGGAGTGCGAGCAGGTCCTCCGAGGGCTCCTGCCCCCTGGCGGCGGGGCCGAAGTCGCGCGCCACCTCTTCCACCGTGGTCCCGTGGTTCCACACCAGCGCTTCACGTGGGGCTGCTCCAGCCACGTCCGCAGCAGCGGGAAGTCCTGCTCCCGGACCCGTCGCCACGTGATCACCACAAGGCCGCTCCCCCGACGCTCCGCCACGGCCGGCACGCTCCCCGCCAGGGGAGCTCATGCACCCCTGGCCTCGCCGGGCCTACGGTTCGGCGCCGGTGACGGTTCGGCGCCGGTGACGGCGCCGAAGACACCAGGTCTTCTCGCTCCGGGAGCCGCAAACCGAAAATCCCACGTTTGTATGAGCGCGGACGGTACAGACGAGGAGCTAACACAGTCTTTATACAGCGAGACGGAGACACATCATGAGCATCCTCGCGTGGATCATCATCGGCCTGCTCGCCGGCGCCATCGCCAAGGCCATCATGCCGGGCAAGGACCCCGGCGGCATCATCGTCACCATGCTCATCGGTGTCGCCGGCGGCCTGCTCGGCGGCTGGCTCGGCAAGGTCATCTTCGGCGTTGACTCCGTCGACGGGTTCTTCGAACTCTCCACCTGGATCGCCGCGATCGTAGGCTCCCTCATCCTGCTCGCCCTGTACCGCGTCTTCACCGGCAACCGCCACTCGCACCGACACGCTTGATCCAACTGAGGCCGCGCGCGGTCGAACCGCTCCGGATGGCTCCCCCGATAGGCCGGGGGAGCCATCGGCGTGTTCAGGCGGACCGGCCGGCAGGATGTCCGGGAAGGGGCGCGGCACGCGGACGGCTCACCGTCCCGGGTCCGTGAAACAGCGTCTCTTGCCCGGTGTGCAGAAGTTGGCTCACTGTCCATCGGTGGAACCCTGGTCGTATGAGCAAGACAGCGCTGATCGTCATCGACATGATCAACACCTACGACCACAAGGACGCCGACCAGCTGATCCGCTCGGCGGAACCGGTCGTGCCGGTCTTGACCGATCTGCTGCGGCGCGCACGCGGTCGCGGGGTGCCGGTCATCTACGTCAATGACAACTTCGGCGAGTGGCGTTCTCATCACGGCGAGTTGCTCGACCGGGCCCTGGCCACTCCTCATGCCCATCTCGTCGAGCCCGTGAAGCCCGACGAGGACTCGCTCTTCGTCCTGAAGGCCCGCCACTCCATCTTCTTCGAGACACCGCTGCACTACCTGTTGCAGCAGCAGGGCATCGACCGGCTGGTGCTCGCCGGCCAGGTGACCGAACAGTGCGTGCTGTACTCGGCCCTGGACGCACACATCCGGCACTTCGACGTCATCGTTCCGCACGACGCCGTCGCGCACATCCACGAAGACCTCGCCCAGGCCGCACTGCGGATGATGGAGCGCAACATGGGTGCGCGGGTGTGCGAAAGCCGGGAACTCTGGGCGTGAAGCCGGGGTGCCAGGACTGATCGCCTGGTCCCCTGGCCCTGCACGCTGCCGTTCGCACACTCCCCAGTGCCGAGAGCGACCGCCCGGTCACGGACAGCAGATTGCCCACTCCGCGCACATACACGCACACACACCCGTGCGTCCCCGGGTCGTTGCCCGAACCTTCCGGCGGAGATCAAAGACGTAACGCGCCCCAGCTCCGCCCTACTCCCGAACGGGCTGCCCCCTTCTCTGCGACATCTCTCACGGTCCAGGACTCGCGCTCATCAGACAGATCTGTCTAGTATGAAGCAGGTTCACTTACCAGACCGAGAGTGAGAGTCATGAGAAGCACGACGCAGCGACCCGCCTCCGAGGCCATCCCGGTCAGGCGGTCCCCCGCTCACGGAGCCCCGCGACGCAGGGGCCTCGGGCCCATCGCCTCCCTCGGACTCCTGGCCTCGATCCTCGTGTCGCTACTGGCCTCGTCCAGCGCGCCGACCCCCCTCTACGCGCTCTACCAGGCGCGCTGGGGGTTCTCGCCCATCACCGTCACCGTCGTCTTCGGCGTCTACGCGGTGGCCGTGCTGGTCGCGCTCCTGATCTTCGGCAAGATCTCCGACCACGTGGGCCGACGGCCGGTGCTGTTCGCGGCCCTGGTCGGCCAGACGGCGGCCATGGCGGTCTTCATCACCGCCGGCGGCGTGGACGCGCTGCTGGCCGCCCGCGTCGTCCAGGGGCTGAGCACCGGGGCTGCGGTCGGCGCGCTCGGCGCCGGAATGCTCGACCTCGACGCGCGCAGGGGCGGCTTCCTCAACTCCTTCGCGCCCACGATCGGGACCGCGAGCGGTGCCCTGGTCTCCGGGCTGATCGTGCAGTACCTGCCGGCCCCGACGCACCTCGTCTACTACGTGCTCCTCGGTGTGTTCGTCGTGCAGGCGCTGGCCGTGACCGGCCTGAACGAGACCGTCGGCCGCAAGCCGGGCGCGCTGGCCAGCATGGCCCCCGAGTTCAAGCTGCCCAGGTCCGCTCGCGCGTCGGTGGCGATCGCCGCACCGGTGATGTTCGCCGTGTGGGCGCTGACCGGCCTGTACGGCGCGCTCGGACCGGCTCTCATCCGCACCCTGGTGCGCTCCACCTCCGTGGTGTGGGGCGGGCTGCCCCTGTTCGTGCTCGCCGGCTCCGCCGGTCTGGCCGTCGTCCTGCTGCGCAAGGCGGCGACGCGGAGCGTCATGCTGATCGGCATCGGTTCCCTGGTCGTCGGCGTGGTGATCACCCTGGTGTCCATCGGCTCCGGAACCGGCGGCACCCCGTCCGTGGTCGGGTTCTTCATCGGCGGCGCGATATCCGGTTTCGGCTTCGGCAGCGGGTTCCAGGGGGGCATCAGGCTGGTCGTGCCGCAGGTGGAGCCGCACGAACGAGCCGGGGTCCTGTCCCTTCTGTATGTCGTGTGCTACATGGGGCTCGGCGTGCCGGCGGTGATCGGCGGGGTCCTGGTCGTGCACGGCGGCGGCCTGGTGCGGACGTCCTGGGAGTACGGCATCGCCGTCATCGTGCTGGCCCTCGCGGCGCTGACCGGTCTGGTGCTCAGCGGCCGCCGGGTGGAGCACGTCGCGGTCGTACGCCCCGAAGCCGCTTCCGTCTCCGTCCCGGAGGCGGCACCCCTGGCACAGACCGGCTCCCAGGGGTGAGACGGGGTCCGCGCTAGGATAGACAGGTCTGTCTGAGAGGGTGATGGTCATGACGGGCAGGACCGCGATCAAGGTGTCCGCGCGTGAGCGGCTGCTGGAGGCGGCTGACGAACTCTTCTACCAGCAGGGTGTGCAAACGGTCGGCATCGACCGTGTCATCGAGCACGCCGGTGTGGCGAAGGCGTCCCTCTACAACACCTTCGGCAGCAAGGAAGGGCTCGTCTGCGCCTACCTGGAGCAGCGCTTCGAGCGCTCACGGAATCGGATCACCCGGACCCTGACGCGCTTCCGCACTCCTCGTGAGCAGATCCTCGGTGTCTTCGACGCACTGGGCGAGGCCTTCACCGACCCGGGGTACAACGGGTGCGCGTTCGTCCGGGCCAGCGCCGAGACGGCCGAGGACAGCGCCGTCCGCCGCACCGCCGAGCACTATCGGTCCTGGCTGCGCGAGCTGTTCACCGATCTGGCCACCACGTGCGGGTACGCCCAGCCCGAGGAGCTGGCCCGACAGCTCCTGCTGCTCTACGACGGTGCGGGTCAGGCCGCGCGGATGGATCGTGACCCCTCCGCCGCGACGACCGCCCGCGGTGCGGCCGCGGTCCTGCTGGAAGCGGCGCCGCTCGCCGGCTGACCGGACACCCGGTCTGCCGGACGGGCTCACCTACGCGTACTGGGACGGGTCCGGCCCGTTGCCGGGTGACCCCGCCGAGGTCCGCTTCCTCGTGGGCCCGCCGGTCCCGGGCGCCGAACGGGTGCTGCGCCCCGTCCTGCCGCGGATGCGCAACCTGGAGGTGCTCCAGCTGCTCAGTTCCGGCTACGACCACATGCTGCCGCTGCTGGACGCGATACCACCCGGAACCCGGCTGAGCACCGGGCGCGGCGTGCACCGCGAGGCCACCGCCGAACTGGCGGTCACCCTGCTGCCGGCCCTGTCCCGGGGACTTGACGTGTTCGGTGCCCGCCAGGCCGAGGGGACATGGCAGCCCGAGTACCGCACCTCGCTGGTCGGCAAGCGCGTCCTGGTCATCGGCTACGGCGCCGTCGGCGCGGCGCACGTGCCCGCTTCCCGGCACTGACCGCGCCTGCGGCCACCCGGCCGGGGCCGTGACGGCCGAGCGGGACGGGGCCGCGGCGCGCGAGTGCCGGCGCGGCCGGCGCCTTGCCCGCCGCGCTTCCGCACTGCCGGCCGACTAGCGGACCCCTCGCTTACTTGACACGTCAAACATGCAGCCGAATACTTGACCCGTCAAGCAATGTCGGGCGCCCGACAGCCGGAGCCCGGGCTGAGGAGGATCATGATGGCCACGTCCTTCGACATCGGGCTCAACTCCTTCGGAGAGGTCGCGACGGACGACGGCCGTGTCCTCGGCGACGCCGAGACGGTACGGCTCCTGGTCCAGGAGGCCGCGCTCGCCGAGGCCGCGGGCATCGACGTCTTCAGCGTCGGCGAGCACTACCGCGCGGGCCACGTCGACAGCGCCACACCGGTCCTGCTCGCCGCCATGGCGACAGCCACGGAACGCATCCGGCTCGGCACGTCGGTGACCGTGCTCAGCACCAACGACCCGGTGCGGCTCTACCAGGAGTTCTCGACGCTGGACGCGGTGTCCGGCGGCCGGGCGCAGCTGGTCCTGGGGCGCGCGTCCGCCACGGAGTCCTTCTCGCTGTTCGGCTACGACATGGCCGACTACGAGCAGCTCTTCGAGGAGAAGCTGGAGCTGTTCATGCGGCTGCAGCGCGAGGAGGCGGTGACGTGGTCGGGGACGTTCCGGTCGCCGCTCACCGAGCAGCGGCTGATGCCCCGGATGCGGCCCGGCGGGATCCCGACCTGGATCGGCGTGGGCGGCAGCCCCCACTCCGTGCTGCGCGCCGCCCGCTACGGCCTGCCCCTGATGCTGGCCGTCATCGGCGGGCGCCCGCAGCGCTTCGCCGGTCACGTCGATCTCTACCACCGGGCACTCCAGCAGTCCGGGCACGGCCCGCGACCGGTCGGCCAGCACTCCCTGGGCCTCGTCGCCGACACCGACGAGGAGGCGGTCGAGACCTGGTGGCGGTACTGGGAGCCGGTCGTGACGGCACTGGCCGAGGAACGCGGGTTCTACGCCCCGACCCGCGCACGCTTCGAGGCGGAACTCGCCGACGGCGCGCTCTACGTCGGGTCCCCGGAAACCGTCGCCCGCAAGATCGCCCGCACGGCCCGTGATCTGCACCTCAGCCGCTTCGACCTCAAGTACGACATCATGCGCCTGCCCCGGCAGGCCCGCGCCCGCACGATCGAGCTGCTGGGCCGCGAAGTCGCCCCCCGCGTGCGGGAACTGCTCAGTGCGGAGGCCGCCCGTGCCTGATCCGGTCACCGACGTCCGCACGATCGGCATCCTGGGCGCCGGGAAGGTGGGAACCGTACTGGCGCGGCTCGCGGTGGCAGCCGGCTACCGGGTGCTGATCGCGGGCTCGGGCGGGGCCGACGCCATCGCGCTCACCGTGGAGGTCCTCGCCCCCGGTGCGGTCGCGGTCACCGCGCAGGAGGCCGCGGCCCGGGCCGACGTGACGATCCTGGCCCTCCCCCTGGGCAAGTACCGCAGCGTCCCGGTGGAGGCACTGCGCGGCAGACTCGTCGTGGACGCCATGAACTACTGGCCGGAGGTCGACGGCGTTCGCGACGACTTCACCGACCCGCGCACGTCCACCAGCGAACTGGTCCAGGCGTTCCTGCCCGGCTCCCGCGTGGTCAAGGCGTTCAACCACATGGGCTACCACGACCTGGAGGACGAGGCCCGGCCCGCCGGGGCGGCCGACCGCAAGGCGATCGCCCTCGCCGGTGACGACCCCGACGACAGGGCCACGGTCGCGCACCTCGTCCACGCCCTCGGCTTCGACCCCGTCATCGCCGGCCCGCTCGCCGACGGCGTACGGCTGCAACCGGGCACCGAACCCTTCGGCGCCGACGTGAGCGCCGCGGAGCTGCGCGCCATGCTCGACCGCTTCCCCGCATCGGAGCCGGGCCGCGCCGTCGGCAGCGCCCGCCAGGGCTTCGTCAGCGGAGGAAGCCCTCGTAACTGTGCTGTTCGATCTGGCTGTTGATCTGCTTGACCGTCTCCAGGCCGACGCTCACGATGATCAGGATGCTGGTGCCGGTCAGCTGGTTGGCACCGCCCAGGCCGGCGAACGCCACGGTGGGCACCAGCGCGATCAGGCCCAGGTACAGCGAGCCCGGCCAGGTCAGCCTGTTGAGGACGTAGCCGAGGTACTCGGCCGTGGGCCGGCCGGCCCGGATGCCGGGGACGAACCCCCCGGCCTGTCTGATGTTCCCCGCCACTTCCTCCGCGTTGAACGTGATCGCCACGTAGAAGAAGGCGAAGAACACGATCAGCAGGAAGTAGGCGACGACGTAGAAGGGATGGTCGCCCCGGACGAAGTTCCGCGTGATCCACGCCGCCCAGCCCGAGTCCGAGTGCGAGAACTGTGCGATCAGCGCCGGGATGTAGAGCAGGGACGAGGCGAAGATGACGGGGACCACACCGGCCTGGTTCACCTTGAGCGGGATGTACGTCGCCGTCCCCCCGTACGACCTGCGTCCCACCATCCGCTTCGCGTACTGCACCGGGATCCGCCGCTGGCCCTGCTCCACGAACACGACCAGGGCGACCATGACCAGGCCGACGAGGACCACGCTGCCGAAGCTGAGCCATCCGCCGGCGATCTCACCCTGCTCCTTCACGGCCCACAGCGCCCTCGGGAGCGTGGAGGCGATGGAGACGAAGATGAGCAACGACATGCCGTTGCCGATCCCCCGGTCGGTGATCAGCTCCGCGAGCCACATCACGCAGGCCGTCCCCGCGGTGACCGTGAGCACCATCACGACAGCAGCGAGGACGGAGGTGTCCGGAACGATGCCCGACGCCGTCCGGCAGGCGGGGAACAGGGCGCCGCTGCGGGCCGTGGCGACGAGGCCCGTGCCCTGCACGAGGGCGAGCCCCACCGTCAGATAACGCGTGTACTGGGTGATCTTCCCCTGCCCGGCCGACCCCTCCTTCTTCAGGGTCTCCAGTCTCGGCACGACCACGGTCAGCAACTGCAGGATGATGCTCGCCGTGATGTAGGGCAGGATGCCCAGGGCGAACAGCGTGATCTGGAGAAGTGCCCCACCGCTGAACACGTTCGCCAGTCCCAGCAGGCCGCCGCTGCCCGACGCCTGGTCCACACACCTCTGCACGTTCCCGTAGTCCACCCCCGGAAGGGGGACGTGTGACCCCAGGCGGTACAGCACGATGACACCGAGCGTGAAGACGGTCTTCTTCCGCAGATCAGGAGTCCTGAACACCTGGACGAAGGCGCTGGGCAAGGTTCCTCCTTCGTCCTGCGTCAGTCGCGGAGACGAAGGACGGGGGTGAGCGCACGGCGAGTCCGCGCCCACCACCATGCTCGAACGGGTGAACCGGTCCGGCAACCGGAGAGCAGCCGGGCGCCGGCCCCGGAAGACACGTGTCGACGCGGGCGGCGAACCCCGTGCGGGCGCCGGCCGACGCGTGGAAGAATCGGCGCCCCCTGGTGCCGCCCGTCCCCGGGCGGGGTGTGCGGCGGCGGCGCGGGGGTGGGGCGAGGTCCTGAGCCAGACGGTCACCGATGTACGGTCGGACCGGCGGAGGGGCGCGGCGAGGGGCCGAAGGAACCGAGAGGGCGGGGGCGGGCGGGATGACGAAGGTGCGGTACCCGGACTCGTCCGTACCGACGTCGCGCCGGTCCCTGCGTCGGCAGCGGGTGGCCGAACTGCGGGCCCAGGGCCGGTACGGTCCCGAGCTGCGCGAGGTCCTCCCCTCCTTCGTGGGCCTCGGCCTGGTGCTGCTGACGCTCCTGCTGCTGGCCGGCCCTCTCAGCCGCGCGCTCGGGGTCACCGGCCTGCTGACGTGCGCCCTCCTGTCCGTGACGGCCGCCCCGGCGGGCCTGCGCCTGCGCCGGAGGGTCCTCCGCCGGCGTCGCGGCCGTTACACCGCCCAGGAACTCGCACGGCTGGACGACCGCGGGCTGGTGGAGGCCACCACGCGCATGCTGGAGCGCGACGGCTGGCGTGTGGCCGATCTGAGCCTGCGCAAGGGGGACATGCACCTGTACGCCCGGGACCGGCACGGTCGCGCGCTCGACGTCAGGTTCCGTCCCGCCGCGCCGGCCGACGAGGACGCCGGCTGGCCGGAGACCGTGCGGGAGACGGTCCGGCCCGGCGCGGAGCGGCCCGGACGGCTCATCGTCCACCGCGGTGCCTTCAGCCGGGCCGAGGCGCGCTGGGCGTCCCGGCAGACCGACGTCCGCCTCGTCGACGGCCGGCGGTTGCGCCGCTGGGCGGCCGGCACACCGCTGGACAGCCTGGGACGCAGCCGCTGACGAGCGGGGGAACTGGACGCCCGAGCGTTGTAGTCGATCGGTCGTATAATGGCGTCATGGGACGGACAAGTGACGCCAGGAAGAAGATCCTCGACGCTGCGCAGTCACTCATCGAGCTGCGTGGCTACTCGGCGCTGGGCGTGGCCGAGATCTGCAAGGCCGCCGGGGTGCCGAAGGGCAGCTTCTACTACTTCTTCGAGTCGAAGGAGGCCCTCGCCCTGGCCGTCCTCGACGAACACTGGGAGACCCAGCGCGGTCAGTGGACCCGGGTCCTGCAGGGCGACGGCGCACCGCTGTCGCGGCTGCGCCGGCTGTTCGAGGAGACCGAGGCCGGCCTGCACGCCGGTCAGCAGAGCTGCGGGACCGTCTCCGGGTGCATGTTCGGCAATCTCACGCTGGAGCTGAGCAACCAGACGGAGCCCATCCGCGAACGCCTGCAGCACATCTTCGACGCCCAGGTGGAGATGGTCGAGAAGGTCGTCACCGAAGCCCAGGAGCGTGGGGAGGTCTCGGCCGACGACGCACGAGAGGCCGCCCGGTCGATCGTGGCACAGCTGGAGGGCCAGGTGATGTTCGCCAAGCTCTACAACAGCACCTCGACGCTGAACGGGCTCTGGGCCAACTGCCTGGCGCTGCTGAACGCCCGGCCGGCCGTGGCCGCGGCCTGACGGCACGACGGGACCGAACGTCCGAGTACGACGGCGGCCCCTGGTCACCAGGACCAGGGGCCGCCGTCGTACCTCCGAAAGCCCTCGCGCCGTCACGGTGAGACGGTGCGCCCGCACGGACCAAGGCATAGGGTGTGCCTCATCCGTTCTCCCGTGTCTCGTCCGACCCCGGTGAAGACACACCGCATGGCCGGGACGGCCACCTCCTCCGCGCGCAGGCGCATACCGGCGGAAAGCGCCTCTCGCTCCGAACGACAGCGAGCGGCTCCGGCCGACGAGGCACGGCCAAGCCCCAGGAGCAGTGATGAACGATGTCTCCCGCGCTTACGACGTCATCGTCATCGGAGCCGGCCCGGCCGGCGAGAACGTGGCCGACCGCACCCGGGCCGCCGGGCTGAGCACGGTCATCATCGAACACGAACTCCTCGGAGGTGAGTGCTCCTTCTGGGCCTGCGAACCCAGCAAGGCGCTGCTGCGGCCGGTGATGGCGCGGGCCGACGCCCGCCGGGTCCCCGGCTTCCGTCACGCGGCGGACGGGCCCCTGGACGTTCCCGCGGTGCTCGCGCACCGTGACACGATGGCCGAGCACTGGAAGGACGACGACCAGGTCGACTGGCTGGACTCGGTCAGCGTGGACCTGATCCGCGGCCACGGCCGGCTCACCGGCGAGAAGCAGGTGGTGGTGGAGACGCCCGAGGGCGACACGGTCCGCCTCACCGCCCGGCACGCCGTCGTCGTCGCCACGGGCACCGGCGCGGCCCTCCCCGACCTGCCCGGACTCGACTCGGTACGTCCGTGGACCAGCCGTGAGGCGACCAGTTCCTCCGAGGTACCCGGGCGGCTCCTGGTGGTGGGCGGAGGTGTGGTGGCCGTGGAGATGGCCACCGCCTGGCAGGCCCTCGGCTCCCAGGTGACCGTGCTGGTCCGCAGCGAGGCCGGACTGCTTCCCCGGATGGAACCGTTCGCCGGTGAACTCGTCGCGGAGGGCCTGCGCGAGGCAGGGGTGGACGTCCGCCTCGGCACCTCGGTGATCTCCGTGACGCGCCAGGAGCCCGCCGGCGAGGTCAGGGCCGAACTCAAGGACGGCACCGAGACGACCGCGGACGAGATCCTGTTCGCCATCGGCCGCACCCCGCAGACGGGGAAGCTGGGGCTGGAGACCATCGGACTGACGCCCGGCGACTGGCTGCGGGTGGACGACACCTGCCGGGTGACCGCCGTCCCCGACGGCTGGCTCTACGCCGTGGGTGACGTCAACCACCGGGCGCTGATGACGCACCAGGGCAAGTACCAGGCGCGGATCGCGGGCGCCGTCATCGGCGCACGCGCGCGGGGCGAGACCCTCGACGAGACCAAGTGGGGCGCTCACACGACCACCGCCGACCTCGTGGCCGTTCCCCAAGTCGTCTTCACGGACCCCGAGGTCGCGTCCGTGGGCCTCACCACACGCGAGGCCGCACGCACCGGACGCCGGGTCGAGGTCGTGGACTACGACATCGGACTGGTCGCGGGTGCGCGTCAGTACGCCGAGGGCTACCGGGGCACGGCCCGCATGCTGCTCGACGAGGAGACGGGCGTCGTCCTGGGAGTCACCTTCGTCGGCCCCGGCGTAGGGGAACTCCTGTACTCGGCGACCGTCGCGGTGACGGCCGAGGTGACCGTCGACAGGCTCTGGCACGCGGTGCCGGCCTTCCCGACGATCAGCGAGGTCTGGCTCAGGCTGCTGGAAACCCACCGCCACCGGGGCACCGCGGAACCCTGTTGAACGCCTTCCCGCCGCCTCATGGACGACGGCGACCGGGACGTCGCCGAAGTCCGGTGTTCCACGGCGCGGGCGCCGCCGACGGAGCCGGAGGGACGCGGTCCCGGGCTGCGGCGCGCTCCGAGGTGACCTCGCGAAAACGGCCGCGGGACGAGCCTCACCGGCTCGTCCCGCGGCCGTACCGCGTGGAGGGCGGCCTCACCGCCCCGTGGTGCTCAGACTTCCGCGCGCTTCGGCAGCCGCCAGTTCGGGCGCGGGAAGTGGCAGGTGTAGCCGTCCGGGTAGCGCTGGAGGTAGTCCTGGTGCTCCGGCTCGGCCTCCCAGAACGGGCCGGCCGGGACGACCTCGGTCACCACCGATCCCGGCCACAGCCCCGACGCCTCGACGTCGGCGATGGTGTCGAGCGCGACGCGCCGCTGCTCCTCGTCGAGGTAGAAGATGGCGGAACGGTAACTGGCCCCGATGTCGTTGCCCTGCCGGTTCTTCGTGGTCGGGTCGTGGATCTGGAAGAAGTACTCCAGGATCGCGCGGTAGTCGGTGACGGTCGGGTCGAAGGTGATCTCGATCGACTCGGCGTGGTTCCCGTGGTTGCGGTACGTGGGATGGGCCAGGCCGTCGTCGCCGCTGTAACCGACCCGGGTGCGGGTCACACCGGGGAGTTTGCGGATCAGTTCCTGCACGCCCCAGAAGCAGCCGCCGGCCAGCAGCGCCCTTTCCTCGATGTCGGTCATCAGTTCTCACCCTTCCCCTCCCCCAGCGACCGGAGGAGTTACTGCACCACTATGACGCATAACTCGTCACCTGTCAAATAGGTGACGCTCGGCAGGATCGGGCATCGCGAGGCGGGAACCGCGTCAGTCGAGCTTCGTCACCTGGTAGTGGGAGACGTACCAGCGGTCGGCCACCCGCTTGAGCACGACGCCGAGAGTGACGTGGAGGGCCGGCCGGTCGGTGAAACCGAAGTCGACGTCGAGATACCCGAGCAGGACGTCGTCCGCCAGGCTCCGCGTCTCCAGCACCCGGTACTCGGCGGTCAGCCCGATCGGCTGGGATTCGTAGTACGCGGCGACCCCCGGACGGCCGACGCTGTAGGGGTGGAGCCCCTGGAAGACGGCGTCCTCGGTGAAGAGCGCCGCGGCCTTCTCCGGCTCGTGCGCGTCGACCGCGGTCTTCCACTGGTCCATGACGCCACGCAGGATCGCTTCCTGCGCTGCTGTGCCGCTCATCGGTTTCCTCCTCTTGCCGGCAGGGCGCGCGGGGGAGCGCGCCATGTGGTGTCAGGCGGTGGGACCGGTGGGGCCCGGGTCGTTGGGGTGTGACTGCAGGGGGGTGATCTCGGCGGTCATCCACGGCCACAGGGGCAGGGTGCCGAGCACGTTCTCACGCAGGTCGGCCTCGTCGTCCGCGCGCCACACGCCGATGCTGCGCAGTTCCCCGACCGGGCGCCACAGCCGGAAGAGGTGTCCGGTGGCGGCCAGTTCCCGGGCCCGGACGGATTCGGCCGCGCGTCGCCGGTCGACCTCGGCGGGGTCGGTGCCCTCCGGCACGGTCGTGGTGAGCACGACCAGGAATTCCTTCATCGTCGTTCGTCCTCTCTCGGTACTGCGGGTTGCGATGCATATCGAAGAACAGGGTGGGCCGGTTACAGCCGGCCGGCTCGGCACGCGCCGGGCGTTCCGGTCAGGCGGCGGTCCGGAGGGCGGCGGCGATCTTCACGACGCGTTCGGCCTGGATGGCGGCGGCGAGGCGGGTGACCTCACCCACGGGCTTGGTGCCCTGGCCGTCGGCGTGGGAGGTGCCGTAGGGGTTGCCGTCGACGAACTTCTGCGGGTCGGTGAAGCCCGGCGCGACGATGATGCCGCCGAAGTGGTGGACGGAGTTGTACAGCGCGAGCAGGGTGGACTCGTGGCCGGCGTGGTCCGTGGCGGTGGAGACGAAGCCGCTGTAGACCTTGTCCGCGAGCTTGCCCTGGGCCCACAGGCCGCCGAGTGTGTCGATGAACTGCTTCAGCTGCGAGGAGACGTTGCCGAAGCGGGTCGGCGTGCCGAAGACGACGGCGTCGGCCCACTCGATGTCCTCCGGGGTGGCCTCGGGGATGTTCGCGATGGCGGCGTGGTTGGCGGCCCAGGCCGGGTTGGAGTCGATGGCGGCCCGCGGGGCCAGCTCGGCCACCTTCAGCAGGCGCACCTCGGCGCCCGCCTTCACACCGGCGTCGTGCAGCTCCTTGGCGATCTCGGTGATCGTGCCGGTGGACGAGTAGAAGACGATGGCGAGCTTGATCGGAGCGGACACAGGACTTCTCCATTTCGAGGGACTGCGTCGACCTGTTGAGTCGACCGGTCACCTAAGCTAGACGACCGGTCTACTTCCGTCAAACAGCGCTCGGGAAGAACTGAACGAGCCGATGTCCGGGGAGTCCCGGGCTCCCTACCGTGCTTCAGGCCGCGCAAGCCGGTCGTGCACTGCTGTGCCCCAGGGTGCCGCTCAGCTCGCGCCGACGGCTCCGGGACGCTCTGCCGGCCGCCGGGCCGGGGCCGGGGCCGGGGGGCTTAGGTGGTGACCCTGGGCATGGTGGCGCCGGGCGGGGCGTGGCGGAGCCGGTCAGCGGCGGTGCGGGTCGTCGTCGGGGAGCCATGCGTCCGGGTCGTCCAGACCGCAGTCGCCGACCCCCTCCGTGAGGGCGTCCACGGTGCTGAGCACGGCCGCGCGTTGCTCGTCGCGGCGCCACACCAGGGACCACGTCCAGTAGATCTTCGGCCCGGACACGGGGTGCGCGACGAGATCGGGGGGCAGCGGTGTCCCCTGAGCCTTCGGGCAGTTGAGGACCGGGCGACGCGCACGGCGTACGTGGTCGAAGAAGCCCGGACCGGTGATGCCTCCGTCGGAGACGCGCACCGCACGGGCGCCGGTGTCGCGGGCCAGCCGCTCGGCGTAGACGTTCCAGGACGACCATGTCGTGACGTCGGTGTCCGTGAGGACGAGGAGGTCCTGGGCGCGGATGTCGTCCGGCTGACGGCCTGCGGAGACCGCGTACAGGCGGTCCGCGCCGATGAGCCGGGCGTTGAGGCCGCGTTCGTCCAGGTCCTGCCGGCGGACCCAGCACACCGCGAGGTCGAGACTGCCGTCCGCGACCCGTGCCGCCTGGGTGTGCGAGGGCGCGACCCATGCGTCGACGTGCACCCGCGCCACGGCCGAGGTCCGGGCCGTCAGGTCGGGTGGCAGCCAGTTGACGTAGCCGATCCGGACGGATTCCGAGCCGGCGATCCTGGCGGCGCGGTTCCGGAGGTCGTCCGCGCGCTCCAGCAGGTCGCGTGCCTGCGGGAGGAGTGCCGCACCGGCGGCCGTGAGGGCGACCGAGCGGCGGTCGCGGTCGAAGAGCCGCACGCCGAGGTCGCGCTCCAACGCCTTGATCTGCTGGGACAGCGACGGACCGGCTATCAGCAGCCGGTCCGCGGCACGCCCGAAGTTGAGGTCCTCGGCCACCGCTACGAAGTACCGCAACTGACGCAACTCCATGAGGCCCATGCTACGGAGCGGTGACGGCAGCCCCGGGGTCCTCCGTGACCTGTTGGCTCGCAGTTGGTAGTCACAGGCTCCCACCGCAGGTCAGAGAGGGTGTAGCGAGGATGCTTGGGTGAGGCGGACCGGAATTAGGCGACTGGTCGTCTGGTTCTTCCACGTGACCGTCCGAGGAGGACCGGTCGGCACCACCACCGTCACAGACCGAACGAAGAAGGCAGTCATGAGCAACTCCGGCAAGAAGGTCGCCGTCATCACCGGTGCTTCCCAGGGCATCGGCGCGGGCCTGGTCGAGGCGTACCGCAAGCTCGGTTACGCCGTCGTCGCCACCTCGCGGACGATCGCCCCTTCGGACGACCCGGACGTCGTCACCCTCCAGGGCGACATCGCCGACCCCGCCACGGCCGAGCGCGTCGCCGCCGCCGCGATCGAGCGGTTCGGCCGCATCGACACCCTGGTCAACAACGCCGGCATCTTCGTCGCCAAGCCGTTCACCGAGTACACCCAGGAGGACTACGACGCGGTCACGGGCGTCAACTTGAGCGGGTTCTTCCGGATCACCCAGCTCGCCGTCGAGCAGATGCTCCGTCAGGGCGGCGGCCACGTCGTCCAGATCACCACGAGCCTGGTGGACCACGCCCTCTCCGCGGTGCCCTCGGTGCTGGCCTCCCTGACCAAGGGCGGCCTCCAGTCCGCCACCAAGGCTCTGGCCATCGAGTACGCGACCCGTGGCATCCGCAGCAACGCCGTCTCCCTGGGCGTCATCAAGACCCCGATGCACTCCGAGGAGTACTTCGAGACGTTCGCCGCCCTGCACCCGGTCGGGCGGATGGGTGAGATCAGCGACATCGTCGACGCGGTCCTCTACCTGGAGGGCGCGCCGTTCGTCACCGGCGAGGTCCTGCACGTCGACGGCGGTCAGAGCGCCGGCCACTGACGCCGGGTCCGGCGGTCACCCATCGCCGGACCCCTCCGGCCCATCGGCAGGCCGCAGATCACGAGCGTGATCGGCGGCCTGTCGCGCATTTTAGGGTGTTACGGCACCTAATGAATAGAACCGGGCGTGATCACGGCAGTTACCATGACCGCATGCCTGCCAAACGCCCGTATGTCTCTCCCCTGCGCCAGCAGGCGGCCGCACGCACGCGCGCGGAGATCCTGCGGTGCGCCACCGAGCTGTTCGCCGCACGCGGTTACGGCAGGGTCACCGTGGCGGACATCGCCTCCGCGAGCGGAGTGTCAGCCAAGACCATCTTCGCCAGCGTGGGCAGCAAGGGCGACATCCTGAACGAGATCGTGGACCAGGGCGTGGTCGCGTCGGACTACGAGAAGACCATGCAGCACGTGCTCGCGCTGCGTTCGCCGGAAGCCGTCCTTGAGGCGCTGGCGCGGGGCACGCGGACCGGCAACGAAGGCCAGTTCCAGATCCACGAAGCGATCCGGGCGGCCCTGCCCGTCCACGAGAACGGCGAGGCCCTGTGGGAACGGGCGACCTCCGCCTACCGTGAGGCCCTGCGGACAGCCGCCCGCCACCTGCACACCCTGACCCCGGCGCCCGACCGCCCCGAGGAGGAGACGGCGGATCTCCTCTGGTTCTGGTTCGGCCCGACCGGCTGGCGCACCCTGGTGCGGGAGAACGGCTGGCCCTGGGAACGTGCCGAGGCCTTTCTGCTGCACACGTCCGTCGCGACCCTGTTGGGCCGCACCCCCACACCGGAAGACCAGCCGTCCGAGTAGAGCGGTGACCGGACCGGCGTTCCTCGGCCCCTCGCCTGCGCGGGGGCGCATCTTTCACACCGTGGTGTCGCGCGGCAGCGCCGCGGCGGCCTGGGCTGCTTGCGCCGTGACCTCGGAGGCGGCCTTTGCGGCTCGGCCGGTCACCCGCCAGGACAGCATGCGCAGTCCGGCGGCCGGGCCGGGGGGAAAGACGCCGAGCTGACCGAGCATGGTGAGGTCGTCCCGCACGGCTTCGTGCCGGACGACCTTGCCGTCCCGCAGGTCCAGCACGTGGATCTGCTCGAAGTCGATCTCCCGGCCGGTGGGCGGGACGACCTGGTCGACCCCCTGGTCCTTGAAGAGGACGAAGGCACCGGTGTGCCGGCCCCGCATGCGCAGCCGTACCCACGCCTGGGAGTCGCTGGTGACGATGTCGGCCACGGGCAGCCGGAGGTCGCCGAACGCGTACCGCATCCACGCGCTGGAGGCGAGCACGCCCGCCGGACCCGGGATCCGGCAGGCCGGAGGAGACACCGCCGCTTCGCGGTTGTGGAACTCGTCGTGGACGACTTCGGCGGCCAGCGCCGGGTCACCGGTCTCCAGGACCTTGAAGAGCGCGTGACCGAGGTCGGAGGCGTGCATCGGCATGTGGTCTTGCCTTCCCTCTGCGGTGGGCTGCGGACGGACACCCGCACGGGCGTCCCGCCAATTAGGGTCACACATTACCTATTGAATAGCCCATACATGAACCTCCTTGGCGGGCGAGGCGGCGCCTCCTCGGCAGGCCCTTGCCTCGTGGAACACCTCGCTCACCTCGCCGGCGCGGCCGACCAGGTGGGCTGCCCCGGGGTTGGCGACACGCGTGCCGGGTGCTTGAACAGGTGAGGGCCTTCTGGATTCGGTGTGGATTGCCCAGTCCCTGTACAACCTGGCCCGGTAGAACGGCGGTGTGCGGGTGTGGGACCGCTACCGCTGGGTGCGCGTGAACGGTCCCACCCAGGCGATGACCGGCGACCCCTCGGCCCCGGTCCTGGCGGATTTCCACTCCCTGGCGTGCGCAACTTCGACGGCCGCGGCGCCTTCGGTTCGCTCGCACGCCAGGCGACCGTCCCGCACCCCGACGGCCTGTCTGACACCCGGCCGCTACTCCGCGCTCGACCTGCTGGTCACTGCCGTGAACGGGGACCAGCACGCCGACCTCCACGGTGCCGCTCGCTGTCACCGGACCGGGCCGGTACGACACCCCACTTCGGTGAGGACACGGCGCTGACGACAGCCACCCGGTACCACGTCAACGGGACAGCGGACGGGCGGGCCGTGCGGATCTAAGGACGGCTTCCGGCGGCCGTCTGTTCGTCCGCGGCGTCACGCGTCCCCGGTGAGGCCCAGTTGCCGCAGCATGCCGAGCTCGTCACTGCTGCCCCAGCGTTCGACGAGCCTGCCGTCACTGTCGAAGCGGCTGATCTGCATGCCCCGGTAGCTCACCTTCCTGCCGGTGGGCGGGTGCCCCCTCAGTGGTCCGAGGTGTGTTCCGCTGATGGTGTAGGCGAAGGCCAGCTCGTCATCGGTGGCCACGAGGTGTTCCACCGCCACGTTCAGGTCCGGGAAGGCGGCGCGGAGTTCGCCGAACATCGCCTTGTACCCGGCGGGCCCGGGCCCCTGGCCGGGGGCGGGGTCGTGGTCGATCGAACCGGGCGCCACGACCTTGTCGAGGGCGTCGAGGTCCCCTGAGATGACGGCCTCCGCGAAGGCGGTCTGGGTGGCGATGTTCGTCTGTCTCGACATAGCGCTCCTCCTGCGCCGATCAGGCCACCGATCCAAGGCGGCCGGACTTCCGCGGGCGCCCGCGGGTGCGGGAAGCCAGAGAGGCGAGGCATCCCCCGGTCCGCGTGCTCGCCGGGCGACTGCCGCGCGTCCCGCCGCAACGGCCCGGCCCGCCCCCGGCCGACCAGGGGCACAGCGCACACCAGGCCACGGCACACGTGTGTCCCGACGCGGCGGACCTGTGCCACGGTCTCTCCAGTCTCCCCCTGTGGCCCCGCGAGGGCACTCCGGCAGGCGGTGAACAGCCGCGCGCTGCCGGGGCATGTGCCCGAGCGGCGGCGGACGACCGTCGCGCGAGCCTCGGCCGGGGCTCGCGCGGCGCGTTCCCAGCACGAACGCGGGCAGCCGGGGGCACCGCTCGGCCCGTGAGCCGCTGTGCGGATGGTCGTCCCTCGCGTGGCTGATGCGCGGGGCGGCTAGCAGAGCGAGATGACGGAGATCCCCGCGGACCGGCACCCCGGGGAGAACCGCGCGCCGCGAACCGCGTACGGTGCGGGGCGGGTGGCGACACGCGGGGTGGTGGGCGGCGAGGAGGCGGTCCACGGCACGCGTACGGTCCTCACCCGCCGCGCCACCCACACCGCACCGCATCGGCCCGGAAGGACGAGCCCCGTGCTCACGTCGTACGCCGCCCACTTCGACACGCCCGCCGGGTACCTGGACTTCGCGCGTTTCGGACCGCCGTCGCGGGACGCCGTGGCCGCCGGGGCGCGAGCGGTGGCCGAATCCGCCACCGCCGACCACACCACCGTGGACGCCCTGATGCGTGCGGAAGAGGCCGCTCGGGAGACGGCCGCCCGCCTGGCGGGCACCGACGTCCGGCACACCGTGCTGCTCCCGAACACCTCCACCGGCCTGTTCCACGCGGCTCTCGGCATCCGGGAAGGCGTGGTCCTCGCGCCGCGGACCGACTTCCCCGCCAACCACTATCCCTGGCACCGCGCCGCGCAGCTGGGACGGGCCACCCCGCGCTGGCTCGACCCGGCGCCGGGCGCCGGTGTCACCCCCGACCTGGTCCGCACCGCGCTGACCGATGACGTGGTCGCCCTGTCCGTGAGCGCCGTGGACTTCCGTACCGGCTTCCGCGCCGACCTGGCGGCGCTGCGCGAGGCGATCGGCCCGGACCGGTTGCTGATCGTGGACGGCATCCAGGCGTTCGGCGTGGCCGCGCTGCCCTGGGACACGGCCGACGTACTGGTGACGGGCGGCCAGAAGTGGCTGCGCGCGGGGTGGGGCACCGGCTTCGCCACGCTGTCCGACCGGGCACTGGAACGCCTCGACCCCGTCCTCACCGGCTGGACGGGCGTCGAGGACGCCGGCCTCTTCGACGGAACGGCACACCCGCCGGCCCCGGACGCGCGCCGGTGGTCGATCACCCATCTGAGCCCGGTGACGGCCGCCGCGTTCGCGTCCGCGCTGGCCATCGTGGAGCGGCACACCGTAGCGGCGATCGAGGGCGCGATCGCCACGCGGATCGCCGAGCTCTCCGACACCGTCCAGCGGTGCGGGGGCCGCGTCCTCTCCCCCGCCGACCCTGCGCGGCGAGCGGGCATCCTCTCCTTCACCATGCCGGGGCACGACCCGTCCCTCGTGGCGAAGGCCCTGCACGCCGAGGGTGTCACTCCGACGGTGCGCGCCGACTCACTGCGTTTCTCCCCGCACGCCTCGACGCCGCCCGAGGTTTCCGAGCGGGTCGCCGCCGCGCTGTCGTCACTGCGGAACTGAGCCCGCCGGACCGGGCACGGGCCCGCCGGACGGGAACCGCCGGCCCGGGTGAGCGTCGCGCGGCGCGCCCGCGGACTGCCGGCTACCAGGTCTGTTCGCCGGCGCGGACGAGGATCTCGTTGACGGCGACCCGGCGGTCCCGGGTGACGATGTAGGACACGGCGTCGGCTATGTCCTCGGGCCGGAGCGCCTCCATGCCCGCGATCTGGCGCTCGACGGCCTGTCGTACGCCGTCGCGCAGGTGCGTGCTCAGTTCGGTGGCCACGGTGCCGGGCTCGACCACGCTCACCCGCACGCGCTTCGAGATCAACTCCTGCCGCAGCGCCTCGGTGAAGCCGTTGACCCCGAACTTGGTCAGGTTGTAGACAGCCGTTCCGGGGCGGGCGACCCGTCCCGCGGTGGAGCTGATGTTGACCAGATCCGCCACTCCCCGCGGCGAGTCCTCCGCCGCGCGCAGGAGATGCGGCAGCGCGGCATGGGTGACGTACAGCAGACCCTGCACGTTCACCTCCAGCATGTGCTCCCACTCCTCCAGCGGAGAGTCCACGGCCTGCCCGACGCCCATGAAGCCGGCGTTGTTGACGACCGTGTCCAGACGGCCGAGCTCCGCCACCACGCTCTCCAGCGCGCTCGCGGCCTGCTGCTTGTCGGTGATGTCGGCCTCCACCACGAAGGCCGTGCCGCCCTCCGCCCGCAGTGTGTCCGCGAGCGCCTCAAGGCGTGCCCGCCGCCGTCCCAGCACGGCGACCGCCGCGCCTTCCGCGGCGAGCCCGCGTGCGGTCGCCTCGCCGATGCCGCTGCTCGCACCGGTCACCAGGGCCACCGTGTTCTGCAGTCGCGCGGTCATGTGTCTTCCTCCTCATAGGGGTGGTCGGGCAGGTCGCCCTCGGATGCCGGCGATACGGGGAAACGGGCAGCGAGCCGGGCGTCCGTCGTGGTCCGCCGTGGTCCGGCGGCGCCCCTCGCCCCTCGTGCCAAGGCACGGTAGCCTCGTAACCGGAACCGGTTCCGGATGCACAGTAAGCGGAACTGGTTCCGCTTGCAAGCGCGAGGGGAAGGAAACAGGTTGACCGGCAAGGGCACGGACGGCACCGGACGGCAGGACAGGCCGCTGCGCGCCGATGCGCGACGGAACGAGGACCGGCTGCTCAGCGCCGCGGCAGAGGCGTTCGCCCGGGAAGGCACGGGCGCCTCGGTCAAGGACATCGCCCGCGCGGCCGGCGCCGGTGTCGGCACGCTCTACCGCCGGTTCCCGTCCAAGGAACTGCTGATCGAGGCGACGTACCGGCACGAAGTACAGGCGTTGTGCGCAGCGGCACCCGAACTCACCGCTTCGCTGCCCCCGGCGGAGGCACTCCGGGCCTGGATGGAACGCTTCATCGACTTCATGGCCGCCAAGCACGGCATGGCCGACGTGCTCCGCGTGGTGCTGACCGACGAGGGCGAGCGGCTGACCACCCGCGCCCACCTCACCGAGGCGGTCCGTCACCTCCTCGCCGCCGGGGCGAGCCGGAACGTCACCCGGTCACAGGTCGAAGCGCAGGACGTCCTCATGGCCCTCGGCGGCATCAGCGTCATGGCCGACACCGAACAACAGCCCGGCCTGGCCCCGGCCCTGATCGACCTGCTCCTGCACGGCATCCTGACGCGCTGAAGGGCGGCCGCCCGTAGTGCGCACCACGTGGGGCGGCCGCCCCGTCCCGCCACAAGGGGGTGGGTGGCGGGAGTCTGGCAAGAGGTACACGTTGCCGCCGGGGGGATGTTCAGGGGTCACCGACCGCGGAGACGGCGATCGCGGGCGATCTACACTGTGGCCATGGCAGACGCGACGCCCCTCAAGCCCTTGGACCCGGACGAGGAGGCCTTCCTACGGGCTCTGGGCAGAGTGATCACGTTCCTGCCCCGGGTGGTCGACGCGGACATGCTGGAAGAGCAGCCGATCTCGGGTACCGAGTACATGGTCCTGGTGCACCTCTCCGAGGTGCCGGACCACCAGATGCGGATGAGCGAGCTCGCCGGCAGGTGCGGGCTGTCGCTGAGCGGCATGACCCGAGTGGTCAACCGGCTGGAGTCGCAGTCGCTGGTCATCCGGGAGAAGTCGCCGGACGACGGGCGGGCCTGGCTCGCCGTCCTCACCAGCGCGGGCTGGGCACAGCTGAGGCAGGCGTGGCCCACCAACCTCGCGAGCGTGCGCCGCCATGTGTTCTCGCGCCTGGACGGCTGCGACATCGCCGCCGCCGCGAAGGTACTGGAGCGCATAGCGCCCGCCTGACGTCAGCTCGCCCGAGTGGGCCGCCTCCGCCCCGACAGCGACTACCGCCCGCGCTCGGCGGAGAGCGCCGCGGGCTCGACGGCAGGGCGATGACCGCCCCGGCCCGTGCCTACCGGGAACACGGGTGGGAGGTAGCGCACCGGCCGGGCCGGGGCCGTACGGTCGTAGCCGGCCGGCGCCTCGGACAGGCGGTATTCCGAGCTGGGCGGCCGCTGCCAACAGCCCGTCTCTGCGGGCGTGATGGAACAGTCCGTACCGGGCCAGGTCCAGCACGGCTCCGGCGAGCATCCCAGAACCAGGCGGTGGGCCGTGAACTGATCGGCGGGCGCGGCGAGTTCGGCGGCGTCGTGGCCGAGCTGTCTCGTCGGCACGGCCCGGGGGCCGTTTCACGTAACCGCGTGATCATGATATACACCTCCTTCACATCTTCTTCACTATCCGTTTCCCAGGCTAGGACCCGTCGTGAGCGCTGCTGGTTCCGGGGGGCGGGTGCAGCCCGCCCGCCCGGGTGATCCTTCCCGTGTCGGTCCTTACCGGATCATCGGCCGCCTCGGCTCCGGCGGCATGGGGACCGTCCACGCCGGTCTCACCGCCGACGGGCTCAGGGTCGCCGTCAAGGTGATCCACCCTGCGCAGGCCGAAGACCCCGAGTTCCGGGCCCGGTTCCGCCGCGAGGTGCAGATGTCCGCGCGGGTGCAGGGGCCGTGTCTCGTGCCGTTGCTCGCCGCCGACCCCGAGGCCGACGCGCCCTGGCTGGCGACCGCCTACGCTCCGGGCCCCACCCTCAACCAGTACCTGGCCGGCCACGGTCCCCTGACCGGCGGCACCTTGTACGCCTTCGCGACGGGCACGGCCCAAGCACTGGCGGCCGTCCACGAAGCCGGCGTGGTCCACCGCGATGTGAAGCCGCAGAACATCATCCTCACTCCGGCCGGCCCCCGCGTCCTGGACTTCGGCATCGCCCGCGCCGCCGACGGCACGAGCGTGACCCGGACGGGCGTCATGACCGGCACGCCCGGCTGGATCAGCCCCGAGTACTACCGCACCGGCGCCGCCGGGCCGGAGGGCGACATGTTCGCCTGGGGTGCGCTCGTCGCCTACGCCGCGACCGGCCGGCTCCCGTTCGGTACCGGCGCGCCGGACGTGGTCGCGTTCCGTGTGATGTCCGGGGACCCCGACCTGGACGGTGTGCCCGAGGAACTGCGCGAAGTCGTGGAGAGCGCCCTCTCGAAGGAACCAGCCGACCGGATATCCGCCGCCTCGGCCGCCCAGGAGTGCTCGCGGTTGCTCGCCTCCCAGGCCACCCAGGTCCTCGCGGGCGACGACGGACCGGCACCCACCCGGGCCGGTGAACTGGTCACGGCCGTGTGGGAGATACCCACCGTCGACGACCCCGCCTGGCACGCCCCCTCCCCTCCTTCGCGCAGACGGACCGTCACGACCGTGCTCGTGGCCGCCGCCGTGATCGGCGCTCTCGCCGGGGGCGCCCTGGCCTTCCCGGCCGCCTTCCCTGACGACGGTGACCGGGGCGGGGCGCGGGACGCCGTCGCGCAACGGCCGACCGCGTCCCCGGCCCGGCACACCGACGACGCCACCGGGCCCGCCGGAACCCCAGGTCCGGCTGCGGCGACGCACACCGCCGACGATGCGCGCGGGATCCGCGTACCGACCGATCCGCTGGCCGGCGTCGCCGACCCGGCGTTCACGCGGGCCGGTGACGAGGAGCAGCCGTCGGACGACGAGTGGAGGGCGAGCACCACCGCGAGCACCCAGGAGGAGAAGGACACCGCCCGGGCGATCGAGGACGACGTGAGGTCGATGCTCGCCACCAAGGGCCTGAACCACCTCACCGCCACGGTCACGTTCAACCGGCGTGCGCAGACCGTGATGGTGACCGGCGGGCCGGTCTCCCAACTGCCGGAGGACGACCAGGAGGTGTTCCGCAGGGCAGGTGAGACGGCATCCTGCACCACTCTCGCCCGCCGCCTCCAGAGCAGCCCCGCCACGTGGCCCTACGGCCGTTACTCCGTCTTCTGGAAGGACTCCGACGGTGACACCGAGGCGGACGTCCTCGGTTTCGGCCGGGCCACCGACGGGTGCTACAGCGAGGTCGCGGGGCAGTGGCGGGGGGACGAGTCCGGCATGGCGACCGCGCAGATACCCAGTGCCGACAACGACGAGATCCGGGTCGCCGACGCCACGGACAAGGCCATCACCGCCGCGTGGAAGGCCCGGGTCGCCGAGGGCAACGGCGTGGACCCCTCCGCCGCGGACGACGACATCAGCCTCGGGTTCGACCCGGCCGAGAAGGCGGCGTACGTATGGATCCAGGACACCTACGGAGCGCTGATCGGCCGCGCCCAGAGAGACAACTTCCAGGATGTCGCCCGGAGGACCACCTGCGGGAAACTGAGGGACGAGTACAGCAGGAACCGGTCCTGGCAGTACATCCGCTGGTCCGTCGCCGTCTACAGCGGGAACATGGGTACCCCCGAGTTCATCGGCTCGGGTGACTGCCTCTCCTGACGCGGACGGACGCACGTCGCACCGGCGTGCTCAGCCTCTGCGGCGCTGGGCGACTCAGCGGTGCCGTTCCTCGGGCCAAGGCCGGAACCTGCGCCTCCCCCACTCCTGCGCCCGTTCCCTGATGCGGCGACGCAGCCAGATCGTCCACAGCCCGAGCGGCGTCGCCACGAGGGCACCGAGCAACGCCGGACCCCAGCCGGCACCACCCCCGCTGAACCGGATCATCACGGCCAACAGCACATACATCGCCAGGGCAACGCCCGCTCTCCGCAAGGTTTTTGACACGCGGTCCGGGTACCCCGGCCGGACTCGGCCGATCCGGCGATGTGCCTCAGCCGGGGGCGACCCGGTGGATCGCCAGCGCGTCCCTGTGGTGCGTCCTCGTGTCGGAGGGCGCCCACACCAGACGCCCGACTGCCGGGGACCGGCCGGGCAGCGGCTGACGCCCGTCCAGTTCGGCCTCGACGAACAGGCGCAGCCGTGCGGCACACCTGCGGTAGAACCGCAGCTGGGTGCGGCGGCCGAACAGGCGCCACCCGAGGTGGGTGATCCGGTCCAGGGTGGGGGCGCCCTGCGAATGGCATGAGACGACGAACAGCACCTCGCCGGTGTCCTGCCGTTTCACCACCTCATAGGTGGCCCGGCCGCGTTCCAGGTGGCCCTCCAAGGTCTCGTAGGCCCATCCCCAGACGCGGCCGGTCCCGTCGCGCACCTCGTCCACCACTGCGGTGACGCGCACACCGCAGTAGAAGTGCATGCCGTGGAACCGTGCCTCCAGCAGCATGTCGCGGCCGAGCAAGGGGGCGGCGGGGTCGTAGAGCGCGCGCACGATCTCCGGCGGCGAGAACTCGTAGTCGCGGACCAGACGGCAGGCCCGTTCCCAGGAGCCTCCCGGTTCCGGCGGGCCCGGTCGCTCCGCCGGCAGCGCGGTGCGGTGGACGTCGATGTTCCACGACGGCCGGCGTACCTCGTCGACCGCGTAGTTGACGCGCGCGTCCGCGAGGTTCCGCCACACCTGCACGGCGTCGGGCCGTCCGAAGACCCGGTTGCCCAAGGAACTCATTCGGAACCTTCGAGCGAGTCGCCGATCAGCCACAGCGTCGGCGGCCACAGACCCACGAAGAGCGCGCGCCGCTCGGCGTTGCCCCGTTGCTCCTGGTCGACGGCCTTCGCGCGCACCCACAACGTCACGCAGAGGCCTACGGAGGCGAGCGAGACCAGGTGCAGATGACTACTCCGCACACCTGCGCGGCGCAGGAGCCGGACCACCATGGGAACCTCCGGGTCGCTTCCTTGTATCAGCATTTTTCGCGAAAGTACGCTTTTATCAGGGTATAGACCTTTTGCCGATGTTTCATACGGAGTCGAAGGGGCCGGGATGACGCCTCCACGCCGTTCTCGGACGCTGACCGTGCTCGCGCGGTGGCTTCTGGGCACAGGGCTGGTCTCGTGGCGCTACCTGTGGGAGACGACGCCTTTGCACCGGGGCGGCGAGTGCCGCGGTGACGAGACGGACCTCCCGCCGGAGCTGCCGCCCGCGGCGGTCGACAGCCGGGTGCAACGGGCCGAGGACGGTTACGGCCCCCTGTTCCACCGCCTCTTCCGCGTGCGCATCGCCGATACCGACGTCGGCCCGGGCCGGCTCATCGAATGGGTCTGCCGCGATTTCAAGGGATTCGTGCCTTCCGAGGTGGTCGACATCCACACCGGTGACCTCCGTGACCACGGTCTGGACGTCGGGGACGAGCTGCTGGTGGAGATGCCGGGGCCCTGGAACGGACCGGTCAAGGTCGTCCACCGTGACGGCGAAAGCCTGCACCTGGTGACCCTGCGCGGTCACATGGAGGCAGGTCAGGTGCATTTCCGCGCGCGAGAGGAGGACGGTCTGCTGGTGTTCGAGATCGAGCTCTGGGCGTGCCCCGGCAGCCGCCTGGTGCACCTTCTGTACTCGCACCTGCGCCTGGCGAAGGAGATCCAGCTCAACATGTGGGTCCGCTTCTGCCTGGCCGCCGCCGCGATGTCGGGAGGCCGGCCGGCCGACGGTGTGCACATCTCCACCCGTTGGCTCAAGTCGCCGGAAGGAGCCCCGGTGCGCCCGGTCTCCCGGGCGGGGGCGAACCCTTCGGGCGGCGCGCCGGCCCAGGAGGCGCCGCCGGCGGACCGGTCCGGCCGGCCGGGCGCGAGCCGGGACCGCCGGCGGAGGGACAGCACATGAGGGCAAGCCCGCTCCAGGGCCGGACCGTCGTGATCACCGGAGCCGCACGCGGACTGGGAGCGGCCCTGGCGCGCGAAGTGGCCCGGCGCGGGGCGCGCCTGGCACTTCTCGGCCATGAGGGGCCCGAACTGGATGCGTTGGCGGCCTCCCTGCCCGTACCGGCGCTGGCGGTCGAGGTCGACGTCACCGACAGCGCGGCTCTGGACGATGCGGCGGGCGAGGTCCGCGCACACCTCGGCCGGCCGTCGGCGGTCGTGGCGAACGCGGGAATCGCCGAGGGAGGCCCCTTCGCGACGTCGGACCCCGCCTCATGGCGCCGTGTCATCGACGTGAACGTGACGGGCAGTGCCCAGACGGCGCGGGCTTTCCTGCCCGACCTGACGGCGACGGCGGGCTACTTCCTCCAGGTCGCGTCGCTCGCGTCACTCGGGGCCACCCCGATGATGAGCGCCTACTGCGCCTCCAAAGCGGGTGTGGAGGCCTTCGCCCACTCCCTCCAGGCGGAGGTGGCCCATGAGGGGATCGCGGTGGGTGTCGCCTATCCCGCCTGGGCGGACACCGACATGATCCGCGAAGCCGAGGGCTTCGCGGCCCTGCGCGAACTGCGCGTGCACATGCCCCCCGGCGTCCGGGACATCCGACCGGCGGACGCGGTCGCCGCCCGGCTGGCGCGCGCCGTCGAGCGCCGCAGCACCGCCGTCTACGTCCCGGCGTGGCTGCGCCTCGTCCAGCCCGTGCGCTGTGCCCTGCCGCCCGTGGTACTGCGGCTGGCCCGGCACCATCTGCCCCGCTGGGACGCCGGACGGCCGCTGCGTGCCACGGGCAGCCTGGGCGCCGGTGGACGGGCCGACCGCGCCGCGGCCGCGGCGGACGGCGACGGGCAGGGCTGATTAAAGGTCCAGGACGACGTCCTGAGCGGGTTTGGAGCAGCAGATGAGGATGTTCCCGTCGCCCGGCGGTTCGACGGGATCGGGTGAGTAGTCGACGCTCCCCGACATCAGGGCGAGTTCGCATGTGTGGCACACACCGGTGCGGCACGACCACTGGACCGGGACGTCGCAGGCTTCGGCGAGTTCGAGCAGGGAATCGCGGGTGTCGTCCCACGCGACGGTCAGCCCACTGCGTGTGAACGAGACGGAGGGGCCGGTGCCGGCCGGCCCCGCGGGCTGGTGCGGCGCCCCGGCCGGCGGCGCGCCCTTGATGCCCGGAGTGATCGAGGGCCCGGAGCCGAAGTTCTCGGTGTGCACGCGCGACGCTTGCAGGCCGGCCTCGACCAGGGCGGCGGTGACATCGTCCATGAAGGTCACCGGCCCGCAGATGTAGGCGTCGGCATCGGTGGGCAGACCGAGGCCGAGAACCCGCTCGCTGGTCAGGCGTCCCGCCTGCGCGTAGTCCTCGCCCTGCCGGTCCTCGGCGTTCGGCCTGCTGTAGTAGACGACCGACCGCGCGTGGTCCAGGCTCTCCAGCAAGCCGCGGGCCTCCTGGGCGAAGGGGTGCTCCGTGCCGTTGCGGGCGCCGTGCAGCCACCACACCTGCCGCCGGGAGCGGGCGCTCACCAGCGAATGCAGCATGGCCAGCACGGGCGTCACCCCTACCCCGGCGGACACGAGAACCACCGGACGGTCGCCGTCGGACAGGCAGAACGTGCCGCGGGGCGCGGCGACGTCCAGGCTGCCACCAGCGCGGGCGTGTGCGCGCAGGTAGTTGCTCGCCACGCCGTGTGGCTCCACCTTCACGCTGATCCGGTACGTGCCGGTGCCGGGACGGCCGGACAGCGAGTAGCTGCGAATCAGCGGTGGCCCGTCCTCCTCGGGCCGTATCCGCACGGTCAGGAACTGTCCTGGCAGGGCGGCCGGCAGGGCGGTGCCCTCGGCTGCGGCCAGGGTCAGGCTGATGACGCTCTCGCTCTCGGGCCGGACGTCCGTGATCGTGAGGGGGCGGAAGCCGGCCCACGCAGGGGGCGGGGCGCTGGATGCCGCCGTGAGGCCGGCGCTGCCCGACGACGAGCCGCGCCCCCGTTCCGCCTGCTCAAGAAGCGTGCGCATCGACCCCTGCCAGCCCGGGCTGAGGGCGGGGATCCGCAGGGCCCGCTCCACCTGCTCGCGCGTGTGTCCGGGGAGGTAGAGGACCGAGTCGATCTCCTCGACGGTCATCGCTTCCGGGCCGGTGGAGACCCTGACGATCTCCTGCCCGGCCTCCACCTCCCCCTCCTCTATGACACGCAGGTAGAAACCGGGCCGGTGACGGGCCACCAGCAGCGCCGCCATCTGCGGCTCTCCCAGGCGCAGGCCGACCCGGTAACACGTCACCCTGGGCTGTGAGACCTCGAACAGGGCCCCGCCGATGCGGTACCGGTCGCCGATGCACACCTCGTTGTCGGGGAGCCCGTCCACGGTGAAGTTCTCGCCGAAGCTTCCGGGCGTCAGGTCGTCGCGGCCGAGTTCCCGCGACCAGAAGCGGTAGGACTCGAGCTGGTAGACCAGCACGGCCCGCATCTCCCCACCGTGTCCGCCGAGGTCGCCCTGGCCGTCTCCGTCGATGTTCAGCCGCCGCACCATCCGCGGTCCGGACACGGTCTGCTTGTACACGCCGGTGTACACGGTCCTGCCGTGCCAGGGCACGTCCGCGGGCATCCCCACGTTGACCGCGACCAAGGTCGCCACCGCTCACCCTCCTCGTTCGGGGTCCGGCTTGCTGGTGCGGAAGCGCTCCAGGAAGGTCTGGTCGTGCAGCCGGGTGTCCGGGCAGACCGGCCTCGCGCCTGCGGAGAACACCTGTTGGCCGGCGATCGTCGTGGTCCGGTGGTACGGAGGGAGGCATGCCGACCTCCCTTCCCGGGGATCCCACTTCTACGGTCCGCAGGGAGCCTGGGGCACGGTGCCCACGCTAGACCCGGCGTCCGGCAGCAGCCACTCAGGACCCCATGCCGGACGTTCCCGACTGTCCTGTCCAGGATCGTTCCGCTTTGCGGAGTTCCGGCAGACCACCGGAGACACCGGCTTCCGGGTGGGTGGGAACGTCCGGCCGGGTGGGGGCCGTTAGGCTTGGGCGTGCTGGCGGGCAGTCGGGTACGGCGCTCGCGCGGCTGCCCGGGTCTCCCCATCGAAGGACGGCAACAGAGTGTCTTTCTTCACCATCGGCCACCGCGGTGTCATGGCCGCCGAGCCGGAGAACACCTTGCGTTCCTTTCTGCGGGCCGAGCGCGAGGGACTGGACGGCATCGAACTGGACCTGCATCTGAGCAGGGACGGCGAGTTGGTCGTCATGCACGACGAAACCCTGGACCGTACGACGGACGGCTCGGGTCGGATCGCCGACCAGGAGCTGAGCAGGCTCAAGGAGCTCGATGCCGGTCTCGGCGAGCGGATCCCGACGTTCGGGGAGGTGCTGGACGCCGTCGGGCCGACGCTGCCGATCCAGGCGGAGATCAAGGACGTGGCCGCTGCCCGGTCGCTGGCCAAGGTGCTCGCCGACCGTGACCTGCTGGACCGTGTCTCGGTGCTGTCCTTCCACGACGCCGCGCTGATCGAGATCCACAACCTGCTGCCGCAGGCCCGTACCGTGTTGGTGGCGGGCGCCAGCGCGCACCGTGACACCTTCGTCGGCCGCGCTCAGGAGGTCGGTTCCAGTCTGGTGAGCGTGGACCTGCGCCAGCTGAACCAGGCCATCGTGGACAAGTGCGGTGCGGCCGGCATCGACGTGATGGCCTGGACGGTCAACGACGAGCGGGACTTGGCGCTGGCCCGGGCGCTCGGTCTGGTGGGCTGTGTGACCGACCAGCCTGGCATGAAGCGGCTCGTGGAGGCCACGGCCTGACCCTCCGGGCCGGCACGGGTCGTCGGGCTGTCGGCGACGCCGCCGGGCTTCTTGCTGAAGGCCAGACCGCGGTTGTAGCGCTCTGCAAAAGCGGCCGGTACGGCTTCGACGGTGTCGACCGCGGCCAGCGCGAAGCCGTTCGCGTCCCTACGCGGACGGCGCCTTGATGAAGCTGCCGGTGGCCGCCGGCTCTGCGCTGCTGCCGTCGCTGCCGGCGCTGTCTGATGTGATGACCACCGGCCACCACGGTGCCGTCACCGCCGGCGTCGGCGGTCGGCCTGTGCGCGGTGATCGCCGCCAAGCGGCTGGGCGCCGGGCGGATCGTGCTCGCCGGCCGCCACGAAGCGCGCACCGGACTGGGCCGCGAGTCCGGCGCCACGGACGTGGTCGCCGAGCGCGGCGAGGAGAGTACCGTCCGCATCCGCGAGCTGACCGGCGGCGTGGAGAAGGTCACCGAGGCCGTGGGCACCCGCCAGGCCGTCGACACCGCGCTAGGCGCGGTCCTGGGCGGCGGCAGCGTCAGCCGCCTGGGCGTCTTCCAGTACGAGCCGGGTCCGATCGGCCCGGCGGAGTTCATGCGCAACATCACCCTGACCGGCGGCGCCAGCCCCGGCCGCGCCACATCTTCTTCATGCAGAGCGTCACCCTGAACACCGCCGCCTATGGCAACGAAGAAGCAGTTGGGCTCCCTTGAAGGGCTGGCGCTGCCGTCGTCAGCCCACGTCCTGGCTCCGGTCCATGTGGTCCTGCCGGGCGGGGGCCGCGAGGGCGGCGTCCGCGGTGGGGAAGAGCGGGAGCAACGTGTCCAGGCCGAGGAACTTCCACACCTGCTGGTGGTGGGCGTTGAAGGCCGCGAGGCGCAGGGTGCCGGTGCGGGCGTCGAGCATGCGCCACAGCGCCAGGAACATGCTGACGCCCGACGAGTCGAGGTATTCGACGCGGGACCCGTCCAGGACCAGGGTGGTGCAGCCCTGCCGGACCAGGTCCTCGCACTGGGCACCGATGAGTGACGCGGTGTCGTAGTCGATCTCCTCCGGCAACTGTGCGACTGTCGTGTCCTCGCCCCGCATCCGCACGGTGAGCATGGGTGACGTGCTCCCAACTTGGCCATTCGCCTGGTACCGCCCTGTGTGGGCACTGTCGTACGCCTACCCGTCGTTCGGGCCGGCGTGCCTGCTGGCGGCGACGACTCGACTGTCCGTGCAGAGTACAGGGACGCCTTCGGGAGTCGGGCGGGATCCCCGGATCACTCGGGCAGCGCGGTGTCGAGACGTATCGTGGTGCCCTCGTGCGGTGTGGACCTGATCTCCACGAGGTCGCAGAGCTGCTGGACCAGCCACAGGCCGCGTCCGCCCGCCTGCCGGGGGTCCGGCCTCCTCCGTCCGGCCAGGGGGTCGTCGATGTAGCCGGCGTCGCGGAACTCGCACACGAGCCGACGGTCCTCGCTCCATGTGCGCAGTACGCCGTGTCCGCCGCCGTGGCGGATGCTGTTGGTCGCGACCTCCGTGGCGGCGAGGTGCAGTTCGCGCAGGCGCCGGCCCGTCAGGCCGTGCTCTTCGGCGCAGGCGGTGATCTTCTCGCGCACGGAAGACAGCTCGCCCTGGGTGTAGGAGAACTCGTCGTACGGATCACAGGCGCCGGTGAGCGGGGTGAAGCGGTACGGCGCCTGCGGGTCGTACGTCTCGGACTGAACGGTCCGGCCGTTCTCGCGCAGCTCGGGATGGCAGCGGGCCATCTGCGCCAGCCCGCCGTCGTCCTGCGCGATGTCGTAGGGGCACAGCAGCCACCAGGCCGGGCCCTGGGCGAACGCCTTGTTGAGAAGCCACTCGTGGTAGCGCAGCTCCTGGGCCTCGGCCTGGCCCCGGACCGCGTCCCAGGGCGATTCGCCGATCCCCCGGACGGGCCGCCCTTCCGAGACGTGTTCCTGGAGCCACTCCTGCCAGGCGGCGATCAGCCTGCCCGGATGGTGCGCCACCCGGCTGGTGTCGACGTAGCGCACGGCGTCGTCCTCGATCTCGGCGCGCAGCAGGGAAGCCTTGTCCTGCGGGACGGCCACGACGACGGCCTCGCCCCCGTCGAGCGCGTCCCGGATGAAACGTGCCGTGCCCTCGACGAACTCGTCCCTGCCGGAGTACGGGTACAGCTCGTGCCGGTAACCGGAACCGGCCGCGGCGGTGGCGGGCGCGGAGAAGGTCGTCACGGCGCCATCACCACCGGGATGTCGGGGAAGGCGAAGCCGGACAGCTCCCAGGTCAGCCGCACGGTGTCGTTGGCGCCTTCCAGGATGATCTTGCGGTCCGGAAGGTGCCTGGCGGCGTCGGCCAGGGCAGTCATCCCGGAGGCGTCGAAGAACTCCAGGGCGTGGCAGAACAGGCGCACCGTGTCCCTCTGGGCCAGGAGGGCGCACAGGACGGCACGGAAGGCGTCCGCGCCGTCGCCGTCGACGATCCCGGTCACCGCCCAGCCTTCCTTCCCCGCCCGGAACACCTGGAACGCCGGAGATACCGGAGGACTGCCCAGCCGGTGGGGATGCACGCACCCGAGTCGCTGGAGAGCGGGAAGGTCCCAGTCGGCGGCGTGGTAGGCGCAGACCACCAGGGCTCCGGTGTCGGCGGCGAACTCCTCCAGGGCGAGTTCGCTGCGCAGCAGTTCGTCGGTCCGCGCCGCGCGGCACCCGGGAGCGACGTGACGCAGCACCCGGAGCGAACGGAACCCCTGCCGGTCGGCGGTGGCCGCCTCGCGGCGGACCGCGGCCAGGAGGGAACCGCCCAGCCGGGCGGGATCGAGCACGAGCCGCGCGAACTCGCTGTCGGCCTGGAGCATGGGACCGACGATCACCACCTTGTCGCCGTACAGCTCTCCGTCCGCGACGAAGGCCCGGCTGCGGTCGACGACGTCGTCAGCGGGGTCCAGTACCTGACAGACGTGATCACCCGTGTCGACCTCGTCCAGGGTCGTCAGAGTGCGCGGCGCTCTCACTACCCCTCCCTCGCTTGCTGCCACCACTCTACTGACACACCGCGGGCACCCGCTCCCCCTCCGGCCTCGCACGCCGGGCCCCGTGGCCCCGGGTCCGCCGTGCCGGCCGCAGCCGAGCCGGGAACGGTCCGGTGAGCCGGTGGGCGGCGACAGCCCGGTCGCATCCGGGCTCACCACGGCCAGGTGCGCTTCCGGCACGGCGTCTGCCCGGTGCGGTGTTCTTCCGGTCCGATCCGTCCGGACATCCCTCGCGGCAGCGGGTCCCGCGCCGGTGACGGACCGCCGGGGGCGAGGTGCCCGGCTGACGGGGATGTCCCCGTCCGGTGTTCCGGATGGTGTACCCGGGCGGACGCAAGGCACCTCCGGCGGCGAGCGGACGGACGCCGGACACAGCACGGTGGAGTGGGCGGAGCACCGACGGCCGCGCGACCACCTGGGGGATTCGCGCATCCGTTCCCACCGCCCACGCGGAAGCAGTCCCTACGGAGACGACGGACACAGACACGACGGAGGGAACCGGGATGCGTCCTACCCACGCGAAGGAGCACCGTGCGGCCTCGCCGCCGCGGCCGGTCGCGACGACGGCCGTGGCGGCGCCCGCCCACGGGCCGGTGGCCGGCGACGGCGCGGGGCGGGACGGAACCGAGGCGTGCTCGGCGGCGGCCGGACCGCTTCCGGCCGGGCCCGACGAGGTGCGCCGGACCGACGCCGACGTGCCCGGCGCCGTCGACCGGGTGCTCGACCAGGCACTGGCGGAGCGCCTGCGCCGCGCACGGCTGGCGGATCCGCTGTTCGCGCAGGACGTGGCCGAACGGGTGACGCGCTTCACTCTGGAGGGTGGTAAACGCACACGCGCTCAGCTGGTGTGGTGGGCCGCGCGGGCCTGCGCCGGCCGGGACGCCGCCACGGCGGGCAGGGCCCTGCGGATCGGCGGCGCCCTGGAGCTGCTCCAGACGTGCGCGCTCGTCCACGACGACGTGATGGACCGGGCCGCGCTGCGACGGGGCCGGCCCACGCTGCACACGGACCTCATGGCCGGGCACGAGGACCGGGTGGGGCCCGAGCGGGCCCGGCGGTTCGGGCAGTCGGCGGCGGTTCTCGCCGGGGACCTGGCGCTGGCCTGGGCCGACGACCTGGTGGCGGAGATCCCGCTGGCGGCGTGGACGGGGGTGGTGGTGCGGCGGCTGTGGAGCGACATGCGCACGGAGATGGTGGCCGGCCAGTACCTGGACCTGCACGGCCAGATCACCGCGTCACGGTCTCTGGCCCGCGTGCTGCGCGCCGCCCTGCTGAAGAGTGCCTTGTACTCGGTCGAGCGGCCCCTCGCCCTGGGAGCCGCCGTGGCGGGTGCGGACGACGGGACGCTGCGCCGGCTGTGCGACGCCGGGCGCTGTGCCGGCATGGCGTTCCAGCTGCGCGACGACCTGGACGACGTCTTCGGCGACCCGCTGGAGACCGGCAAGGCGTGCGGCGGTGACATCCGGGAGGGCAAGCCCACCTATCTGGTCGCGGTCGCCCGCGCGCGGGCGGAGGCCGCCGGTGACGGCGCCGCGCTCGCCGTCCTGGACCGGCGGCTCGGTGACGGGGCCCTCACCGGGGCCGGCCTGGACGAGGTTCGGGAGGTGCTCGTCGCGACGGGTGCGCGCGCCACCGTGGAGATCAAGGTCGACCGGCTGGCCGCGCAGGGGCTGCGGCACTTCGACCGCGCCCTGCTCGATCCGGAGGGCGCGGCGCCGTTGCGCGCCCTGCTGCTCGCCACGGCCGGGGCACGGCCGGGCGGGGAAGCCGCCGTACGGCCGCGGTCCTGGCAGGGCCCGTACGCCCCCCATCCCCGCGGCGCGGGGAGCGGCCGGTGACCCGCACGCTGCCCGGGCGCACGGATCACGTGGTGGTCGTCGGCGCCGGACTCGCCGGACTGTCGGCGGCGTTGCACCTGCTGGGCGCCGGACGCCGGGTGACCGTCGTGGAGCGCGAGGAGCTGCCCGGCGGGCGGGCCGGACGCCTCGACCTCGGGGGCTACCGGGTCGACACCGGGCCCACCGTGCTGACCATGCCCGACCTCGCCGACGAGGCGTTCGCCGCCGTCGGGGACAGTCTGTACGAGCGGGTCGAGCTGGTCCCCCTGCACCCGGCGTACCGGGCCTGCTTCGCGGACGGCAGCGGCCTGGACGTGCACACCGGCGCGGAGGCGATGGCGGCGGAGGTGGAGCGCTTCGCCGGCCCCGGTGAGGCGGCGGGCTACCGGCGGCTGCGCGACTGGCTCGAGCGGCTGTACCGGGCGCAGATGCGCCGGTTCATCGACGCCAACTTCGACTCCCCGCTCGGCCTGCTCACCCCCGATCTCGCCCGATTGGCCGCCCTCGGCGGTTTCGGTCGCCTGGACGCACGGATCGGCCGGTTCCTGAGCGACGAGCGGCTGCGCCGGGTGTTCTCCTTCCAGGCGCTGTACGCGGGTGTGCCCCCGGCCCGCGCGCTGGCCGCGTACGCGGTCATCGCCTACATGGACACCGTCGCGGGCGTGTACTTCCCCCGGGGCGGCATGCACGCCCTGCCGCGGGCGATGGCGGACGCCGCCGCGGCGGCGGGCGCCGACCTGCGGTACGCGCAGCGGGTGACCCGCCTGGAGCGGTCCGGCGAGCGCGTCACGGCCGTCGTCACCGACGCGGGCCGCATCCCGTGCGACGCGGTCGTCCTCACCCCGGACCTGCCCGTCGCCTACCGGCTGCTCGGGCGCCGGCCGCGCCGGCCGGTGCGGCTGCGCCACTCGCCCTCGGCGGTCGTGCTGCACGTCGGCACGGACCGTACCTGGCCCCGCCTCGCCCACCACACGATCATGTTCGGCGCGGCGTGGCACACCACGTTCGACGAACTGACCCGCGCCGGACGGCTGATGAGCGACCCGTCGCTGCTTGTCACCCGTCCCACGGCCACCGATCCGGGCCTCGCGCCGCCGGGTCGCCACCTGCACTACATCCTCGCCCCCTGCCCCAACACCGACATCGGCCCGGACGCGGCGGCCTGGTCCGACCTCGGTCCGCGCTACCGGGACGCGCTGCTGCGGGAACTCGGGCGGCGCGGCCTTGAGGGCGTCGCGGACGCCGTCGAGGAGGAGTGCCTGGTCACCCCGGCCGACTGGCAGGCCCGGGGGCATGCCGCCGGAACTCCCTTCTCGGCCGCGCACACCTTCGCGCAGACCGGGCCGTTCCGGCCGCGGAACCTGGTGCGCGGCACGGAGAACGCCGTCCTCGCCGGCTGCGGCACCACACCCGGCGTCGGCGTGCCCACGGTGTTGCTGTCGGGGAAGCTGGCCGCGACCCGCGTCACGGGGGTACCCGGGCGCGCCAACACCCGCCCGCGCCCCTCGCGCCCCACCGCGAGCGCCGCCGTCCCCGACCGGCCGGGCGCCCGGGCCCCCGCCGGTTCCCCGAGGGTGTCCTCGTCCCCGTCCGGCGGAGCGGAACCGGCGGCCGAACCGCGCGTGTGCGACACACCTCCCGGCCGGGCCGCCGGCACCCAGGGACCGCCGTCGTCCCCACCGCGTCCACCTGCTGCCGCGGCACAGTCCGATACACCACAGAGCCCCCCGGCCGCCCCTGCTGCCCCCACGACCGAAGGCGGGACCCGATGACCGACCGAGAGCTGGACGCGGCGGGGATCACCGATCCGGCGCTGCGCGCGGCCTACCGGCACTGCCGCGCCCTCAACGCGCGGCACGGCAGGACCTACTTCCTCGCCACGCGGCTGCTGCCCGTCGAGCGGCGGCCGGCCGTGCACGCCCTCTACGGCTTCGCCCGCTGGGCCGACGACATCGTCGACTCCCTCGGCACCGGTGCCGGAGCCGACGCGCGGGCGGAGGCGCTGACCCGGCTCCAGGAGGAACTGGAGGAGGGGCTGCGGCGGGGCGGCGGCGGGGAGCCCGTGGTGCGGGCCCTCGCCGACACCGCCCGCCGGTACGCCATCGACCACGTCCACTTCCGGGACTTCATGACCGCGATGCGCTCCGACCTGACTGTGACCGCCTACCCCACCTACGCGGACCTGTGCGCGTACATGCACGGCTCGGCCGCGGTGATCGGGCTCCAGATGCTGCCGGTGCTGGGCACGGTGGTGCCGCGGGAGGAGGCCGAGCCGTACGCCGCGGCGCTCGGCGTCGCCTTCCAGTTGAGCAACTTCCTGCGGGACGTCGGCGAGGACCTGGACCGCGGGCGCGTCTACGTGCCCGCCGACCTGCTGGCCGGTCACGGCGTCGACCGGGAGCTGCTGGTCCGCAGCCGCGCGTCGGGCCGCCCCGACCGCCGGATCACGGCCGCGCTCAGGGAGTTCGAGGCGCTGACCCGCGGGGTGTACCGGGCGGCGATGCCGGGCGTCGAACTGCTCGAACCGGTGTCCCGGCCCTGCATCCGCACCGCGGCCGTCCTGTACGGCGGCATCCTGGACGCCGTCGCGCGCGACGGCTGGGCCGTGCTGCACCGGCGGTCGGTGGTGCCGCGACGGCGCAGGGCGGTCGTCGCCGCCGACGGGCTGGTCCGGGTGGCGACGGCCCGGCTCCGCATGCGGGCCGGTGCCGGACACCGGCCGCCCGAGCGCGCCCGCGACCTGCCCGCGGCCGTGCTCCCGCCGGCGGCGGCCGTCCGCCCCGCCGAGGAGGTCGCGTGAGCCGCCGTCGTCCGCTGCTGTCGCTGCGCCGCCGTGCCGTGCCGTGGGAGCGGCAGCGGCCCACCTGGCGCGAGGCGCGGCCCGGGGTGATCGCCGGGGCGCTGAAGCGGGCGCAGGCCCGTCCGTCCGGGAACTGGTTCGTGGTCGGCGCCTCCCGCGCCCTGCGCGGCGACGGCAAGCTGGCGCGGACCGTGGCGGGGCAGGAGGTCGTGGTGTGGCGAGGGCCTGACGGGCGCCTGGTGGGCGGGCCGGGTGTCTGCCCGCACCTGGGGGCGCCGTTGCGGGACAGCCCGGTGCGCTGCGGCACCCTGGTGTGCCACTGGCACGGACTGGCGCTGGACGGCCGCGCGTACGCGGGCTGGGCGCCGCTGCCGGTGCACGACGACGGGGTGCTGGTGTGGGCCCGCCTGGACGAGGTGGGCGGTGAGGAGCCGCTGGACGCGCCGGTCGTACCGCGGCGGCCGGGGCTGCCGGGCGCTGTGGACAGTGTCTGCACCGTCGTGGGTGTCTGCGAGCCCGAGGACGTGGTGGCCAACCGGCTCGATCCGTGGCACGGAGGCTGGTTCCACCCGTACTCGTTCGTCGACCTGACGGTGGTCGACGCGCCCGGGGACCGGGCCGGTGCGGCGGACGACGGGCCGGACTCGCTGACGGTCGACGTGTCCTTCAAGGTGGCGGGCCGGCTGGTCGTGCCGGTGCGCGCCGTGTTCACCGCCCCCGAACCACGCACGGTCGTCATGCACATCACTGGGGGCGAGGGCGCGGGTTCCGTCGTGGAGACCCATGCCACGCCGCTGGGCGCGGACGAGGCCGGGCGGCCCCGCACCGCCGTGATCGAGGCGGTGGTCGCCGCCTCGGACCGTCCGGGTTTCGCCGCCGTCCGCGGGGCCGCGCCCTTGCTGCGGCCCTTGGTGCGTGCCGCGGCGGGGCGGTTGTGGCGGGACGACCTGGCGTATGCCGAGCGGCGCTGGCAGCTGCGGTCCACCGGCCGGTTCCCGGGCTGAGGGGCGCGCGGGCGGCTTCCCCGGCCGTCCTCGTACCCGCGTTCACCGGTCGAAGGCGGCACGGCGGATCGCCCTGCGCTGGCTCGCGGTGGTGGCGCCCCAGACGCCGTCGGTCTCGCCGTGGCGGACCGCCCAGTCACGGCAGGGCAGCAGCACCGGGCAGCGCAGGCACACCGCGCGGGCACGCGCTGTCGCGAGGTCCGTCTCCACCAACGGGAAGAACAGCTCGGGGTCCTCGCCGACGCACAACGCCCGGACGCGCCAGTCGGGTTCGGGGTTCCGGAACACGGGTGAGGGGGTCATCTCGTGCCTCCACGGGCCGATCAGGGCATCGGTGTCAACGCGGCAGGGAAGCCGCGGTCCCGGCAGAGGTGGACGTCATGCTAATCGCACTCGGTCACGGAAGGCCATACCCGACTTTCGGGATATACCGGTCCGGTGCCCGCGCCTTCACCGTCGCCCGTGCCCGCACCCGCGCCCGCGCCCGCGCCCGCGCCCGAACGGAGGATCGTCGGCGGCGCGCCGCGTCCGGCGCCCGCCGACCGGGCGGAACCGTCCGAGAGTGGCCTCACCGGATACCGGTACCGCTGGGGCAGCCCGAGGTCCGGTGCCGGACCCCGGCCCGGCACCGGTCGCGGCGCCGGGCACAGGAACTCCGGGCCCGCACCGCACGGAAGGCACCCAGCCACGACCCGGAAGGCTCCGCCGCGATGACCACCCCGCACTGGATCTTCGGCGACCAGCTCGGTCCCCATTTCCTCACGCCCGCCGGTGAGGACGGCCCCGACCGCGGGGCGCCCCTGGTGATGATCGAGGCCCGGTCGGTCTTCCGGCGGCGCCGCTTCCACCGTGCCAAGGCACACCTGGTGCTCTCCGCGATGCGGCACCGCGCGGCGGAACTGGGCGGGCGGATGACGTACGTGCGGGCCGAGACCTACCGCGAGGGCCTGCGCCGAGCGGTCGGCGGCGGGCCGGTCACGGTGTGCCACCCCACCTCCTACGCGGCGCTCCGGCTGGTGCGCTCGCTGCCACGGGTGCGGGTGCTGCCCGCCCGGGGCTTCCTGGTGTCCCGCGAGGAGTTCGCCGGCTGGGCCGAGGGGCGCGGAGGGCGACGGCTGCTCCAGGAGGACTTCTATCACTGGGTGCGTCAGCAGCACGACCTGCTGATGGAGGGCGGTCACCCGGCGGGCGGCCGGTTCAACCACGACCACGCCAACCGCGAGCCCCCGCCGGGCGGCACCCGGGCACTGGACGTGCCGGGCCCGTTCGAGCCGAAGGAGGACGACATCGACGCCGGGGTGCGCGACGACCTCGACCGGTGGGAGCGCGAGGACGGGGTGCGGTTCGTCGGCCGGGACGGGCCCCGCCGCTTCCCCGCCACCCGGCGGGAGGCGCTGTCGGCCCTGCGCCGTTTCGTGGCGCACCGGCTGGCGTCCTTCGGGCCGTACGAGGACGCGATGCTCGCCGCTGATCCGGTGATGAGCCACAGCCTGCTGTCGTCCTCGCTGAACCTCGGACTGCTGCACCCGGCGGAGTGCGTGGAGCGGGCCGAGCGGGCGTGGCGGGAGGGCGCGGTCCCGGTGAACAGCGCGGAGGGCTTCGTCCGGCAGGTGGCGGGCTGGCGGGAGTACGTGTGGCAGCTGTACTGGCACTTCGGCGAGGACTACCGGCACGGCAACGCGCTCGGGCACACGGGGGGACTGCCCGAGTACTTCGCCGAGCTGGACGCGGACGCGCTCACCGCGCGCTGCCTGGCCACCGTGCTGGCCCAGGTGCGCGACACCGGGTGGACGCACCACATCCCACGGCTGATGGTGCTGGGCAGCCACGCACTGCAGCGGGGCTGGGACCCGGCCGCGGTGACCGACTGGTTCCACCGCTGTTTCGTCGACGGCTACGACTGGGTGATGGTGCCGAACGTGGTGGGCATGTCCCAGTACGCGGATGGCGGCCGGATGACCACCAAGCCGTACACGTCGGGCGGCGCCTACATCCACCGCATGAGCGACCTGTGCGACGGCTGCGCCTACCGGCCCACCGAGCGCACCGGCCCCCGCGCGTGCCCCTTCACCGCCGGGTACTGGGCCTTCCTGCACCGGCACCGGCGGCTGCTGTCCGGCAACGCCCGCGTGCGACGCGCGGTACAGGGCCTGGACCGTCTCGGCGACCTGGAAGAGGTGCTGCGGCAGGAGCGGCGGCGCGCGGCGGGCACGCCGTGAGGGAGCCGGAGGCGCTGCGGACGGACCGGCGGCGTGCGCCCAGCCGGGGCGGCCGGCGAGCGGGGGGACGGAGAGGTGTGCGTCGGGTCACCCGGCGGTGCAGAGCGCGCGCAGCAGCTCCACCGCCTGTGCGAGCCCGGCCGGTCTGATGCCGGCGACGGGCTGGCCCCGGCTCCAGCCGGGACCGCCGAGCACCACCGCCGGGCCGCGCCGCGTCCCCTTCATCCCCCAGCGCAGCCCGGCCACGTGCCGGGCCAGGGCCGGGGCCGCCCGCGTGCTCTCCTGGGCCCACAGCACGACGGCGGCCGGGCCGAGCCGGCGCACCGCCGCGTCCAGCGCCTCGTGCGGAACGGCGGCTCCCAGCATGCGCACCGGCAGCCCCTCCTGACCGAGTGCCGCGTGCAACGCCTCCAGGGGCAGTGTGTGCTGCTCACCGGGGACGCAGGCCAGCAGGACGCAGCCGGCCCCGGAGGGCGCGACGGGGGCGGCCGGCGGCGTGGTGCGGCGCAGCACGGTGGAGACGTGCCAGGCGAGCAGGTGCTCCACCTCCACGTACCGGTCGTCGGAGGAGGCCCAGCGGCGTCCCACGGCGTGCAGGGTGGGCACCATCACCTCCTGCCAGGCGACGACGAGGCCGTGGTGTTCGACGGCGGCGGCGAGCTGTGTCTCGAGCGCGGGTGCGTCCAGCCGTACGGCGGCGCGCGCGAGGCCGCGGCACTCCTGGCGCACATCGCCGAGGGGCAGCGCGCCGGCGGCCCGTGATCGCCCGGGGGGCGCCGGCGGCGCGGAAGCGGTGGCGGTCGCGGCCTCGGAGGGCGGGCCGGCGCAGGCCGTACGGGCGGCGCGGGCCGCGTCGGCGGGCGGAACGCCGGTCGCCGTCAGCCGGCACATCTCCTCGACCGTGGCCACGTCCGTCGCCGTCCAGCGGCGGTGCCCGCCCTCGGTGCGCGCGGTCGGTCCGATGCCGTAGCGGCGGTCCCACGAGCGCAGGGTCATGGGCGACACACCGAGGCGCCGGGCCAGTACACCGGTGGTCAGACCGACATCGCCCGGTACGGCGGACGGTTCGGGGGGAGGCGGTGCGGCGGGGTTCACGGTGGTCAAGTGTCCCTGTTCTCCTGGTGTCCGCGCGCGGGAGGTCGCGCGGACGAGACCGGCGACGAGCACGCGGGCGCGTCGAGCGGGGAAGCCTCCGGCGTCTGCGCCGGCCGGCCCGCGGGGGACGCGCCCCGTGGCCCGTGTTCCTCGTCCCGCGCACCGCCCGTTCAGCGGGCTCGTTCCGGCGCCTCCCCGACCAGGCTCCGGCCCAGGCGCAGCAGGCCGCGCCGGGCGTGGCTCTTGACCGTACCCAGTGGCCAGCCGGTGACGTGGGCGATCTGCGTCTGCGTCAGGTCACCGTAGAACGTCAGGCACAGCACCCGCCGCTGGGCCTCGGGAAGGCGGCGCAGCTCCCGGGTGACGTCCACGCGGTTCAGGACGTCGTCCTGCGCGTACGGCTCCGGTGTGCGGTCCGGCTCGCGTGCCGCCGCCGCGGCGGCGTCCGTGCGCCGGGTGCGGGCGGACAGGGCGTCGGCGATCTTGCGGCGGGTGATGCCCACGAGCCAGGCGGGCAGCGGACCACGGCCCGGACGGTATCCGTGGCGCCCGCGCCAGGCGGCGAGGAACACCGTCTGGGTGACGTCCTCGGCTTCCGCGCCGTCGCCCAGCGACTGCCGCGCCAGCGACAGGACGAGGGGGGCCCATCGGCGGTAGACCGCCTCCATGACGGCCTCGTCCCCGGCCGCGAATCGGTCGGCCAGGTCGTCCTCCGGGGACGCCGTGGGCACGGGCACGGGCACGGCAACGGGCGCGTGCCCCGCTTCGGTCACAGCAAGTGCCGTCATGTCGCCTGCTCCTTTTACGGCCTGTTCCGAGTGGCTTGACGCCTCACGGCCACGGTCCGTCCGGGAGCCCTGCGGGGGCAACTCGCATCGAGTCTGCATCGTATTGCCACGGTCTGCGGGCGCGGGCGCATCCGGCCTGCGCGGGTGGCGACGGTTCGTCCAGGAGCCCTGCGGAGGGAACTCGCACGGGGTCTGCATCGGATTGCCCCCGACCGTGCAGGAGCCCTGCGGACGGAATCCGCACCGGGGCTGCTCCGGTAAGCGCAGCTGTCCCGCCGGAGGACGGCCGGGACGGCCGGGTGCCGCTCGTCCGGGGCCGCCGGGCCGGGTGGGCCCACCACACGCGGTCCCCGGCGTCCCGTACGAGCGCCGGCACCAGCAGGGAACGCACCACCAGGGTGTCCAGCAGCACGCCGAAGGCGACGATGAAGGCGATCTGCACAAGGAACGCCAGCGGAATCACGTCAAGCGCGGCGAAGGTCGCGGCGAGCACCACCCCGGCGGAGGTCATGACCACGCCGGTGGTGACGAGTCGACGCCGAGGGCGACCAGGAAGACCAAACCCGTACAGCGGCACCGCTCGGCGTGCTCGACGGTCCGCCGGTTGCGGGGCCGGGTCAGGGGGTCAGCTCGACTGCGCGGGACCGCTCGGGCGAGGTGCGCAGGATGCCGGCCGCCGCGGCAGCCGATGCGCAGAACAGGGCGAGGAGCAGGAAGGTGTGGTTGAGGGCCACGACGTGGGTCATCCAGCCGATGACAGCAGGTCCCGCGAGCATGCCGATGTAACCGAGTCCGGCGACCCGGGACACGTTGGTGCCCGCAGCCGCGGGGTCGGCGTGTCCGGCGGCGCTGAACAGCTGTGGGATGCAGCCGGACAGGCCCAGACCGAACAGCGCCCAGCCGGTCAGCGCCGCCCAGACCCACGGCGAGAGGGCCACGACCGTGATGCCGACGGCGGCCAGGGCCGAGCCGTACCGCAGGACGGCGACCGGCCCGAACCGCGCGGATATCCGGTCCGCCAGGAGCCTGCCGCTGGTCATCGTCGCCGCGTACGTCCCATAAGCGAAGGCGGCGGTGCTCTCGGGCGCTCCCAGAACGGTCTTGAGGTGCAGGACGCTCCAGTCGTTGGCGGCTCCCTCGCACAGCATGATCAGCAGAGCCAGGACGGCCAGGAGCCAGATCCGGGTGGGAACGGACCGCTTCCTCTCCTCGGGCGCCCCCTGCGCATCGGTCACGGGGGCGGCCGGTTCGGCGGGCAGTAGGCCACGAGCCGACACCAGGGCGGTGATGACGCCGGCGCCCGCGGCGGCGCCCAGCGTCGTGGCGGGGTCCCATCCGATGCCCACGGCCACGGCGCCGGCGAGCGCGGCCAGGACGCCGCCGACGGAGAACGTGGCGTGGAAGGCCGACATGACCGGCCGTTCGTACGCCTTCTCCACCTGTACGGCGTGCGCGTTCATGCTCACGTCGAGGGTGCCGTTGCCGAATCCGAAGACCAGCAGGGCTGCTCCGAGGGCCCACGGCTCCTGGGCGAGGCCGGGCAGCACCAGGGTCACGCTGCACAGCACTCCGGCCGCCGGAACGACGGTGCGCGTGCCGAGCCGGTCGGACAGGCGCCCGCCGACCTGCATGCCGGCGAAAGCCCCTGCGCCCAGCAGCACCAGGAACCCGCCCAGGGCGGCGTGACTGATGCCCACGCGTTCCTCGACGGCCGGGATCTGCACCACCCACATGCCCAGCAACGTGCCGTTGAGGACGAAGTAGACAAACGTCACAACGCGCGAGACGCGCAGCGTTCTTTCCATGCGAGCACCCTAAACGAACACGAGTTATGTTTGAAGCACTACCTTTCGAACGTCTAACTTGTTCGATGCGAGTGGTGTTGAATCACGGTATGAGCACCGTGGAACGTCATCGACTGATCGCCCAGGCCGTCCAGGAGGCAGGAACGGTCACGGTCGCCGAACTGGCCGACCTGACGGGCGCCTCGGACATGACCGTCCGCCGGGATCTGGACCAGTTGGCCGCGCAAGGCGTCCTCGAACGGTTCCGCGGCGGGGCGCGCACGCTCCTCCTGCGCGGGGACGAGCCGCCCTTCGCGCTGCGCACGCATGAAGCGGTCGACGCCAAACGCCGGATCGCGGCAGAGGTGGCCTCGCTCATCACCGACGGTGAGACCGTCCTGCTGGACAGCGGCACGACCTGTCTGGAAGTCGCGCGCCTGCTGCGCGGCCGGCAGGTCACCGTGATGCCCCTGTCACTGCAGGCGATCGGCGTCCTCGGTGACGCCCCCGAACCGACCGCACTCCTCGTGCCCGGGGGCCGGCCCCGCGCCGGTGAAGGGGCCCTCACCGGGCCCCTCACCCTCGCCTCCCTCTCGGCGTTGCGGTTCGACACCGCCGTCCTGGGCTGCTGCGGTCTGACCGCCGGGGACGGCATGACCGCCTACGACCTCGACGAGGCAGCGGTGAAGAAGGCGGTCATCACATCGGCACGTCGCGTCATCGCCGCCGCCGACGGCAGCAAACTCGGCCGCACCGCACACGCCTACGTCGGCCCCTCCAGCCTGGTCGACATCCTGGTCACCGACACCGCCGCGCCCGCCGACGAGACCGGGGCACTCGAGAACAACGGCACCACTGTGAAGATCGTCTGACACCGCCGGAACCTGACTGGCCGGCCCGTCTCCCCCGCGCTCGGCGGACGAGTCGGCTAGTGCGTCACGCGGTAGCGGAGGTAGACGAATTTCGAGCTGATGGTACGGGTCTCGACGAGTTCGAGATCCACCCGGCGCTCGTGCTGGGGGAAGAACGGGATGCCACCGCCGACCAGGACCGGGTGGACCCTGGCACGGTACTCGTCGATCAAACCCAACGAGGCAGCCTCGGCGGCGAGAGTCGCGCCGCCGATCGCGATGTCCCCTTCTCCCGGCTCGGCCCGCAACCGCTCGATCTCCTCCGCCAGGCCGCCGGAGGCCAGGCGGGCGTTGCCCTGTACCGCCGACAGCGTGGTGGAGAACACCACCTTGGGGAGCGCCTTCCAGAGCGCGGCGAACTCCAGCGTCGAGAAATCGAGCGAGGGGTTCTGATCCACGCTCTCCCAGTACAGCATCGTCTCGTACAGCCGTCGTCCCAGCACGTGGACGCCGGCCTCTCGCACCTCGTCGGTGGCGAAGCGGAAGACCTCCTCGTCGGGCGCCGTCCAGTCGAAGCGGCCGTCCGGCCCGACGATGTAGCCGTCGAGGGAGACGCTCATCGAGTAGGTCACGCTGCGCATCGGAAGTCCTCCTTGACGACGGGTTCGACAGTAGGACTGCCGGACACGTCAGGACTCATCGCGACTCGCAGAATCCTCCGGGCCGAGTCGACGTGGCTTCATCGGCCTGAGTCACTCCGAAAAGCGCAGCGTGTTGAGACGGCGTCACGTTTGTGCACAGTGTGCGGTGTTGCCCGAAGGCACGCGAGCGTGGCCGTCGGCCTCACTCACCGGCCGGTCTCCTGGAACAGCGCGAGCTGGTCCTTGACCCAGGGGTCGAACACCGCGAGCCGCTGCTTGGACGACGGGTAGAAGCTCGCCAGCTGGTCCTCGATCCACTGGTCCGTGGGCTGCCGGGCGGCAGGATGGCGGTCGGCGGAGCTCTGGGCGCAACCGGACACGGCGACGGCCGGACGGGGCTCGGGTGCCTGGGCCGTGTTCGCCGTCGCGGGACCGCTGCCGATCGCCATGGCGCCTGCGGCGAGCATCGTGGAAGCGCCGACTATCGCGATCCGTCCAGTCATCTGCATGATCTTCTCCTTCTTGCCGGGCCGCGTTCCCCTGTCCCTCAGGGCGAGACAACGGATGACGCGTGTTCCAGCGGTGGTGCGGTCGCGGGAGCGCCCCTACCCGTTCCTCATGCCGTACACACATCCACAGATTTTTCCGGCATCGGAGTTCTGTCCGCATTCCTCACCGTTCGTACAGGCTGCTCACTCTGTGCAAGGCTGCTGCCGGAGGATCGGCGTCAGGCGGCCAGGGTCTGCGTCGCCTTGGTGGGCGCGGTGCGATTCGCCCGCAGCCGTTCCAGAAGGGCGTCGGCGGCGGCGAGGGCTTCGTCCACCGACTGGGTGCCGGTCATGACGCACAGCGTGTAGGTGGTGTCCTCCAACTCCCGGCTGGAGCGACCGGTGGGGTGCAGGTCATGGCGAAAGCGGGCGTCGGCAAAGCGGGCCAGTACCGCGCGTAGTTCCTTCTCCGCAGGCAGCAACACAGCGACATCCTCCTCGCAGGGCGGGCCGCTCCGCAGGGCCCGCGACGTCCGTGAGCGCGCGCCCGCCGGGCGGCTGCAGGGCCGCGAGAGCGGTGGGTGCGTGCTTCAGGGAGTCGTGTGCCCCGGCTTGATCACCGTATGCATTCCTCCTGCCGCGTTCGGTTGGGGCATCCCGTCCCGGCGGAAAGCGTGATCCCGGCTCCGTCCGCGCCGTGCTGTGCTGTGCTGTGTCACTCGTCCGGGTGGAGTTCGTCGTACACCAGGTCCACCAGCCCCTGGGCCTCGGGCGTACGGGGGTCGGGGGAGACCTCGTAGTACCCGCCCAGGGTCGTGATCACGTCCTTGTGGGAGTCGTCGTGGGTGGTGCCGTCGCTCTGCCACCACCAGATCCTGCTCCGGATCTCGTCCTTCGTCAGCGGGCCGTCCAAGGTGATGTCCTTGCCTTGGACCTTCGCCGTGATCCTCGCCGACTCCGCGCCGGTAGCCATGCGGCTCCTCTCCTTTCCTGCGAGCGGACGCCTCAGCCGCTCTGTATCGATCACAACAGCGGCTACCCCGCCGAAGGCCCGTGCCACGGTTCGAACCGGACAACCACCGGGTCAACCTCGAACACCGGGTGGCCGGGCCATGGCCCCCTGCCGTCGCTGGGAACCGAGCGCCTTCCCGCAATGTGCGCAGGAACGCGTCAGGGGCCCGGCCGATGCCGGGCCCCCGTCTTTTGTAGCGGGTCAGGAGTCGAACCTGCGGCCTCTGGGTCATGTGCCCAGCCGGCTACCGAGCTGCTCCACCCGGCGTGGGTGGTGCCGCTCTGCACAGGGCTCCGCAGGTCGGGTGAGGGACGTCAGCCGCGGACGATGTTCTCGGCCTGGGGACCCTTCTGGCCCTGGGTGACGTCGAACGTGACCGTCTCGCCCTCGACCAGCTCGCGGTAGCCATTGCCGGAGATGTTGGAGTAGTGGGCGAAGACGTCCGGTCCGCCGCCGTCCTGGGCGATGAAACCGAAACCCTTCTCGGAGTTGAACCACTTCACGGTGCCGCTGGCCATACTGCGTCCTTCGATCTTGCCGGGGGTGCCGGCCGGAGTAAGTAGCGGCATCTCCCCCTGCGGGGCGATGCCATCGTCCGTTCTACCCCGACCGGGGCCCTGTCATTCGATCATTCGTCCATGAGTCGGATACGGTCCGATCGAGTGGACCACGTCGCCCCGGATCCGGTGGCCCGAACGGCCGCATCCGGACGCGTCCCGCGATCCCTGCATCCGGGTGAACGGTGCCGAGCAGGCCGCCGTCGTCCCGGTGGCCTCCCCCGTACCACCGGGACCGCGTATGTCGCCCCGCACGGCGCGGCAGGCGCACCCGGGAAGGCATCGGCCGGACGGGTGAGCGTCCCGTGGGCGTGCGGGGCGCGACGAGTCGTGTGGTCTCCGTCCGTGCTCGTAGCGCGAACCTACGCCGTCCTACCGCCCGGCATGGGGCATGGGCCCGGCGCAGCGCCACGGCTTCGGTGGCCGCGGCTTCGCTGCGGCTGGACCGCGGCACCGTAGCCGGGCGTGCTGCCTCAAGTCCCGTTCGCCGGTGCCAAGATGGTCGTGTCGCGGCGAAAGGAGTGCATCGGTGGTCTGGCCGGCCTGCTCGCCCAGCGTCACCGGCAAGGCACTCGTCGCATCGCTGCCCCCGCTCCTTGAAACGGCCAGGCTCGCCGCCTGTCCACCCCACAGGCCCACGGCACCGCTTCGCCCCCTGTCCAGTAAGGAATCACGGCATGATCATCCCGCGCGCCTTCCCCCTGGTCCCCACCTCGATCCATGTGTCCGACGAGGTGCTCGACGACCTGCGCGCCCGTCTCACGCTGACCCGTCCGCCGCTGGACGAGGGGAACGAGGACTGGTCCTACGGCGTCCCGGCCGGCTGTCTCCGTGAGCTGGTCGCCTACTGGCGGGACGGCTACGACTGGCGGAAGGCGGAGGCCGCCATCAACGTCCACGAGCACTACCAGGTGAGCGTCGCCGGTGTCCCGGTGCACTTCATGCGCAAGCCCGGCCGCGGTCCCCGCCCGATCCCGTTGATCCTCACCCACGGCTGGCCGTGGACGTTCTGGCACTGGTCGAAGGTGATCGGCCCGCTCGCCGATCCGGCCGCGTTCGGCGGCGACCCCGCCGACGCGTTCGACGTCATCGTGCCGTCCCTGCCCGGCTTCGGTTTCCCCGGCCCGCTCACCGGCTTCCCGGACGTCAACTTCTGGAAGGTCGCCGACCTCTGGCACACCCTGATGACCGAGACCCTGGGGTACGAGAAGTACGCCGCCGGAGGCTGCGACATCGGCGGCGTCGTCTCCAGCCAGCTCGGCCACAAGTACGCCGACGAGCTGTACGGCATCCACATCGGTTCCGGTCTGCCGCTCGACTTCTTCAACGGCCCCCGCGCATGGGACTTCGCCCGGAACCGCCCCCTCGGCGACGACCAGCCCGCCGACGTCCGCGCCCGGATCATCGAGCAGGACCACCGCTGGGCGTCCCACCTCGCCGTGCACATGCTGGACGGCGCCACCCTGGCCCACGGGCTGAGCGACTCACCCGCCGGACTGCTCGCCTGGCTGCTGGAGCGCTGGAACGCCTGGAGCGACAACGCCGGCGACCTCGAATCCGTCTTCACCAAGGACGACCTGCTCACCCACGCCACCATCTTCTGGGTGAACAACTCCATCGCCACGTCGATGCGTTACTACGCCAACGCCAACCGCTACCCGTGGGCCCCCGCCCACGACCGCACCCCGGTCGTGCAGGCCCCGGTCGGCCTCACCTTCGTCACGTACGAGAACCCACCCGGCATCCGCACCGCCGACGAGCGCGTCCGGGCGTTCAAGACCGGTCCACAGGCCGATTGGTTCAACCACGTCAACGTCAACGCCCACGACCACGGAGGCCACTTCATCCCCTGGGAGAACCCCGACGCCTGGGTGAGCGACCTGCGCCGCACCTTCCACGGCCGCAGGCCCTGAAGGAGGGCCTCCGGTGCTTCGAAGATCCCGCAGAAAAGCGCCGACATGCGGTGGGCCGAGTGCGCGCTTAGGGTGGCAAAAAGTCAAATTCCACAACGACTCGGGCGGGGTCGAGGAGGCGGAGCGCGATGGCGAGAATACTCTTCATAGTGAGCGGGGCGACGTACTGGATACTCAAGGACGGCACCAGATACGCGACCGGCTATTGGGCTGAAGAGTTCGCCGTGCCGTACAAGAAGATCACGGAAGCCGGCCATGAGGTCGTGGTGGCGACACCGGGTGGCGTGACCCCCAACGTCGACATGATGAGCCTGCGCCCCTCCATGGCGGGCGGTGAGGAAGGCGCTCTCGAACTGGAGGCCATCATCCGGTCCGCGGAGGTGATGCGTCGGCCCCTGAAGCTGTCGGACGTCCGTCTCGAGGACTACGACGCGGTGTACTTGCCCGGTGGCCACGGCCCGATGGCGGACTTGTCGGTCGACGCCGACGCCGGCCGGCTGCTGACGGCGCAACTCGCCTCGGGCAAGCCGCTCGCGATCGTGTGCCACGCCCCTTCCGCGATCCTCGCCACCAGGATTCACGGCGAGTCGCCCTTCAAGGGGTACAGGATCACGTGTTTCACCGACGAGGAGGAGGAGGGTGTCGGGCTCGCGTCCCGGGTACCGTGGCTGCTGGAGACCGAGTTGAAGGAGAAGGTCGGCGTCGACTTCAGCCGCGGTCCCATCTGGGAGCCGTACATGGTGGAGGACCGCAACCTCATCACCGGCCAGAACCCTCATTCGGCGGCGATTCTGGCGGATCGGCTGCTTGAACTCCTCAAGTGAGATGATTTCCGCATGAGATGAATTCCGTGTAGTCGGAGCCGGCGTTCCCTAGCCCTGCCGGCGGCCGGGGGCCGTCGTCGGGCGCCGGACGAGGTCACCCGGTGCCGGTACGTGGTGCGGGAAGCCGATGCGGAGAACCAGGGCGGCGAGCGCCGCGGCCAGGACGACCACAGAGGCCAGGATCAGGGCCTGGTGGTAGCCGTGGTGCAGCAAGGGCCTGGCGATCAGCGGGCCCAGGATCTGACCGATCGAGTATCCGGCGGTCAACAGGGCCACGGCGCGGGGGAACCGTAGATGCGCGCCGGTCGCGAGGGCCAGCGTGCTCACGCCGATGAAGGTCGAGCCGAAGAGCACGGCGGAGATCAGTGCCGCCGCCACCCCGCCGACCAGTGCGGGCAAGGCGATGCCCACGGCCTGCACACCGAGCGCGGCCAGCAGCAGGTCCGGGCGGGACCAGCGGCGTCCCAGGCCGGCCCACACCGCGGAGGACGGAACGGCTGCCAGGCCCACCAGCACCCAGGCGCCGCTGCCGATCCAGCCGGGCGAGGCCTGCTCGATGGCCGCGACCAGGAACGTGCCGGCGATGATGTACCCGATCCCCTCCAGTGTGTAGGAGGCGAACAGGGTGTTGAACCAGCGCTTGGTGCCGGGTCCGTCGCTTCCGGCGTGCGTGTGCGCCGCGGACGAGGTGGGCCGGGGCGCCGGCTCGGGTCGCAGGCCCCACGCGGCGAGGGCGAGTGCCGCGGCCAGAGCGGCGGAGGCCCACCACGCCACCCGCCAGGTGCCGACCGTGCGCAGCACCAGCACGAGCAGGCCCGACAGGGCGATCCCGGCGCCGACTCCGCCGAACGCCCAGCCAGGCAGGTGGGCCGGGTGGTCGCGCAGATGGCTGAGCAGGGAACTCGCGGCGATGACGAAGATCAGGGCGCTGAAGGCCCCGGCGGCCAGCCTGAGCAGCAGCCACGGGGTGGTGGAGTGGGCCAGTGGCATCGCGGCCAGGGAGGCGGTCAGTCCCAGGAGGCTGCCGCGCAGCACGGCCGCGGAACGCACCAGCCGCGGCAGCAAGGTCCCGGCAAGCGCCCCGACCAGGTACCCCACGTAGTTGGCGGTGGCCAGGTTCGCCCCTGCCTCGGCCGACAGTCCCGCCTGTGCGTGCATCAGCGGCAGGATCGGGGTGTAGACGAAGCGTCCCACTCCCATTCCGGTCGCCAGGGCGGCGGCGGCCTGTGCGATGTGGGCCCAGGGTGAGCGGATCGCCTCCCCCCCGACTCGGGCCCGGCGGGGTGACGGCGTCTCGGTCATGCGGTCTTCCTCGGGATGCTCGACGGTCCAGTCGCGGATCACGTACTCGGGGCCCCTTCGTCCGGGCCGGCCTGCGGCGGTCGCGAGGTCCGCCGGTTCCGCGTGGGCCGGCTGGGGGGTGGATTCGAGGCGGTGGCCGGCCGCCTCATCAGCGGGCCCCAGGTGTGCTGTCCGATGTCCACAGCCCCAGCTTGCGCCCGCCATGGGCGCGGGCTCCAGGACCGGTGTCCTCCCTGCTGGGAGCCTCAGCCTCCTGCGGCGCTCAAGCACCCGGCATGCGTGTCACCAACATACCGGGACAGCACACCTGGGACGCCGTACCCGCCAGGCCCTCGACGGTCCGTCCCGGCCGCTTCCCGCCGGCGCCGGGCGAGGCTCAGTACCGGGCTCCGACGGGGGCCGGGATGCTGTCGAGCTGGGCGAGGTCGGCCGTAGACAGCCGGACGTCCGCACCGCCCGCGTTCTCGGCGAGGTACTTCGGTGTCTTGGTGCCGGGGATGGGGACGACATGCTCGCCCTGGGCGACGAGCCAGGCCAGCGCGACCTGCGCGGGGGCCGCGCCGACGCGGTCGGCGACCTCGCGGACCTTGGTGGCGATGGCGAGGTTGGCCCGCAGGTTGTCCTGCTGGAACCGGGGCAGTCGCCGCCGCTGGTCGTTCTCCGGCAGTTCGTCGAAGGAGCTGAACCGGCCCAGGAGGAAGCCGCGGCCCAGCGGCGAGCACGGCAGCAGGCCGATGCCCTGTGCCTCGCAGTAGGGCAGGACCTCCGCTTGGACGTCGCGGGTCCACAGGGAGAACTCGGACTGCACGGTGGTGACCGGGTGGATGGTCTGGGCGCGCCTGATCTGCTCGACGCTCACTTCGGACGCCGATGTGACGCGCCTTGCCGGCCGTGACCGCCTCCGCCAGGGCGCCCCAGGTCTCCTCGAACGGTACGGCGGGGTCGCCGCGGTGGAGCTGGTAGAGGTCGACGTGATCGGTGCCCAGGCGGCGCAGGCCGGCGTCGAGGGCGGCACGGACGTGTTCGGGCCGGCCGTTGGGCCTGACCAGTGGGGCGCCGCCGGGGCCGCCGACGGGGTCGATGCACTCCAAACCGACCTTCGTGGCGATCACGGCCTGCTCGCGCCGGCCGGCCAGGGCCCGGCCGACGAGTTCACGCTGATCTCTGCCTCCGGTAAGGGGATCGGTGAAGAGCGCGACCGGAGGTCGTGGACCGATCGGTCGACTACGCGAACCCAGGCGGCCGTACGGAGGGAGGCAAAGGCCAGGAGTGCCTGGGCCGGGACCTGTCGTCTCCCAGGTGACAGGCCAGGACTCCCAGCGCATGGGAGCGTCGCGGAGCGTGAGGGTCGCCCGAAGCGCCCTCCGGGGGATTCTCGGTCAGTATGTCGGTGAAAGTGTTTTTTGCGCGCGGTCCCGGCCGAGAGGACAGTCATGAGTACTCCCGTGGAGAAGGTCGCGGTCGTCACCGGTGCGTCGCAGGGCATCGGTGCCGGGCTGGTGGACGCCTACCGCAAGCTCGGGTACGGCGTGGTCGCCACCGCCCGTGGCATCGCCGCGCCGGAGGACCCCGGCGTCGTCACCGTGCGCGGTGACATCGCCGACCCCGCCACCGCCGAGCGCGTCATCGCCGCCGGACTGGAACGCTTCGGGCGCATCGACACACTGGTCAACAACGCGGGCATCTTCATCGGGAAGCCGTTCACCGAGTACACGCAGGACGACTACGAAGCGGTGACGGGTGTCAATCTGACCGGGTTCTTCCGCATTACCCAACTCGCGGTCGAACAGATGACCCGCCAGGGAGGCGGACACATCGTCCAGATCACCACCAGCCTGGTCGACCACGCCAACTCCGCCGTGCCCTCCGTGCTGGCCTCCCTGACCAAGGGGGGTCTGCAGTCCGCCACCAAGGCCCTGGCGATCGAGTACGCCGGCCGGGGCGTCCGCAGCAACGCCGTCGCCCTCGGCGTCGTCAAGACCCCCATGCACTCGGACGACTCCGACGACATGCTGGCCGCCCTCCACCCTCTCGGCCGGGCAGGCGAGATCAGTGACGTCGTCGACGCGATCGTCTACCTCGAGAACGCGCCCTTCGTCACCGGAGAGATCCTCCACGTCGACGGCGGCCAGAGCGCCGGCCACTGACGGGCGGGGGCGCCGGGGGGCCTTGGATCATCTCGCGCGACACCGTCCAGCTCATCGACTTCATGAAGGGCTTCGCTCCGGCTGCCGTGAGGAGCCGGACGCTCTCGGGGTGGGGGCCGTTGTTCGCCCGGTCCAGGGGTGCCCAGCCCGTTCCGTGGTCTTCCCGTAGGTTCGGGTCGGCCCCGCGCGTCAACAGTTCACGTACCGTCTCGGTGTGTCCCCAGCACGCGGCCGCGCACAACGGGGTGGGCTGGTGCCCGTTGACGGCCCGTGACCAGTGATGCCCAACGGTCCTTCCTTACCTCGCTGTTACTCTTTGGCGGGTTCAACGACTCTGAGGGAAGGCCGTGTTCACGTCGCTCACCACGGACGGGCCGTGGCTGTTGGCTGTCACCGCCCTCGTGATCCACTGCTCCGCCATGGCCGCATGGATACCGATGCAGAGGTTCTGGACGGTCTATCCCTTCATCTGGGTGGTGTGCGGCACCGGAGCGGTGGCCTTCGGGTCCTGGCGCGGCTTCGCTCTGGCGGACATGCTCGTCCTGTGCTCGTTCGCGCTCATCGGGCTGACGATCGGCATGTACCCGAGCCGCAAGCTGTTCGCGGTGTGGGCGCACGAGATCAACAACGGAGTGACGCGCGAGCGGTACGACTATCCGCGCTCGCACCTCGCGTTCTGTGGTGTCTCCGTGCTCGTCATGCTGGCCGCCGCCTTCCTATTGACCCGCTGATACGTCGTTCCCTGAGCAGGAGCGCGCCCAGGGCCGCCGCGAGGACCTGGCAGCCTGCCACCGCCGCGACGAGACCTCCCAACCCGGCTGACTGCCAGCCGCCCGCGAGCGCGGCCCCGCCCGCGGCGAAGGCGCCCTTGATGCCGGCTCCCAGGGTGAACACCTGGGTGCGGGCGGCCGGGGGCGCGTAGCGGTCACGCCCGGTCAGCAGGGCGGCGAAGAGCGGGCCGGTGCAGCACCCGGCCAGAGCGAAGCCGCCGGCCGTCGCGCCGGCACTGTCCGTCCAGGGCACGGTGGCCAGCGCCGCTCCGGTGGCGAACAGCATGACGAGGACGGTCAGTTCGGGGCGGCGGGTGCCCCACGGCCGCCAGGCGTACACCAGGGAGCCGGTCAGCGAGCCGAGCGACATGGCGGTCATCAGACCCCCGGCGGCCCAGGGCGTCTGGTAGCGGACGGCGAGCATCACACAGGCCACGGGCAACGCCCCGATCCCGAGCTGGCCCACCGCGCTGGCCCACGTGAGCGAGCGCAGCGGCGGGTCGCGGAGCAGCAGGACGACTGCGGCACCCAGATCGGCGGGGCGCGGGACAGGGGTTCCCGGGACGCGGGGTTTCAGCGGCAGGGCGAAGACGAGCGCACCGCCCGCGGCGGCTCCGGCGCCCAGTGCCGCGAGGGCGCGGGCGGGACCGGCTGCCGCGGCGAGGGTGGAGGCGAGGGCCGGCCCGGCGATTCCGGCCAGGTTGTAGGAGACGGCGTCCAGGCTGAAGGCACGGCCCAGCGCCGCGGGCGGCAGCAGGTCGCCCAGCAGGCTGGTCAGGCCCCCGGTCAGCAGGGGGGTGCAGCAGCCCGCGGCGGCCGCCACGGCCAGGACGAGGAGGGCGGAGGCCCGTCCGACGAGCATCGCCACGGCGGCCAGTCCCGTCCCGTAGAAGACCAGGCAGCCACCGTGGAACAGCCGGCGTCGCCGGACCCGGTCGGCGAGGGCGCCGGCCAGCGGGGCGGCGACGACACTGGGCACCAGCAGGGCCGCGACGAGGGCGCCTCCGAAGCCGGTGCTGCGCGTGCGGTCCACGGCGAGCACCACCAGGCCGACTCGTGCTCCTTCGGAGGCGAGGCGCACCAGCAGGGCCACCTGGAGGTACGGGACGAGCACCCACTTCCGCATGCTTGAACGCCGTTCCGGCTTCACTGACGTCTGCGTACGCACCGCTTGCCTCCAGACCGGGACCCCGCTGCTCGGGCGCTCCACGTGCCGCGTGCGCGGCATGGCGCTCGACGCGGCTCGCCTTCTACGTCATACCCTGAAGGTATGACGGCATGTGTGTCCGGCGTCCGGACCGCTCATACTCGGGGGGTGAGCTTCGCCTTCGTCAGTGATCACCTCGCCCTTGATTTCGCCGCCACCATGGCGTGGCGCACGACTCGCCGGAGGGAACTGCTGGGCGAGCCGGAGGACTTCGCCCGCTGGGCCGTCGAGGCGGGGGTGGTCGACCGGTTGGAGGCGGTGAGCCACGCGGAACTGGCCGAGGCACGCGCGCTGCGTGAGGCGGTCTACCGGCTGGCCCTGGCGGCCGCGGAAGGGGAACCGTACGACTCCGCGGACGTCGCCCGGGTCCGGCGGGCCGCCGCGCACCCACCGGTCCGTCTCACGCTCCACGCCGTGGGCCGGGTGGAACGCCGCGGCGGGGTCCAGGAGGTGCTGGCCACCCTCGGGGCGAGCGCCAGCGACCTGCTCGGCGGGCCCGACCACCTGCTGATCCGGCACTGCTCCGGTGAGCCCTGCACCCGTCTCTTCGTCGACCGCTCCCAGGCGGGTACCCGCCGCTGGTGCTCCAAGCGGAGCTGCGGCAGCAGGATCAACGCCGCCGCCTACCGCCGGCGTACCCGTGCGGACGAGCAGCCCTGACCCGATTCCCATCGCTGGCCATACGCGGAGCCCCCGCCATCGGGGTCGCCGGCGCCCTGGGCGTCGCCCTGTCGGCCGTCCGGCGCAGTGCCGGCGGAGTCGTCGACACGGCCGCCGTCCACGCGGACGCGGCACGCATCGCCGGGGCCCGGCCCACCGCCGTCAGTCTCTCCCGGGGAGTCCACCGCGCCCTGTCCAGGCTCGGGGAAGGCCCCGAGGCCGTCCTCGCCGAAGCCCGGGCCATGCTGCGGGAGGACGAGGAGATCAACCGGGCGGCGGCCCGGCGCGCCGCCGACCTGGGGAAAGTGCTCTGCCCACGGCGGCCATTACGCGTTGTCACCCACTGCAACACCGGGCGCCTGGCCACCACGGCCTGGGGCACGGCCCTGGGAGCGGTCCGCGACCTCGCAACCGAGGGGCTGGTCGAGGAGGTGCTGGTCGACGAGACGCGCCCCTTGCTCCACGGTGCCCGGCTGACCACCTGGGAACTGGCCGAGGCCGGCATCCCGCACCGCCTGTGCGTCGACTCCGCGGGCCGCGCCGCCCTCGGCAGGGCGATGGTGGACTGCGTACTGGTCGGCGCGGACCGGATCGCCGGGAACGGGGACGTCGCCAACAAGGTGGGCACATACTCCCTCGCCGCCGCGGCGGCCCGGGCCGGTGTGCCGTTCGTCGTCGTGGCGCCCGAATCGACACGGGACCCCTCGACCGCCACCGGCCGGGACATCGCCGTCGAGGAACGTCCCGCCGACGAGGTGACCCACCACGCGGGCCGGCCGGTCGCTCCGGAGCAGGTGGCACGCGGCCGCTCCGCCAGGGGGCCCGATCCGGTGGTCCTGTCCCGGCGCATCGCCTCGCGCTGCCGGGAGGTGCCGGACTTCCCTCCACGACGGGGTGGCCTTCCAGGACCTGGCGTGGGTCTACCGGGACCACGCGCTGCTCGACGACATCGCCCCGGGTGTGACGCAGAGGTTCCGGGGCCGGAGCGACGTCGTACGCGCCCTGGAGGCGCGCGGTTTCCCTCTCGGCGCCATCGTCGCGCAACGGACGGGCAGTCCGCTGGTGCTCGGCCGCAAGCCCGGGAAGCTGCCCGGTGACGCGCTGTCGGTGGACTACGGCCTGGAGTACGGCGCCGACTCACTCGAGGTGCAGGCCGGCGCCCGACCCGGCTCGTCGAGGCCTGCGGGGCAACGGTCTGCGGGCTCGCGGTGATCACCGAGCTGGAAGAGCTGAACGGGCGCGAACGCCTGCGCGGCTACGAGCTGTTCGCCGCGCACCGCGTACGCGTCCCCCACCCGGCCTCCGCCGAACCGCCCGGACCACACACGCCTGACGATCCGACGAACCGTCAGGCGCCGCTACGAGGAGACACGACAAGGAGAGAGCAAGTGACAGTCCTGCAGATCATGCCCGACAGCGGTCGGGACACGCTCCTGCGCACCACCGATCCGGCGCGGACCGAGGCCGAACTCGGCGCTCACCACGTCGAGTTCCGGCGCCGGCCCACCGATCACGCCCTCTCCGGGGAGGCCGGCCAGGAGGAGGTCCTCGCCCTGTATCAGGCACTGGTACGACATGGGGGAGGTACCGCGCTTCTGCGCCATCCGCTTGGCGTCCGCGGGGGTGTGAGCGGAGAACGGGCCGCGGCCGGCGTTCACGTGCGGTTCGCCCACTCCTCGCGCAGCATGCCGAAGAGCACACGGTCGTAGCGCTCTCCCGCCACCGGCACGGCCGAGCGGCGGCGGCCTTCTTCGCGGAAGCCCAGCCTGGTGAAGGCGCGCACGGCACGCTCGTTGCCGCTCCAGGTGTCCAGCTCCAGCCGGCTCAGGCAGTACGCGCCGAACAGGTGGTCCACGAGCAGCCGCAACGCGTCACTGCCGTGGCCGCGGCCCCAGAACTCCCGCTCACCGATGGTGACTCCCAGGGTGGCCACTCCGGCGTAGGGGTCCAGGTCCCGGTAGTCGGCCATGCCGATCACGCTCCCGTCCGCCAGGTCCTCGACCGTGAACACGGCCGACTCCCTGGGGTTCAGTCGCAGCATGGTGTCGAAGCCCAGCTGGATCGCTTCCGCTGTGACCGGGCCGAACAGCGGGTCTCCCGCCGCGGCCCAGCGAACCACCTCCGGGTCGTTGCGCCACCGCACATGGTGCTCGGCGTCTTCGGGGCGCAGCGCGCGCAGTCTGACCAGCTTGCCTTCGAACATGGGGCAAACCTAGCCGATCCAAAAATCACTCGGGACTGGAGGTGGGTAACGCCAGTAGTCTTGGCTGCCACGCTCCTTACTGACGGAGGGCTCCTCAGATGACCACCTCGTTCGTCCGTCCCAAGCCGCCGTATTACGCCGTGATCATCACTACCCGGCCCGCCGCGGATCTCGACGGCTATGCCGCGATGGGCGAGCGCATGGCCGAACTCGGTGAGACGCAGCCCGGCTATCTCGGCCGTGAGTCGCTGACGGACGAGGACGGCCGGGATCTCGTCGTCATCTACTACGCGGACGAGGCCTCGATAGCGGCATGGAAGGCTCATCCCGAACATGTCGAGGCACAGCGGCTCGGACGTGAGCGCTGGTACTCCTCGTACAGCGTGGAGGTCGCGCGCGTGGAGCGCGCCTATGCCTTCAGCCGTGAGGAGGAAGGATCGCGGGTGCCGGAGGAGGGCTGAGCCGCGGGCTGAAGGTGCGGATTCCGCGGTGCCGCCTCATGTACGGGTCCTGTACAGCTCGCTGATGTTCGCACGGGCCGCCGGGCGGTGTCGGGCGGCGGGACCCTGCGCGAAGGCGTGCAGGGCGTTCTCCGTCGTGCGGGTCACGAAGGCGCGGGTCCGGGCGTCCATTCCGTGGTCGCGGCCGCCGTCGGGGGTGCCGGCCATGAGGGCCTCCACCCAGCGCATGGTGCCGGTGGCGAACACGCCCGCACCGCCGGCAGCCGTGTAGTAGGCGGAGTCGCTGTGGCTGCGCCGGCCACCGCACACCAGAGGCGAGTGGGCCGTGATCTCCAGCGGCCCGGGGACGGGGGCCGCGGGTGTGACCCGGTCGTACTCGACACCGACCAGATGGTCGAAGGCGTCGCCGGGCCGTACGCCCGTTCCCTCGTACAGCCAGTGGTCCGCCGCGTGGACCACGTACGAAGCGTCCGTCGGGTACCCCTCGTAGAGCACTCCCGTGAGCGAGGATTCCGGATCCGGCGCCGGGGACTGGCGGAAGTCGGTGGTCGCCAGGGCGGGCTGGGTGGTGTAGAGCGGGTCCGACCGTACGGAGGTCTTGTAGCAGACCACCGTACGGTCCGGCCGTGTCTCCCCCTGCGCGAGGCGGACCCGGCGGAAACACGTGTTGGCGCCGAGGAAGAGCACGTTGGTGCCGGCGTCGCGGGCCTGGGCGACATGCCGGCGCTGCTGAGGGGTCCAGTACTCGTCGTGCCCCAGGCAGACCACCGCGGCCGCGCCGCGCAGGATCTCCGGGTCGCGGTGCACGTCCGTGCCGGTGGTGTAGGCGAGGGGTATGCCGAGCCGTTCCGCCAGGACCACCGCCGCCCGTTCGTACACCATGAACTTCTCCGCGCCGTCGGCGTCGTAGGGGCGGTCGAAGCTGACGGCCAGGGAGCGGGTGGCGTACGCGCCGGAGGCACCGGCGTAGAGGCTGTAGCCGCCCCAGCGGTTGTACGCCTGCCAGGTGGCGGGGGCGTGGATCAGGACCGTTCGGCCCGTGCCCCGCGTGGAGCGCACGATCAGCGGGATGTAGCGCTGGTGGCCGCTGTCCGCGTCCAGCCGCAGCAGGTACGCGCCCTCCGGCCAGCCGGCCGTGCCGACGGTGAGCGTGCGCGGCCAGTCCGCGCGCACGGTGCGGGTGTCCGGCAGGAAGCGGGGTTCCGGCTGGACGCGGCCGCCTACGCGCCCGGACGACCATACGAGCCGGGCCTGGCTGCCGCCGTACCAGCCGACGCGGAAGGCCGAGACCCGGAAGGACGACGCGGTCGTCGACACGTACAGGCCGCACTCCTCGCCGGGTGTCACGCTCACCCGGTCCGCGTAGCCGGCGACGGCCGGGGCGGGGCCCCGGGAGGTGATACGCCAATCGGGTGTCCCGGGCCGGTCCCGTTCCGCTTCGGGCCGGTGGGACAGGGCCGCCCGGGGGCGTCCGTGGGCGGGAGGGGACGCGTCGCAGGCCGCCGTCATCGAGGCGAGCCCGAGGCCGGCGCACGCTCCGAGGAAGCGCCTGCGTCCGGGCCGCCCCGCGGGTGCCGCCCCGTCGTCCGGGTCTCCTTGACGGGCAGGACCGATGCTCATGACGCCTCCCGTGGCTGCGCTCGCCTCTTACGCGTCCCTCCGTGCCACGGTGGCACAGCCGTACGGGTCGCGCGCTCCCGTCCCGCACGCTCTGCCCGCACGGCCCCGGCGTGCGTGCCGAGGCCCTGACGAGCTGCCCGGAGCGGCGGACGGCCGTACATTCGGACACGTGGAGGAGATGCCTCGGCGCATCGCCCCTTCGACGGATCGAGCCGCGGCCGCCCTGTTGCTCGGCTGTACTCCGAACCAGGTCGGCTACTGCGCACGCTGCCAGGGGTTGACGCGCCGCTACGGGCCCGCCGCGCAGGTCGTGTGCGCGGCCTGCCGCGCGGCCGAGGCCTCTTCCGGCGACGGCTCCGCCGGCTGACGTGCGCGCCCACCCGGCGGCCGGCGCCGTCCCCTCCCCGCACCGGGAGGCGTCGTCGGGCTCCGTGTCACCGCGCCGCCGGGTCCGGCCCCGTGGCGGGAGCCGGCATGTGGTGGTGAAGCCGGAGGAACGTGGGGGCGTGGGGTGCGGTGGGGGCGAGGGTGTAGGTGACGATCGTCAGGCCGGGGTCGGCGGGGATTTCGAGGGCGTCGTAGTCGAGGTCGAGGTCACCGACGGCGGGGTGGTGGAAGCGCTGCCGGCCGCTGCGGTAGTACTCGACGTCGTGTGCGTCCCAGCGGTCGGCGAATTCGGCGCTGCGGGAGGCGAGTTCGTCGATGAGGTCGGCGAGGTCGGTGTCGCCGGGCGTGCGGGCGGCTTCGGCGCGCAGGCTGCCGACGGCGTCGTGGGCGATGCCGTTCCAGTCGCGGTAGAAGCGGTGTGCGCGCGGGTCGAGGAAGACGAAGCGTGCCAGGTTGGGGGGTTCCCCGGCGGTGTCGAGCGCCTCTTCGTACAGGGCGCGGGCGAGCTGGTTCGTGGCGAGGACGTCGAGGTGGGCGTTGCGGACGAAGGCGGCGGCGCCGGTCATGGCGTCGAGGACCTGCTGGACGCTGTCCCGTACGTGTACGGCGCCACCGTCGCGGTCACCGGCGCGCCGGCGCGCGTTGGCGGCGCGCACCAGGGCGTTCAGGTGGGCACGTTCGACGTCGTCGAGCCGGAGGGCGGCGGCGAGGCTGTCGAGGATCTCCTGGGACACGCCGCCGACGTTGCCGCGCTCCAGGCGCGTGTAGTACTCGACGCTGATCGCGGCGAGCTGGGCGACCTCCGAGCGCCGCAGGCCGCTGACCTGCCGCCGCCCGCCGAAGTCGGGCAGACCGGCCTGCCGCGGCGTGAGGCGGGCACGTCGGCTGGTGAGGAAGGTGCGGATGTCCTCGCGGACGGTGTCGGTCGGCACGGGTTCAGCGTAGGACACCAGGGGTGCGGAGGGTCCCTGCCAGTACCCCTCCCCGCAAGGACTCCCAGGTCAGACGGTGTGTGTGGTGCTGTGGAGGGGTCAGCGGGCCGGCGAGCCCGTACCCGTCCCCTACACGTGAGGATCACGCACCGTCATGCCTCTCACCGCTTCCTCGCGCCGGTCGCCGGAGGTGGGCGCACCCGGTACCGGCCGGCACGCCACGGCGACGCTGGCGGCAGCCGTCCTCGGCTTCTTCATGATCACCCTGGACGCGACGATCGTGAACGTCGCCCTGCCCTCGATCCGGGACGCGCTGGGCGGCGGGATCAACGGCCTGGAGTGGGTGGTCGACGCGTACACGCTGATGTTCGCCGCCCTGCTGCTGTCGGCCGGTGCCCTGTCGGACCGGATCGGCGCGCGCAAGGCGTTCGCCTGTGGGCTTGTCCTGTTCGGGGTCGCCTCCGTGGCGTGCGGGCTGGCTCCGTCGCTGGGGGTGCTGATCGCCGCGCGCGCGGTGCAGGGCATCGGTGCGGCCGTGGCCATGCCCACTTCGATGGCACTCGTGCGCCAGGCGTTCCCCGACCCGGCCCGCCGGGCGCGCGCGGTGGGGGTGTGGGCGATGGGCGGCGCCGTCGCCGCCGCGGCGGGCCCGGTCCTCGGCGGCGTACTGAGCCTGGTCTCCTGGCGGGCGATCTTCTGGATCAACCTGCCGGTCGGCGCCCTCACCCTGCTGTTGCTGGCCCGTGCTCCGCACTCGCCGACCCGGTCGGCACCGTTCGACTGGATCGGGCAGATCACCGCCATCCTCGCGATGGGCGGCCTCGCCTTCGGCGCGATCGAGGCCGGAGCGGCCGGGTTCACCGCGCCTCGGGTGCCGGTCTCGCTCGGCGTCGCGGTCGTGGCGCTCGGCGCGTTCGTCGCGGCGCAGTCGAAGGTGGCCCACCCGATGGTGCCGCTGGCTCTCTTCCGCTCCCCGACCGTGGTCGTCGCCACCGGCATCGGGTTCGCCTTCATGGTCGGCTTCTACGGGCTGCCGTTCCTGTACTCGCTGTACTTCCAGCAGCAGCACGGCCTGTCCGCGCTGGGCGCCGGGGTCGCCTTCCTGCCGATGATGCTGCTCAGTGCGGTGCTGACACCGTTCTCCGCGCGTGTCGCCGAGCGCACCGGCCCCCGGGTTCCGGTCGTCGCCGGCCTGGTCCTGATCGCGGCCGGATCCATAGCGCTGGCCGCGGTACCGGCCTCGGTACCGGTGTGGGTGACCTCGCTGCTGCTGATCCCCGTCGGCCTGTCCGGGCCGCTGGTGATGCCGCCGACCACGGCGTTGCTGCTGGAGCACGTTCCCGCGCACCACACCGGTACCGCCGGCGGCGTCTTCAACACCAGCCGGCAGCTCGGCGGAGCGCTCGCCGTCGCGGTCTTCGGCGCGCTGCTGTCCGCCTCGGGCGGCTTCGAACACGGCTTGCGCGTCAGCCTCCTGCTGGCCGCCGCCGTGGCCCTGGCCGCCGCGCTGGCCGCTCCCCGCATGGTGCCCCGCAGGGGAGCCGCCCGGCGGGCCGACGGACGGCCACCCCTCCGGCGGACGTACCGGAAGTGACCGTCGTGCCGCCGCCGGCCGCCGGGGCCTGCCGGCACCGCGGCGGCCTCGCCACCCCCGACGCCCACCTGTTCCGGCATCTCGGCACGTCGTCTGTCAGGTCATCGGGCGCCGTTCACCGCTCATCGGCGCCGGTCACCCGACGTACCAGGTCCGCCCACGTGTCTTGCAGCCGCACGGTGGTGACCCGCTCCTCGCTGCGCAAGCCGTCCAGGGTCTCCAGGTCCACGAAGGCGAGCAGGGCGTGGGCGAGCAGGGCGTGGTCGCCCACGACACCCGCCTCGCGCAGGAGCGAGCGGACGTGGTGGCGTAAGGCCCGGCCGTAGTGCGTGGTCTGACGCCGTTCGCAGGGAATCTGGCGTCCCAGCGCCGGGCCCAGGTCCGTCTCGTCGGCGGCGCGCTCGATCAGAGCGCGCCCGAAGGCCGTCAGCCGGTCTTTCGCCGGTGCTCCCGGCCCCAGCGGAGGCGGGCCGCAGGTGTACGCCTCGTGGAAGTCCGCCTCGACGTCGTCCAGCAGGGCCAGCAGGAGGCCGTTGCGGTCGCCGAACCTGCGGAAGAGCGTGCCCTTGCCCACCCCGGCCGCCTGCGCGACCTGATGCATCGTCAGGTGCTCGGCGCCGCGCTCGGCCACCAGCCAGGCAGCCGCCTCCAGCAGCCGGGCGCGGTTGCGGACGGCGTCGGCGCGTTCCCCGGCGGGATCGTCCGGGGGCTCGGTCATGTGTGGCTCCGCGGGAGCGGCTTGCCGGTGCGCGGGCCGGAACGGGAGCCGTGCCGGCACTCGACCGGGAGAAGGGATGGGTGGCCGCTGATGGCCATCGAACTCCTCGGGTGCGTCCACGTGGCGGCCGTCCGCCCCACCGGGGTGCGTGGACAGGCCGGGAGCGGCACGCGCGTGATCGTGGCTGACCGCCCACGCTAGCGACGCGGCCGGGCGTGGAAACCCGCCCGCAGCCCGATCCTGCCTCGGCACATCGGCCTAGGGCGCCGCGGGGACGGGTCGGTACGTGTGCCGGATCCGGACGCGCGTGATCCGGTGAGCGCGGGATACCAGCAGGTCATGAGGTTGCTTGCCCTAGTGCGTGAGATGGACCGCCGGCTGACCAAGCGGATGGCTTCCTGCCGGAAACCCGAGGTGCACCGGACGCTGTCGGTGGTGGAGGAAACGGCGGAAGCCACCAAGCTGTGGTGGGGTGCCGCCGCGGTGATGGCCGGGGTCGGCGGGTGGAAGGGCCGTAAGGCCGCGGTGGCGGGCATCGCGGCCCTCGGCTTGGCGCAGTTGGTGTGCAACGGTGTGTGCAAGCAGGTGATCGACCGCCCGCGTCCGCCCAAGGAGTGGATCCCCCACGACGGGGTCGAGGACCGGCCTGGTTCCTCGTCGTTCGCCTCCGGGCACACCGCGGCCGCGCTGGCCTTCACCGCTGCGGTCGCCCCCTCGTGGCCGTCGGCCGGGGCGGTCTGCGCGGTGCCGGCCGCGCTGGTGGCGGTGGAGCGGGTGCAGTCAGGCGCCCACTACCCGAGTGACGTCGCCGCCGGTGCCGCGATCGGACTGGCCAGCGCCTGGCTGGTCAGGCGTCTTCCGCGACTGGTGCTGCGCGTGCGGCGGTGACCCGGCCCCCAAGCGCCCTCCCGTGAACGGCTATCGGGGCGCGAGCCGCGGCCGGCGACGTCGTACGGGAGCCGGAAGGCTTCCGGCGGCGACGGCTGCGCTCCGACTCGGCACCGCCTGCAGGCTGCTGCCGCGGGTAGGGGACACCGGCGGCCTCCTGGCGACCGCGTACCTCGCGACCGTGCCGGCGCCGGCCCGGTGCGACCGGGCCACGAGCGCCGCCTGAGCGGTTCCGCGACGCACTCGCCACCGTGTTCCGTGTGCCGGTGATGCCGCACACCCTTCCGTTCCCGCCATTACGGTTTACTATTCAACTACATTCGGTGCCACGAGGAGGTCGCACCATGGCGGAGCTGGGCCTGGCCGACACCGTCGGCATCCTTCGGCAACCCGGCGTACGGACGCGGCACAGCAGTGCCGGGCTCGGGTGGGAGCGGCTGTACGTCTCCGTCCAGGAGGAGCAGCCCTATCGTGCCGCCTTCGATCCGGCGCCCACGCATCTGCTGATCCTGCACCTGAGCGGCCCCGTCACCGTGCGGCGGGGACGGGGTGCGGTCACCCGGTCCAGGACCATCCCGGCCGGTGGGCTGTTCCTGCAGCCGGCCGGCCGGACGCTCGCCGTCGAACTGGGCGGCACGCTCGACACGGTCCACGCCTACCTCACCGACGACGCGCTGTGCGAGGCGAACGACGGACGGCGCGTGGAGCTGTCCGAGGAACTCGGCGCCACCGACCCCCTGGCCGAGCAGCTCCTGCTCGCGCTGGCCGGCGCGGTGCGCTCGTGGGAGCCGTCGGCCCGTACCTACACCGACCACCTGACCGGGATGCTCGCCGCACAGCTCGCCCGCCGGCACGGCGTCCGGGAGGCCGTGCCGGCGGACCGGCGGACCGGGCTGTCCGCACGCCGGCTCGCCGCCGTCCGCGCGCTCATGGAGGAGCGGCTGGCCGAACCGCTGCCGATCGCGGACCTCGCCGACGCGGCCTCACTGAGCCGCAGCCAGTTCACCCGGCAGTTCCGGGCGAGCACGGGCCAGTCGCCGCACCAGTTCCTGCTCGGCCTGCGCCTGGAGCGGGCCTGCCGGCTGCTGCGCGCCGGCACCGACCCGATCGCCGAGGTGGCCGTCGCCTGCGGGTTCTCCCACCAGGAGCACCTCACCCGGGTGATGCGCGCCCGGCTCGGCACCACCCCCGCCGCACTGCGCCGCGCGGGCTGACCGGCGCGGCCACGGCTCCCGGCGTTCCAGCGCCGGTGCCCGGCCCGCCCGGACGCACACCTCCGCCGTCCGGGTGCCCCGCCCGCCGCGGCCCGACGGGAGTTCCGCACCCCTTGCCCACTCCCCCGCTCACAGCCGCTCGCAGCCGCCCGGTGAGGGTGTGCCGCGGGGTGAGGCCGACCGGGTCCTCCCCTACCGCGCCAGGACGTGGCGGAGCGCGCCGAGGAGTTCGTCCCGCGCCGCCTCGTCGGTCCCGGCGGCGGTGGCCCGGCGCCAGGCGACGTGTCCGTCCGGGCGCACCAGCAGCACGCCGTCCTCGGCGATCTCGCTGACGCGGCTCCACTCGCCGTAGGCGTCACGGTAGTCGTCGTCACCGACGCGGACCACGCGCAGCGGTACGCCGAGGGCGTCAGCGCAGGCGCGCGCGGCCGTGTCCCAGACACCGCCGGACAGGCCGGTCAGCACGGTGAAGACTCCGTGACCGACGGCGTCCAGCGTGGAGACGCGCTCGCCCTGTGCGTCGACCAGCCAGGCGTGCGGCAGCTTGGCGCCCGGCCGGGTCGTCGGCTGGTGCACCAACTCGCGGTCGCCCGCCCAGACTTCGGCCGGGCTGTCGTCGGGGAGCACCGCGCCGGAGACGTACCGCTGGTTCATCTCCACGCCGTGCGCGTTGAACTCGTAGTTCTTCAGCTGGATCGCCTCTTCCAGCCGCCGCCTCTTCTTGGCGCCCTCGGGTGTCCGCGCCCGTATCGCCGCGATCCCTTCGGCGATCGCCTCCGCGTCGCTGCCGCCGCCGACGCCGAGCACGTCGAAGACCGGCCCGAACTGGTCGCGGCTGAGGTTGGCCCGTTCGACGATCTGCCGCCCCACGGGGGCGCGTTCGGCCGTGTAGCTGTCGAGCAGCGCGGGGCCCGCCTCACCGCGGATCACCATCGCGAGTTTCCACGCGAGGTTGTACGCGTCCTGGACCGAGGTGTTGGAGCCCAGTCCGTTGGACGGCGGATGGCGGTGCACGGCGTCGCCGGCGCAGAAGACCCTGCCGCTCGCGTACTCCTCGGCGTAGGCGTGGTTGACGGTCCACAGCGAGGTCGACGTGATCTCCACCGGCAGGTCCGGATCGCCGACGAGGTCGCGGACGATCGTGCGCGCGGCCTCCTCGTCGACCCGCGGCGGCGGCTGCTCTATGTCGTAACCCCACACCAGCAGCCACTCGTTCCAGGGGCGGACCATGCGGACCAGGCCCATGCCGATGCCTCCGGTGTCCGCGCCGGGCCGCAGCACCCAGTACAGGACGCTCGGACGGTGGGCGCAGTACCGGGCGAGGTCGGCCTTGAAGACGATGTTCATGCTGCCGGCCTTGGCCATGCGGCCGGCGAAGGGCAGGCCGAGTTGCCCGGCGACCGCGCTGCGTCCGCCGTCGGCGCCGATCAGGTAGCGGGCCCGGACCGTGAACTCGTCGCCCCGGACCCGGTCGCGCAGCAGGGCGGTGACCCCGTCCCCGTCCTGTTCGAAGCTGATGAACTCGGTGTCGAAGCGGACCTTGGCGCCGCGGGCCGCCGCGTTGTCGACGAGGATCGGCTCCAGATAGGTCTGCGGCAGGTCGATCATCTCGCAGGGGCTCTTGGCGGAGTACTCGGTGGCCGTCGCGGGGCCGGTGCCCCAGCTGCGGATGCGGCCGATCTCCTCGCCCGTGAGCGCCGTGCACAGCACGGTGTCCCCCATCAGGTGCGAGGGGCTGCCGAGGGCCAGCGCCTCGGACTCGACACCGAGGTCGCGCAGGACCTCCATGGTGCGCTGGTTGGTGATGTGCGCCCGGGGGGTGTTGGCGAGCCATCCGTACTTCGTCACCAGCAGGGTGCGGACGCCGTAGGTGGCCAGCAGCAGGGCGGCCGAGCCGCCTGCGGGGCCGCTGCCGACGACGAGGACGTCGGTGTCGTAGGCGTCGAGCGGGTCGGTGGTCGTCATGGGTGTGCGCTCCTCGGTCATCCGGCCTGGGGGGCGAGACGGAAGGTGTAGTCGAGCCGGCACCACGGGCCGTCGACCGGACGGCCGTCGGGGGCGGGACCGGACCCCGGGGTGAAGTCCACGACGAGTTCGTCCTTGACGCCGAAGACGGTGTCGCTGTCCAGGTACGCTCCGCCGGCCACGAACAGCTGCGTGACGAGCCGGCGGTGGCCGGGCGCGTCGAACATGAAGTGCAGGTGGGGCGCCCGGTAGGGGTGGCGGCCGACCGCGTCGAGCATCTGCCCGACCGGTCCGTCGGCGGGGATCGGGTAGTACGAGGGCAGGATGGACCAGAAGGTGACCCGCCCCTGGCTGTCGCTGCGCAGCCGGGCCCGCAGCACCGGTCCCTCCAGGTCGGGGAGCTGTACGTCGTAGAAGCCGTCCTCGTTGGACTGCCACACGTCCACCACCGCGTCCTTGACCGGCTCGCCCTCGCCGTCCGTGACGCGGACGTCCACCCACAGCGGGGTGCCGGGCAGGCCGCCGGAGATGTCGCTGCCGGGCGCGGCCTCGGGCGGGCCCTCCACGTAGAAGGGGCCGAGCACCGCGGACGGGGTGGTGCCGGGGGTGCGGGAGTTGGTGAGCAGGTCCACCGCGCTGGAGACGCCGAGCGTGTCGGACAGCAGCACGAACTCCTGGCGGGTCGGACCGCAGATCTGCCCGGTACGAGTGAGGAAGTCGATGGCGTACTGCCATTCGGCGTTCGTGACGTCGTTGGCCGCGACGAACGTGTGCAGGTGCCGGACGAGGTCGGCCATCAGCGTACGGACCCGGGGGTCGGGGGCGTGCGCGAAGCTGGCCACCACCTCCTCGGTGAGCCGGGCCAGCTTCGCCTCCGTCGAGGGCGGGCCCTGCGGGCGGCGTCCCTGCCAGGCTCCGGCCAGCAGCTCACCGATGCCCTCGGTGGTCAGCTCACGCGGGTTGGGGTACGGCGTCGCGGCGGCCAGCTCGGCGGCGCGCGCCAGGTCGGACTCCGCCATGCCGAGGTCGCGCAGCGAGGTGGGGCCGCCCAGGGAGACGATCAGGTCGTACACACCGCTCGGCGCGTCGGGCACGCCGAGCGCGTCGGCGATGCGGCGCATGACGTCGGGGACGGCGGGTGCGTTGTACGCCATGGCGTGTGCCAGGACGACGGTGTGGGTCTCGGCGTGCGGCAGGCCGAAGCTGCCGCCGAGGGTGTGGCAGAGCTTGTGGTGCAGGCCCATGCCGACCGTGGCGAGACAGGTCCCGGCGAGCCAGGCGGCGTGCAGCAGGCCGGCCCGGGCCTCCGGGTCGGCCGGGTCGGCGGCCAGCCGGGGCAGCGCCCGGGCGATGCCCGAGATCGCGTCGAGGGCCTGCCGGTCCGTCACCGGGTCGGCGTCGGCCGAGTAGAGGGCCTCGACGGCGTGCGCGAGGGCGTTGACGCCGCTCGTCACCGTGAGGGGCAGCGGCAGCGCGAGGGTGAAGTCGACGTCGTAGACGACGGTCTCGGGCAGGATCGCCGGGGAGGACTGGGTGACCTTGCGCCCGTCCCGGGTCTCGCCGAGCACCGGGGTCACCTCGGAACCGGCGTAGGTGGTCGGCAGGATCACCTGCGGGAGGTCGGTACGCAGGGCCAGCGCCTTGGACAGGCCGGTCGTCGAGCCGCCGCCGACGGCCACGATCACGTCGGCCGAGGCGTGGGTGAGCACGTCGAGCGCCTGCTCGGTCACCTCGAACGGGGTGTGCATGGCGGCACCGCCGAACTCCGCCGCCACGAGGTCCCCGAGCGCCTCGCGGACCCGTGTGGTGGTGCGGGCCAGGGGCCGGCTGGACAGCAGCAGGACACGGGAGCGGCCGAGCCGCTCGACCTCCTCGCGGAGCCGGTCCACCGTGCCGGACCCGAAGACGACCCGCGAGGGACGGGATGTATGGACGAACGTCCGCATTGAGTTCTGCCTCCGCCTGTCATCCGGTGTGCGCCGATGGCTTGGATCACCGAGTGTGCGCAGGAGGCAGGCACGTCGTCCTGCACGATGCGCGCGCCACGCTGCACAAAACACGCGTGCGCGTCCGGGGCGGGTGCACCGGGCACGATACGGCCGGGTCGTATTTCCGGGGCCTGCGCACGGGGGACGCGACGGCGGGGGCTGTACGTCCGGGCCGGCACACCGCGCACGACACAGCCGGAGCCGTACGTCC